>JBFHGX010000008.1:0-54792 GCA_041582875.1 Bacteroidales bacterium | reverse complement strand
GCCAAGGGTGTGAAATATGCCGCTGAGTCGATGCTCGATAGGGTAAAACAAGGTGCTCGCAAGGAAGAAATTGAAGCGGCTGGTAACCAATACGAAATGGCCAAAAGCCAGTTTGAGTTCGCCGAAAAAACTTATCATCGTTTTCAGTTGTTGTATGCCGACAGCATTATCTCGCGTCAGGAAATGGATGAGATGGAATTTAAATATACCGCTGCCAAAAATCAAATGGAAGCAGCCTTGGCGATATATGACATGGCCAAAAAAGGTGCTACCCATGAAGATGTACAAATTGTAAAAGGTCAGGTAGAAATGGCTGCTGGGATGTATGACGAGGCTCTGGCTTATTACGAACAATTGGAGTTGGTGGCTCCTGTATCAGGTGATATCAGCGCCAAGATTTCAGAGGCTGGCGAAGTAATGGGGGCAGGGTATCCTATTATGACCATTATGATTCCTGAAAAAATTTATGCCGTACTGAATGTGCGCGAAGACAAACTCGACTTCTTTAAAAAAGGAACGGTAGTAAAAGGTAAAGTTCCCGGATTAGCCGGAAATGTCTACGAATTTAAAGTGTCGTATTTGGCTGTAATGGCTGATTTTGCTACCTGGGTGCCCACACAGGCGAAAGGTGAATTTGATTTAAAAACTTTTGAGGTCAGATTGGTTCCGGTTAATCTTATCGAAGGATTACATCCCGGAATGACTGTGCAAGTTCAACTTCCTTAATACGTTAGCCTGATTTTGAAAACACCCGGATTTATAAAAGTAGCCGACCGTGAATTGCGGATCATCAGCGAAAGCTCATCAGCCAAGATGTTGCTGCTGTGGATTCCTGCCATAACGTTTGTCTTACTTGCTTTTATCTATCATTCTGGTGCATTGCGGAAAGTACATGTAGCGATTTCCGATCAGGATCATTCGAAATTATCCCGGTTACTTGTGCAATATGTAAATAGTTCTCCTGACATGCAGGTGACCTATTACCTGGATTCTGGTGATGATCTGGAAACCTTTTTTCTGAACCATCCCGAAAAGGCCATTTACCATATTCCACATGGGTTTGAACAAACCATCATGCGGGGTGAACAGGCTAACTTTCAGGTGTTGACCAATTCATCGAATATTGTTTATGGCAATGTGTTGCAACGCGATGCCATGCTCATTGGCGCAACCCTTTCTACTGGTGTAACCATGGAGAAATTGGTGGCTCAAGGTATGACTCCCGATCAGGCATTTAATCTTTCGATGCCCATCAGTGTCAACTCGAAACCGCTGTTTAATCCTATTTACAACTATTTGTATTATTTGGTGCCGGGCTTAATGACTGTGTTACTACAGATGATTTTGTTTTTTGTTGCTACCCGTTGTATCAATGGCGAAATTGAGGCAGGAACTCTTCCGCAGTTGTTGGAAGTTTCGAATCGGAAGCCCATTAATATTCTTTTGGGAAAAACCATCGCGTATTTTTTAATGGGTTTTGCCATTACTATGTATATTGCCTTGGTTTACCTAATGTTTGGCATCCCGTTCAAGGACAAAGAATTTGAGTTGCTGGTGTTATTCAGCGTGTTCATTTTAGTTAATATACTGTTGGGATTGATGTTAAGTGCTACCATCGACGATGAAATACTGGCATTGGATGTGGCCTTTTTTTACAATTCACCGGCATTTGTGTTCAGTGGTTTCACTTTTCCCATGTTTGGGATGCCGTTTTTTAATTCGCTTTACGCGGAATTTATTCCCTATACGCATTTCTTACATGCTTTTTTCAAGGTATACCAAATTGGAGCGCCGTTTGGATATATTTTGCCAGAATTGCTGGCTTTGGGGATTTTTCTGGCCGTTGGATTTTTCACCACCTGGCTGGCGCTCAAACTAGACTCGAAATGGGATTCAAGAACCGTAACGCTAAATTTATCTCATGAGAAAGTTTAATACCATCAGGCAAATACTCATCCATGAGACTCGCGTCGTACTCACCGATCACAGTATTTTACTGACGGTTTTAATTGCTCCTTTGTTGTATGCTTTTTTTCTGGGATCCATCTACATTAACAAGGATATCGACCAGATCCGTTTTGCAGTGGTGGATTACGACAATACGCCCACTACCCGTGAAATGACCCGTTTGCTCTCAGCCAATCCTAAAATTGAATTGGTGGGTTATCTGGAGGACTATCAGGATGGAATTGATAAACTCAATAATTTGGAAGTGTCAGGTTTTATTATTTTCACCAAGGGATTTGAAAAAAGGGTTCTTCGGCTGGAAGGAGCTGATGTTAACCTCTATTTGAATAATACCCGATTTTTGCCAAGTAACGATCTTAATATGGCTGTCAACAAAGTGATGCTTACCATTGGAGCGGGTATTCGATTGCATTATTTTGAAGCCCAAGGAATTGGTCCGCAGTATGCGATGGAGATGATAAATCCGGTAAGTGCTGAAGTAAAGCCTATTTATAATAATATCAATAGCTATGGTAATTTTTTGTTGCCTGGCTTGTTTTTTCTTATTCTGCAACAAACCCTATTGTTGGGTTTGGGCGAAAGCATTGGCCGCGATTCAGAAAAGGGGTATTTAAAACAATGGATTCATGAAGGCAAACACGGAGTAGTGAATTACCTTTTCGGGAAAACCGGTTACTACGCATTTTTGTATGCTGCATATTTGCTTTTGTTTGTAACGGTTATCTTTCCCTATTTCGATTTGCCTGTGTTGGGTTCTATGATTCCAATCATGGTAGTTAGTTTGACATTTTTGACAACAATTATGGTATATGCCATGCTCATTGGTTCATTTGTGAAGAGTCAAATAAAAATGATGGAGCTGTTGGCCTTTACCACCTATCCGTTTTTTCTACTTTCAGGATACAGTTGGCCTTTGTCGGAGATGCCTTTACCTCTGCAATGGCTTGCTGCTACTGTGCCCACCACACCCATGCTTGAGGCCATGACCAAACTCTTTGTCATGGGTGGAAATTGGAGTCATGTATTACATAATTTTCAACATTTGGTCATTTTGCTGATCGTAAGTTTGGGCTTATTGGTTTGGCGCTTGTATTATCTTCGTTCCCGGTCGGTGAGCTTGATTCAATAGTTGGAATTACCTACTACGCTGTAAAATATCCTACGCAACAGGATTCTCCAAAGATTATTTAGCTATATTCGCTTTTGTATTTACTTATCAATTTAACTCGTATGAACAAATTTAAAACCCTTTTACTCGTCTTGCTATTTCCTGTACTGGCCTATAGTCAGGTGGAAATTGTCCCATCGGTTGGTTATATGTTTGGAGGTGGCGTAAAATTTTATCAAGGAAAACTTAAGGTGACCGATGGAATGAATTACGGAGTTTCCATTATTGTTCCCGATTTTAAATATGCAACTGATCTTGAAATTAGCTATACCCGTTTGGACAGCAAGGCTAGGTTTACGGCTTATCCCGGATATCCTCTTTATCAAGATGATGAGGTGAATGTAAGTACCAACTATTTTCAGGTGGGCGTACTCAAGTCACTTGGCGGCGATGACATGATAAAACCCTTCGGTTCTTTTTCGATGGGCGCCACGGTTTTTAGTCCTAAAGTGAGCAATTACGACGATACCTGGCGCTTTAGTATTACCTTGGGTTTGGGTGCTAAACTTATGTTTAGTGACCGGGTTGGTATTATGTTGCGAGGAAGACTTATGTTACCCATGAATTTTGGTGGTGTGGGTGGTTATTACGGAATTGGTTCAGGAGGTTCAGGTGGTGGTTTGTATGTGGATTCATATGCAGCACTGGTGCAGGGTGATTTTTCTGCCGGACTTATCCTGAGTTTAGGCAAGTAACGGCACAACTTGTTATGACGGCTTCCTGTTTTTTCGTTTCTGATTTACACGGCAAAGAAATCCGCTATCAAAAGCTGTTTCAGGCCATTCGGACGAGAAAACCGGAAGCCGTATTTTTTGGTGGCGATTTGTTGCCTTCCGGGTTACATCAACTCACCAAAAGCCAAAATCAGTCAGGTAATTTTTTTGAAGATATTCTGTTTGCCGGTTTTGCCCAATTGAAAGACCTATCCGGATTTCCTTATCCCCAAGTATTTGTAATTCCTGGAAATGATGATGGGAGAGGGGATGAAGATGATTTCCTGGAAGGAGAGAAACATGGGTATTGGAAGTATATTCCAAATCGTGTGGTTCAATGGAAACAATGGTCGGTGTTGGGGTATGCCTATGTTCCTCCCACGCCTTTTTTGTTGAAAGATTGGGAAAAATATGATGTGAGTGCCTATGTTGACCCAGGTTGTGTTTCGCCGGAAGAGGGTTTTCGGAGTGTGCCACTAAGTAAATATGAGCTTCGCTATTCAACCATTCAAAAGGATTTGGAGTTGTTGACTCAGGATTTGGACATGACCAAAACCATCGGGCTTTTTCACAGTCCTCCTTATCAAACCCATCTCGACAGAGCAGCGTTGGATGGACAAATGGTGGAATATGTTCCGTTGGATGTGCATGTGGGCAGTATCGCGCTACAGCGCATGATTGAAGAAAAACAACCCCGCCTCACCTTGCATGGTCATGTACACGAATCGGCTCGAATAACCGGACATTGGAAACAGCAGTTGGATGCAACGACCATGATGGGTGCTGCTCATGATGGTTCTGAGTTGGCCTTGGTGGTTTTCAATCCGGAAAAACCGGAGGAGAGTACGAGGGAATTGTTGTAAATGAGGTAACTTTTAACCAGATATTCTAAAGTCAATTTGTAATTTTTTTTACACGGAGCTACACGAAGTCGGAACACGAAGAACCACGGAGATAATAAATATGGAGTTTGAGAATATAACAAGAGAGATCATAGGCGCTGCAATTGAAGTACATAAACAGCTTGGGCCTGGTCTGTTAGAGTCAGCTTACGAGGAATGTTTAATTTTTGAGTTGCAACAAAAGGGATATAAGGTTGAACGTCAGAAACCCGTACCTGTGATTTACAAAGAAATAAAATTAGATTACGGTTACAGAATTGATGTTTTAGTGGAAAACAAAGTTTTACTGGAATTAAAATCAATTGAGGCGATTGCGCCTGTGCACGAAGCCCAGATACTAACCTATATGAAGTTTTCCGGAATAAAAATTGGGCTTTTGATGAATTTCAATGTTACTGTGTTAAAAAACGGATTAAAACGCTTTGTCCTTTAACCTTCGTGTCTCTTCATCGTTATTTCTCCGTGTTACTTCGTGTAATTTTTTTTATACAAAGCCCTACAAAAGTAATCTGGAGGGTTACTGAGATTAGGATTGATGAAAATGCAAAGGATAGTCTACATTGATATTGTTAGCTTCCTATTTTCACTGGCCTTGCCGCATCTGTTACTGCTCCAATTTTAATGGCATAACTGGTTCGTTTGGCAATATCTTCATCAGTGATATAATGTACGTCGAGGAGTCCTTCATCCCGTTTTACGCCTGTGCGTTGGAAATTCATCTGGCTTAAACTCAGACTCCATCCATCCAACCATGCTTCGAGTTGGGACTGTTGTTCGGGCGTGTTTTTTACATGGATCAATAAATCGATATCACTTCCAGGCCCGGAAGTGCCATTTTTAACGCTTCCGAAAAGGTAAAGCGCTACCACGCCAAATTTTTCCACATTTAAGCTTGATCCCAGCCGATCGACGCATTGTTGTCGCCATTGCCAATGGATATCCTTGTTTTCTCCCGGTTTAACTACTTTGTCGATGATGATTTCCTCCTGTTGTTGCCCTTCACCCGATTTCACCAGCATGGCAATGGCCGTCGATCTGTCGGAGTTCATAAGGACTTGTAACCTCTGCTGATCATAATTGGCGGCCACATCAATCACTTTGATGACATGTGATAGATGACTCATGTCGGGCAAAAGCGTAGTGAGCATATTGGTGCTTATGCTGAAAAAGTCAGTGTTAAAATGGATGCCCTCATCATCAGGATACAACGGCAGGTACTTGATGTTGGCTTCGACCAAATCCTGAAAAAAATGTGTTCCAAAGGATAAGTCCGGGACGTAATTATTGGTTTTTCGAGCAATCTCAATGAGAATGGTCGTATTTTTTATCTCTGAATAAGTGATGCTGACCCCAAGTTTAATGTCTCCACGACTTCCCCATCTACCAGGTCCCATCAGAATAAATTGTTTTTTTGGTAACAATTGATTGATGCGACCAATGGCGTTACCCACCTGTATAAGTTCATCATGTTCTGAGATGAGTCCGTATTGAACAGGATCGACATACACTACATGGGTGATATTAGAAACCACTCCGTTGGGAACATGTTTGAGGGCACTAAAAACCACATCTTTGGCCGGAATGTTGGCTGGGATTTCTGCAGGACGGCTATTTAATCCGGAGCTTTGCGAACGGCATTGCAAGAGGTAAAAGTCCTGTCCGTCATGAGCAAACTCAATATCTACCGGATGGTTATAGTTTTTTTTGAGCGTATCCAGCATAGCTTTTACATCCTGTATAAAGGAAGTTCGCTTGATCAATCCCTCAAAATTCACCACAAAACAATCATCATTGAAATTCATCCCCAAAGGACGGGCAGGTTGTATAAAGTCCTGTTTCAGTATGCTCACCACACGGCTAATGGCCGGATAGTCACGTCCATAACGCTTGAGTAGTGATTCCACTTCGATTGTTTCAAACTGACCGGTGTTGAGGTTTATCACATCCATGTACTTAGGCGAGTAGCGCACGATTTCGTCGATGGTGACATTTACCCTGAGATCAGGTTGGCCGGGTGAAATGAGTACTGGATAATCATCGGAAAGTCTATCCACAGCACGGGTTCCCAATCCGGGAACAATGCGGATGAGTCCATCCTCACTTTTTATCCGGCTCGACCATTTAAAATCGTTGTGACTAAATGCCACTCCTGCGAAAGCAGGGAAGAAATAATTTCCTGTTTTCCGTCCCACAACTTCCTGAATCATAATGCCCATTTCTTCGCGGTAGTCAAGCAGGCCGTATTCGGCTCGATATTCAATGGGGTCGGGGCCAAAAGTGGAGGCGTATACTTCAGCAATGGCATCGAGCAAGGCCATCAATCGTGATTCTTTATCGCCCTGATTAGCGATGAACAAGCTTTTGTATTTGCCGGCAAATACACTTCCTACGCGATCTTCGAGTAAACTGGAGCTGCGCACCACCAAAGGAACTTCACCAAAATCATCCAGGGCCATGGTGATTCCTTTGAGCATTTCAGGTGGAAAAAGTGCATTTTTAAACACGTGCACTACGTATGGATATTCTTGCTTTACTTGGGCAATGTCTTTGTATTTTTGTTCCATCACCTCCTCAAGGTTATTGTAGCTCATGAAACTCAACAATCCATCGGAAGTCAGATACCAAGTTTTAGGGGTTTTTATCTTGCCAAAATTAAGGCCCGAACTTTCAGAATCTTTCAGGATATGGTCGGCCAAAAATAACCCCGAGCTTTTGCCTCCAAGTTGTCCATGACTTCCTGCAGGGTAAATCATATGTTGAAGCAGGTCAAAAAAGCTATCTATTTTGATGTGATTTTTGGCAATGTCCAGAAAATCGGATTGGTCGGTGAGGATCCGCCGAATAAGTGACACCTTAAAATTTCTCTCTCGGGGTTTGGATAATTCCATAACATGCGGAGCCAGATGATGGTAGCGCTCGACCGCGGAATTGATGTCTGCCAGCGAAGAGCCCATGTTTTCAAGAATTTCTGCTAAAAAACCAGAACGGTCTTCTTTGGTCCACTTTTGAATGTGGTTCAGGATTTCCCTTTCAGAGATATGTTGAGATGCCAATTCAAAAATCTGATAGCTAACCGACAGCAGGTCACTATCCGGTTGCTTTTGATAAGGGCTGTTCACTTCTGTGAGTAAGGTGACATCGCTCTTGAAGGCCGGACTGAAGTATTCCAACATTTGATTGGCTTTTTCCACGCCTGTCCAGCACAGGAAGTTAATCATGCGTCGGCTAAGCCGGATGAGCAATTTCGGATCGGTTTGCTTAAGCATGTCCAGAATTACCCACCATTCACTTTTTTGATCTTTATTGTCCGTAAGCTCTTTGTCGAAAACTGATTTGAGTTTTTGGTGTAAAATGAACAAAGAACAACGTTCAGCAATGGTGTCGATAAGTTTGCGCTCTTCTTTTAAAAACGGACCCTCATCCGAGAGGGGGCGTTCCTCAGTATAATATACCGTAATCTGACCCGAGACCACTTCCTGAACCACAATAGGCGATTGAATAAACCAGGGGGTTTCAGTAAAATTTTCGGAGGTGTACATCTTGCCGAAGCAAGTCATTTTCACTTTACAGATTTCAGGATATTGCCAGCCTGGTGGAATGACTTGCAGCAGGTTGTTGCAGATGTCATCGTTTGATAACGAAGGGTTGTTTAATACTTCCTGAACTTCATACAAGCAATTAAGTTCTTTGGCTCTTTCCTTCAATTCGGCCATCAATTGTTCAAGGGGTTTATTGCTGGTCATAGGGATGCTTTAATTAAATTGAATAACTCCGTTTCCAGAGCGTCCGTCCACTTTTACAGCCAATGGATTTTGGAGTCGCACATGTTTGATGGAATCTGTTTCTGAAATTATCTTCTGTCGGTTAAGCCATTCCCATTGAATGGGAAATTCTCCGGAATAGGGGACTGAAAAATACAATATGCTAAAACTGGTGACATTATGAAAAAAGTGTGATCCCTGACTCAATTCGGAGTTCATGCCTGCCAAAGGAGCTTCCACAATGACTTTTGCTCCAGATATTTGACCCCAGTCCACCGGAATGCCCGCCCAAGCATCGGAAGTTCCCCACCGACCAAATCCCATGAGTAAATAAGGTCTTTTTTCATTGGATAGTTGGGTGTTCACCTGATCGATTTCGGAAGCTATTTTTTGTGTAAGTGTAGCATCGAATGTGCCGGGTTTCATGAATATGATATCGTATATTTCGTTGTTTGTTCCGTTGCCCAATACATGTGGCGAGGAGCAAAGTACATTTGGATGTTTTAGTTCTTCGGGTTTTACCTCAATTTCTTCGGTGGAAACTACCATGGGGCGAACCTGAAGGAATCCGAATCTGGGTTTTTTGCCAGATTCCATGGTCATGGCGAATTCAATTTCTACCGTAGCGTTGTAGGTTTGTTCGCATTTTTGCAGCAGTTGAATGAGCAGGTCGTTGAGTGGAATGTCATCGAGGCGCAACAATGGAGCAAAGTTCAGGATACGAGCTCCTTGTTTTCCTACGCCCATGATCAACCTTCCCGACTGATAATCTAAAGTAGAAGCCACCCATCTCAAAGTTTTGTCTTCTTCGGCCGTTTCGATATCGACATGAGTCATGTATTCAGTTTCTTTTACCGGATCATATGCGGGAGCTGATCCCATTTGGACAGCCCAATATTTCGTTTGGGTGATTTTTAGTAATTCGTTTACCCCGCCAACGGGTGGATCAGCATTGGGGTAGGCCGGTGAATAGGACCAAACCAATCCGCCATCGACCACGGTTTTGCCCAAACCGAGGGCCAAACTGGCGATTCCATCTTCGGGAGTGGCATTGCCAAAGGCATAAAAATTTCGCGATCGGGCCACACCAGAACACTCAGGATAGAATCGGTCTCCATGACGAAGTCCTACCACTTCCTGTATTATCACCGCCATTTTCTCCTCCTCAGAAGTGTGGCTGGTTGCTTTGATATAATCCCGTGCAGCCTTGAAAAATGTGGTGGCATATACATACTTGATGGCTTCGGTAAGTTTGTTGAAACGCGTGGTGGTATCGGGTTGGTTATTTGGTGTCATTTTAGTGCCGTAAATCCCCGCAAAGGGCTCATGTTGGGCGTCTTCAAGCATGGAACTCGATCGCACGGCTAGGGGAGTGTGCACTTGGGCAATGAGAGCACGCAAATCTCCCAGAATTTCCATCGGTAGAGCTGCTTTTTGAAAAGCGTGGGCGATGCGGTCGTCGGGTAATCCCGATAGGGCGATTTTATACAAATTGTTGCGTTTCATAAAGGCGTCAAAAACATCTGTTCTGATGACTGCCATGGCCGGGATGCCGATTGAAATATTGGGGAATTTAATTTGGAGGTCAGGTAATTGAAGTAATTGGTTCACCCGGGCCAAGCCATGAGCCTTGCCCCCAATGGCGCCCGTTCCAATGGTTGTAAATTTATTTTCAGCGTTTAAAAAGGTGCTGCGTTTAAACGCGACGAGGTTTTCGGAAATATCAGTCATAACAAGGATCTTTACTTAATTCAAAGATAGTAATTTCTATGGGGTAGCCGTTGTTTTTTACTTTCGAAAAAAAACATGATTACCCAAAAAAAGAAGTGCTGTCCAAAAGAGAATTTCTCTTTCGGACAGCACTTCCCATCCCAAGTGTTAACAATACAAAATTACTATCTCACAATGAGTTTTTCTCTTACAAGTTCTCCATTTGTTTCAATGCAAACTATGTATATTCCTTTGTTGAAGTTAGTGGTTTCAATACCCACTGTCTTATCCATGATGTGCTGTGTATATACTAGTTGGCCACTTACGTCATACAGGCTTATCTGCTGAATATCGTTTTTGGCTGAAATATATACCATTCCTTCCGTTGGATTTGGGAAAACACGTACCTGGTTGGTATTGTTTTCATTTACTGAAGTAAATAAGTCAATGCGTACATCGTCAAGCAATAGAATGCCTTGGTTAGGCTCGCTAAAAGCGTAGAAACCAAAGAAATATTCTCCAGCGGTATTCACTGTAAAAGGTACCCAAGCGGCATTCCACTCCTGATTGTCGATATATTCGTTGCTGTATATCTCAGTACGCATGGCCTCATGGTTGTTGTCTTCGCCCATCAGGACTTTCATGCGCTCAACAGGATAAGGTACCCAGTTATCGCCAACGGTCTTAAACCAGAATCCCATTTCGTACTCAACGCCCGCTTGGAGCAATACTGGAGGAGTATATAAATAATCACTCATTTCCTGAAGTGAGAAAATTACATGCATGGCATTTGGCGTGGAGTGTGCCAAATCCGGTGTGGCAATATCAGACACTACATCCCACGGAATATTGTCGTTGTTTTCATTTTCAATGGACCAACCCAGAGGACAATCGCGATTGCCAAAGGCATCGATGCCATCAAAGTTTTCGAAGTAGGGAACTGTAACCAAGGGATTTTCCATGGTCGTAAAAGTGCCGGTGCTACATCCTGTAGATTCACCATAATCGTTGTAGGCCAATATTTTCCAAAAATAGTTGGTGCCATAATCCGGGGTTTCGAGGAAACTATATGAAAGAGCATAGCCCATATCTTCGCCGTTTAACATGTTGGTAGCATCAGGATCAGTTCCTAAAAATAATTTATATCCGGTAGGATTTCCTCCACCGCTGGTCCAGTTGAGTGTTAACCCCATCATCACATCTACATCGGTGGCATTTGCTTGCGGATAAGTTGGAATAGGGCAATATGGAGGGTAATTACCATTGTTATCCCATGAGATATCATCAAGCCACACAGCAGAGGCATACTGACCACCTACAAACTTAAAGGCAATATAGGGTTCGGTGGAATTTGCAGGAAATTCCGCTTCGAATTTTTGATAAGTGGTTGTCATGACAAAAGACTGGGTAGCTGTGAAAGCTTCCGGATGCAATGGGTCGCGTGTAAGGCCAACTTCTATTTCTGCATCGTAATCATCGTAGCTTTTCTTGGCATAAAAGATGAGTTTGTTGCTTTCGTATCCACCTACACCTTCAGTAACAAAAAGAAGAGGCGAAACGGTGTCGTTCATCTTCATCATACGGAAAGCATTGGGTGCGGAGTATGCGTCGTAGGCTGTAGTAACAATAGTAACATCAGTGTAAATGTCGTAAGGGTCCAGGGTGCGTATAACACTCCAATTTTCGGGGAGTTCGTTGGAAAGGTCGGCATTTTCAAAAAAGTTGTACACAAACTGATAAGCAGAACCGGTAATGTCTACAGTTCCATCACCTTCAAAGTCTCCGGTAAATGCGAAATTTTGGTTAAAATCTCCAACTGTGCTTGCTGTCATTACAACGTTGATAATAGCACTTTCGCCGGGAGCGATGGGATCAGGCAAATCAAAACTATATGGGGCAGTCATGGTTGATCCGGTAATAACCAAATCAAGTGTGCCAATATTGGTAACTTCCAAAGGCATGTAGGTTTCACCACCAATGGCAAGTGGAGGAAATTCAACATAGGGATTTTCCATTTGTATCACAGCGCCGGTTGGGGCAACTTCGATGGATAGATCATCTAGGAAAAAATAATCTGGAACCCAGGTGTTTAGTGTTTCATAACGCCATCTGAAATAAACATTGTTTCCTTCATAACCATTGAGATTGATGATTGATTGCTCATACTCCGTCATGGTGGTTTCAGGTAAAAACTCTTGCAATAATTCCCAGGTTTGTCCACCATTAGTTGTGATTTCGAAATACATATTTAGTTCGGAGTAATCGCCTCCATTCATCATCCACCAAAAACTTACGCGTTGGTTTTCTGGAAGGTATATGCGAGGAGTAACCAGTGAGTAGTTGTCGATGTATTCGCCCCAAACATTACAGCCTACGGCCCAATCTCCTGTATGCATGTTGTAATCCATCATTCTCCAGTTGGCAGCTCCTGATAAAGGCCAACTCCAGTCAACAGTATCGGCGTAGATGCCGCGGATTGGTTGATCTTCGAAAGAGGTAGCGTAAGGAAAATCCTCTATAACGCCCTGTGTGGTAAAATTCCATATTTCAGAAGGAGCAGTAGCCCCACCATCTTTGGCTACAACTTGCCAATAATATGGAGAATAGCTATCGAGCAAACCGCCTAATAATACGGATGGGTTGCAACTGTAAGACCCCGGTGAGCTTACCGGTACATCTGTTAAGATAAGCTCAGTAGGAGGGTTGGTGTTTCCAAAATACACGTCATAACTGGTTGTGTTATTGCCAATAAGAAATTCTACCTCTGTGTCGACCAGGGCTTTGAATGTGTTATTGGCGGGAGTAGGGTTTACAGGAGTAGCTGGTCCTGTTCCATTGAAAAAGATGGCGATATTGGGGCGATCGGTGATATAGGTCCCGAAAGAGGTGGGAAATGACCCATCTGCACCTACTGCTTTAAATACATCACCTGAAACAGTTGATGCATTAAATTTTACGTTGACAATAGGAGCGGTGGTCCCGCGATGATTTTCCCAATGCACGATTAATGAACTTGTTCCGTCATATTCAAAAGTGCTGGGTAGTACTATCTCGGTCCAGCCTAGGTTGAATTGAATGGTTCCGTCAAAAACCAAAGTGTATCCTGAATTCGGATCGTCAGGATCTTCATATGCAAGTGTGCCAAAATTACCAATGGCGGCTTGCTTAATGTAGATTTTTTGGTTTTCCAAAACAGCATAATCCCAATATCCGCTATAATCAGTGGTTTGATCAAAGGCAATTTTGGTGATGGATTTGGCATCACCCATTTCTGCACTGGTATAGAGCATGGTTGACCACCCGTATTCAAATACCTGATTGTTGGGAGGGTAAGCTGTTTCAATGGTTCCTGTTCCAATTACTTGCATATTTTGAGCAAACAATTGGGCAGAAGTAAACATCAGAATTGCTGCGAAAAGAGCAAATTTACTGAGTACATTTTTCTTCATGTTAACTGATTTTAAGTTGGTTGATTCTGTTTCAGAATTTATGACGACGAAAGTACGAGTACCTTTTGTTATTAAAAATGGTGTAAACAATGAAAGTGAAAATTCATGGTATACCATGAGGTTTTTCCTCATTGGACTGAAAATACTGGGGATTGGTAAGGTTGATTGGGGACTGTTTATGAAATAAAACCCAATTGCATGGCTTTGCGGATGAGTCCCACAGAATTTTTTACTTCAAATTTCCGGAAAAGGTTGGATCGGTAAGTTTCAACTGTGGGAACGCTGATAAATAATTTTTCTGAGATTTCTTTGTTGGTGAATTCTTCAGCAATTAGCCCAAGAACCTGTTGTTCACGTTTGGAAAGTTTGATAATCATCTCAGGTGTATGACCAGAATTTGAAAAGCAATCGGCCATGACATGCATGATGGTACTGCTGTAGTACTTGTTTCCCTGTAAAATCTGAACAATGGCTTCACTTATTTCGTTGGTTTTGCCCCCTTTTAGTAAAATCCCATCTACTTCGTTTTTTAGCAGCTGCTTGATTACCTGGATATCTGAAAACTGAGTGAGCATTATGATTTTGGTGTCGGGAAAATCTTTTTTTACTTTGGCGCTCAAAGCGATGCCATCCATTTCAGGCATCGATACATCAGAAATAACAAGATGATAATGTGTTTGTTTCAGTTGGTCGTATGCTTGTTTTCCATTGTTTACTGAATCGACCCTGTTTATCTGGGGAATAGTTTTTAAAACTTCCTTCAGACCACTGATGATCAGATCGTGGTCATCACACAATAAAATATGCAGGGGTGAATTCATGCTTCCAGTAACTAATAACAGGGCGCAAGGTACAAAATAGTACGGGTTATTTTGAGCGGATCAAGGGAATTGAAATCATAACAAAAACTCCATTGCCTGTGTGGGTATTGATTTCCAGTTTTCCACCAAACATGTCCACTCTTTTCCGGATTGTATTGTAAATGAGGTTATTTTGCTTTTCGGGGCTGTCAAACCCGATGCCGTTATCTTCATAAATCAACACCAGATTGTTTTCTTTCATCATCAATTGGAGATCAATTTCGGTGGCTTTGGCGTGTTTGATGGTATTGGTGACCAGTTCCTGAACAATTCTGTAAATATTCCGTTGTAGCTCCAAATTTTGAGGAATGGTGTTCCAATCAAGTGCGAGATCGTCTATAAATTGACTTTTGAACTCCACATGATCTTTTAGTTCAGACAGGTAATTGCGGATCTTTTCTTGTAAGGTAGTTTCTGAAAAGAGCGGCTCATCCAGACTGTGAGAAAGCCTCCGTACATCGCGGTAAACATTTTGCAAAAGTATCAATTCCGCTTCATCCAATTTTTGAGAAGTCTGGAGTTGAAGGGTAAGTCCAATCAGTTGACTGCCAATATCATCATGAAGTTCTCGTGCAATTTCATCTTTGGCTTTTTCTTCTGCTTCAAATCGACCCTGTAAAAAGCGTTGCTCACGCTCTTGAATGTCCTCCCGTTGTTTTCTACGCCAGTATAAGAACAGGGCAATAGCCATGGCCAGAATAAGTATCGTACTCACGATGAGTAAATATACCTGGACGGTTCGTTTTTTTAGTTGCTCTTGACGGAGTGAGTCGTTGAATTTTAGCTCATGAATCTGTTTTTCCTTTTTTTCAGTCTGGTAGGCCAATTCCAGGTTCATGATGCTCTTTGATTTTTCCACATTAAAAATGCTGTCGCTAATTTTGATGGATTGTGTCAGGTTACGATAGGCGATGTCAAAGTTTGCTTGAGCGGCAAATATGGTTGATTTAAGTAATAGAATGTTGGCCAATAATTTATCATCACTCATTTCGATGGCTAGCGATTCTGCTTTTTTTAGCAAAGGTAGGGCCTTGTCGGGATGTCCTTGAGCAAAATAGATTTGAGCCAATAACGATGAGGTCTCCCCTAGAATAGTGGTGTACCCGTTTTCGGTTTGCATTCTGAGGGCTTCCTCGACCAATTTTCTGGCACTTTCAAGTTTATTTACTTTCAGATAAGTAACTCCAAGTAATTGTAATGCAATCGACTCGTAATTGGTTAGGTGAAGCGATGTGTCAATGACGTAGGATTTGTTGAGGTAATGTTTGGCAACATCCCATTGTTTTTGCTCGATATAAATCTGGCCCAGATTAAGGTAAACACCCGCGATGGATGGTTGACGATTAAACTGTTCGAAAATAACCAGAGATGAATTTAGATAGCCTACTGCTTTATCATATTGGTTTTGCATGGCCATAACTTCTCCCATATTCTGATAAATAACTCCAATACTTTCTTCATCACCAACTTCTTCGCAAATGGTCAGCGCTTCGAGGTATGAGGTTGATGCCTGGAAATACCGCGCATTGCGTGCATGCATCACTCCAATGTTGGTTAGAAGTATGGCCAGGTTATTTTTGTCCTTGATACGTGTAAAAATCCGGCGGGCATCATGGTAACATCTTTCCGCCTTTTGCAAGTTGCCACATTGCGTGTAAATCGCCCCCATATCAGATAAAAAACTTGCGCTATCCTTGGCGTTTCTGGCATAGGGTATTCCCCCAAAAAAGAAATCTTCACTTTTCTCACAGTCCATTTTACCACCATAAGCCACACTGAGGTATTTATAGGAATCGCATATCAGACTGCTGTCATTGAGGTTGTTGGAAATTTCTAAGGCTTTTTCTGCATAATAAATGGTGGTGTCAGGTTGCTCTTGCATAAAGTATTCAGCAATATATAAAAGAGAAGAAGCTTTTTTTTGCTGATCCTGAATGGTGTCGATACGCTGAATGATATTTTGAATGTTGAACTGCGAATATGCCTCACACGGCATGCCTATACATGTAATTATTGCCAAAATGAATACCTTGGTTTTTCTGAAAAGATAAGCCGTATTGCTCATGAATCTAGCACCCTTAATGTTTGACAAAATTAATAGAATGTACGAATTGCTAACCTGAACAACGAATCCGCCTTTGCTAATGAGGTTTAATCTGATTAAATCGATCAACAATTACAGCACAACAGGCATCTCCTGTGATGTTAAGAGTGGTTCTAATCATATCAAAAACCCGATCGAGTGCATATAGGATAGGTAGTCCTTCGATAGGTATGTCTGCGGCAACTAAAACGGCCACTACCAACAAAGTTGGTCCAGGAACCCCGGCTTGTCCTACAGCTCCCACTGTTGACGTAAGGATGATTGCTGTATATTGTGCTGCCGATAAGTCGACACCATAAACTTGTGAGAAGAATAAAGCTACCAAGGCATAGTACATAGCATTGCCGGCCATATTGATGGTAGCTCCCAGAGGCAAAACAAAAGCGGTTGTTTCTTTGGTTACTCCCAATTCGTTTTCGCAGGTTTCCATATTCAAAGGCAGGGTGGCTAATGACGATGCCGTAGAAAAAGCTACGATCTGAGGCTTGGTCATGGCCTTGAAAAAGGTGCTCAATTTCAATTGACTGAATAGTCTGATGGTTATGGGATAGAAGATGAGTCCGATCAAGAGTATTCCTATGACGAAAACCCAAACCAAATTCAGGACGCTTAATATGAGGTCGAAACCAAATGACCCAACGGAGTCAGCCATCAAACCGAAAACACCAATAGGTGCGGTGTACATCACTACTTTAATCATCCAAATCATAGCATCCAATATGTTATTGATGCCATTGATAATGGGATCTTTTTTTGTGGCGGGCATTGTACTAATTCCAATTCCCAGAAAGAGTCCGAAAAAGATGATTTGCAAAATGTTGCCACTGGTTAGTGCGGCGAAAATGTTGTCGGGTACAATTCCAATAATGGTTTCCCAGAATCCGGGAGCAGAAGCTTGTTCCAAAGTGTTGGTGTTTCCCATCATGGAGGCTGCTGCGTGAATATCTACTCCTTGACCCGGTTTGAAAATCAATCCCAATGCAATGGAAATTGTTACACTAAACAAGGTGGTCAAGAAAATATAGGCCAGGGTAGAAGCTCCGATTTTACCTGCCGAACGGGTGGCTCCCAACGAAGCTGCACCACTAATAATAGATAAAGCGACCAAAGGTACCACCAGCATTTTGATGAGTTGGATGAAAAGGGTACCCAATGGTGCAAATATGGCGGCATCTTTTCCCATAAAGATACCTGCTGTCACACCAATCACCATGGCTAACAGGATTAGAAACCCCATGCTGGTCAGTAGCTTGGAAAGTTTCGGTCGGTTTTTATTCATGAGCGAAGGTTTGTGAATGTACTTATTGAACCATTATTTTCTTTACAACCGTTTTTTGTTCCGAAGTCAGTTCCATGAGATAAAGCCCGGGTTTGAGTGAAGAAATATCTACACGATAAGTGTTTGTGTTTAGTTGGCTGAGGTTGAGACCATTGATGGTGTTTCCCATTAAAGTCGATACTTTAACATCTGTGATGTCTGCACCTTCTGATGCTATATAAATATCCTCATTGGCTGGATTAGGATAAACTCTAATCGTTAAATCAGAAAATATTGGGTTGGTGTTAAGGATGGTAGCTGTTGGGGGGAAAATAATGTTGTCGAGCCAAGCGGCATCCAAGCCTCCAATGGTGTTGATGTCCTTTTCGTAAATCCATTTAAGGGTGTGAGCTCCAGAATTGAGGGTAAATGAAATCTCCTCCCAATCCAGCTCCCCCGACCATTCTCTGATGAGTGAACCATCTACATAGAAGCGTAAAAAGTCGTAGTCAGTTTCCGAAGAAACTTTGCGCCAGAAACTGATGTCGTCGGAGGTAATCACTTCTAATTCAATGATGAGTTCCGATTTGTTCAGGTCGCTAATGGCGCCGGATTTGGCACTGAAAGCTCCGGCAAAGGAATTGGAAGAATCAACCGTCCAAGCTAATTGACCGCCGTTTTGCCATTCGAAGCGGGAGAAGTCTCCGGTTTCAAAGTCTTCCATCACCAAACCAATGGGCATGTAATACGTGGTTTCTGTTTGGTATAAACCACTTTGCATCGAGCAAACGAATTCTACAACAGTACCAATGGGAGTGTCGGGTTGGATTTGAACTTCAAACCCAACAACCCTGGTATCGCCTGCCAACAGTTCGTTTATTGCAGGGATATCGTTGTTAATGGTTACATAGGGACTTGTTGTGTTTAATTCCATTTCAGTATTCCAACAATCGCTATGACCGAAGTTGGAGGCATCAATGTACAAGGTGTCGGTTTCTCCCGGATCGAGAGAACCGCTGTTATTTCCGCCCGTCATGTCTGCAATATTTACATCACCAATTTCCAGTTCCGGAGCTTGTGCCGTTATGCCGAACATCGATTCCCATGCATCTGTTGATGTTTGACAGCTTAGTGTGAGATTGATCATGTGTTGGTCAGGAATGTTATCGTGAATTTCAAGGGTAAAAGCATCTTCAACGGTAGCTTGTTGGCCAGAAGGGACATTGCCAAAATTTGCGGAGTTGTCGGTTATGGTGACATAAGGATCAGCAGCAGAAAGCGTGGCGGTCAGGTCTTCAGTCATATCAAGTCCAACATTGCCGATGGTTATCGTAAGCATAACAGTTTCGTTGTAATCGGCTAATTGATTGTTGTTGCCCAGTTCATCATTAATTTGAAAATCGGAGAAAACCACATAAGCTCCATTTCCCGGAATGAATTCAATAGGGTATTCGGTAGGTAAACAATTGCGTCCCACGACAATCAGGGTGGCCGCTCCGGGTTGGGTTATTTCTTCGTCAAAAGTGATAGTTGCCACGCCATTGGCATTGGTTTCGGCCATTCCGCAAAGGATTCCATCCTTTATTACTGAGCAAACAAAATCTTGCATCGGATTTCCATCAGAAAGCACGGTCACTTCTGTGGAGGAGGATCCAATAATGATTTCATTTTCGTAAGCAACATCTATGGCAATGGGTTCGTTTGTCCATACACTCAACGCTGGGTCTCCCAGCGTATTCAAGTCGTAGAAATTCCATCTGAGGGCACCTTCTTCCCATTGTCCGCTGGCCTCAACCCAGGGGGCGGTCTGAATCTTGCTTTCTAAAAAAGCATTGCCAAGAAAGCGAATTTCTTCGTTGTAAAGGGCATCCATCATTTCGCGGTGCAGGTGAGCTGCGGGACCTTCTGTTTGGCCCTCATTGAACCAACCAAAACGCGAATTTCCCATGATGGCTACAGCAAAATTATCAATGGTAACCATTTTTTCCAGAATACAATCATTATAATCGAAGCTACCGCAATCGCATCCGTGTGTTTGGAGCAGTGTATAGTTGTGATCAATACCATTGGCGCCAGAAAAATTGGCATTGGTGATGTCGCTGTTGCTCATATAGGCCACATAGGTCGGTGAGGCATGTCCAACATGGTGAACCATTTGTTTGCCTGAATTGATGGCATTCATCAAATCATATTTTGTCCAGGCCTGATTTTCTTCGTATAACCGTTCAAAATTGTAGTCTGTTGGAATTCCATTGGTAGTATAACCGTTATCGCTGCGCTCCCCGATCAGTAATTCAAGGTAGTCGCTTCCCCAGGTTTCGGGATCATTGTAGAGGTTTTCACCAGCCAATAGGGCATTGGTTAATTCACCGGTTACAGGAAAATCCTGATAATAATGACTTTTGTGTATCATGTTTTCCAACTCTTCGGATGAGCTAAAAGGGAATCGGGCAACGGCAACTTCGGGAAGTAGATCGTCTTCGTCAGGTTCACCATATTGGTAATTTCCGTTGTCGTCCCAGGTACCGTCTAGTGCCGAATAGTACAAGTCGGCGGGAATATTATCATCTTCATAACCGCCGCCCGATTGAACATGACAGAAAAATCCGCGATAGGGAATCAGTTCTACATCTCCGCCAAGGAGGATAAATTCAACGCCATGATTTTGGTATTCTTCGATGATGTAATTTCTTATTTTTTGAGGTACGTCATTGCCAGTTCCATTGGCAATAATGGTTTCTTTTGTGGTAATTTCCGAACGGATACCTCTCTGGAGGTACATATCGGTAAGTTCAGTAAATCCATCTGCAAATTGATCCGTGGTTAGTATAAGTAATTTGTATTGATCTGTGGTTCTTGTTTTTGGGAGTTGATATTGTGAAATGGCCTCCGGATTGTCAGCGAATTTCCGAGCACGGATGCTAAAATTTTCCGTAGTAGGTAACATTGCCGAAGCTTGTTGTGCTTTTTGTTCAGGAGCAGTGTGCAATATGATGGTTACTTGCTCAAAATAGCTCAGCTGACCTGTTGCCGGAATCAGATTTACCGGAGTAAAGGCACCCAATGCAAATCCAAATCCATTCATAAAATGAGTGCCGGGTGTTCGTCCTGCTTCCTTGGGATAGGCTTCTGATGATTGGTAGGTAGATGGATTGTAGCTAAATTCGGCAGCTTTGATTTCAGAAAGTGGGCGAGATGGCTGATAGGGTTCAAGTGTAAAATTGCCTTCAATCATTTGCTCGTTTTCACGAATAATTTCCATTCCCGTAACTACCTCTCCAGGAGGAAGCAATAATTTTATCGCCAAATAGGGTAGGGAAGGATCGCCCGAGATGGCACTCTGCATGGTGTTTTCAAAACTAATAGTGGTGAAATTACCTTTCACCGAAATGGTAGGAGCCGAAAAGTGATAGGAATAGGTCAGTTGACCGGCAAACAACAAGGGAGTGAAAATGATAAAAACAAAGAGGGAAAGGAGTTTTTTCATGAGAAATGGTTTTATTGAGCAAATATACTTTTTACTAGACAATTCTCTGTAAAAAGCGTTGCACCTTTATGTTTCTGTTATTAGATCATTCGGTTAGACTCAATGATGTAAACCATTGATGGATGATTTTATAAATGTGCTATATTTGTCGCACTTATGAATGTACCTTTTATACTTGATACCGATACTGTTTGGTACGCCATTGGAGATGGGTCGCTTGAGAAAACCATTAATAGACTTAATGATTATCATAGGATTATAATTTTGGTAGACGAAAACGTTGAGACGTATTGTCTTTCCGTTTTTTTCGAGTTGGTCCCATCAATGCGCGAATGTGATCTTATTAGAGTTTCCAGTGGGGAAAAAAACAAGAATATCAGTCAGTCGTCTTACATTTGGAATGAGCTTACTCGTTTGAATGCCAGCCGGGATACTTTATTGTTAAATTTGGGTGGTGGAGTCATTACTGACTCAGGAGGTTTTGCCGCAGCTACTTTTAAACGGGGAATGCGGTTTGTAAACGTACCTACTACCTTATTGGGCATGGTGGATGCCGCTATTGGAGGAAAAACAGGTGTTGATTTTCATGATTTTAAAAATCAGGTAGGTTTATTTGTTGACCCCGTTGGGGTGATCATTGAGCCGGTATTTTTGAAAACACTGGAACATTTGCAATGGCAATCGGGCTTTGCAGAAGTGCTTAAATATGCCCTGATTATGGATAAAGATTTGTGGACTAAACTTGAAGGTCGCCATTTTACAGAGGTGGAGGATTGGAATAGGGTGATTATCAAAGCTGCACGTGATAAAATCGACATTGTTCGTTTTGATGCATCAGAACGTGGTGTTCGTAAAAACCTTAATTTTGGACATACTGTGGGTCATGCGTTGGAGTCTTTCTTTTTAAAAACTCATGATGCTACCACCCATGGAAAAGCAATTGCTGCCGGCATGATATGTGAAGCTTGGATTTCCTCGAAGATGTTTGAGTTTGACTGTACCCAGTTGGATGAAATTGTTACTATGATCGACAAAAATTTCGAACGACTGAGTTTTGATGATAGTAAAATACCCCTGCTTATTGAATTGATGCATCAGGATAAAAAAGTACGAGGTAATAAAATGATGTTTTCGTTGTTAAGGAAGCTGGGAAAGGCTACCCATGATATTGAAGTTGAGGCTCAATTGATAGAAGACAGTCTGAAGTATTACCTAAAAAGCGAAAAGTGTAACTAATTATATTATAACTTGAATACAGTAGCGCTCATCCAAAAAACGAAAATTGCCAAAGGAACCATTCAGCTTCCAGGCTCAAAGAGTATTAGTAATCGGGCTTTGATTATGGCCGAGCTTGCCGGACCTACTGCTGAAGTGCAACAATTGTCACAGGCTGACGATACGGTTTTATTAAAGAAACACCTTAGCTTTATTCGTACGTGTGGTTCAAGTGGGATTCCAACAATTTTTGATGTTAAGAACGCAGGAACGGTAGCACGCTTTTTGACCGCCTATTTGGTTTCGCATGAAGGCGAATGGTTGGTTACCGGGACTGAGCGAATGAAAGAACGCCCCATTGGTGTTTTGGTGAATGCCTTGACCAAGTTGGGTGCTCGAATAACTTATGCGGACAAAGATGGGTTTTTACCCATTCGAATTATTGGAAACGAGATTCATGGTGGTGAAATCTCTATCGAGACTTCAATGAGTAGTCAATATGTGTCTGCTATTTTAATCATTGGTCCTTATCTTGAAGATGGGCTAAGGATGAATTTTGTTGGTGATCTGGTATCGAAGCCCTATATCAACATGACGGTGGAGATGATGAAGGCGTTTGGCGCTCAGGTTATTTTGCACGATGACTGCGTGATTGTTTCACCTCAACCCTACAATACCATTGATTATGAGGTGGAAGCCGATTGGACCTCTGCAGCTTATTGGTATGAATTGGCAGCTTTGTCAAATCAATCAGATTTAATGATTCCGGGGTTGGCCCGTAACAGTATCCAAGGTGATAAGGTTTTGGCCGACATATACGAAATGTTAGGTGTACATACCGTTTTTGAGGAAGGTGCCATTCGGTTGTTGTCTTCCGGAGAAGTCGTTTCTCATTTTACCTGTGATTTTACGGGGTGTTCTGATTTGGCATTGTCCATAATTACTACTTGTGCAGCCCTCAAAGTCAAAGGAACGTTTACAGGAATTAAAAACCTTAAATACAAAGAGTCAGATCGGTTGAAGAGTCTGACCATAGAATTATTGAAAATTGGAGCTATACTCACGTGTGAAGACGATCGTTGCGACCTCACGTTTATCAAGGAAGCGATTGACAATGATTTAACTTTCGATACCTACCACGATCATCGGATGGCAATGAGTTTTGCTCCATTATTGATGAAGTATCCTAACATTAGGATCGTGGATTCTGGAGTTGTTGAAAAATCTTATCCCACATTCTGGGATGAACTGTTAAGCCTAGGCGTGGCTGATATTACTGAATTAAAAAATGACTAATTTCGTTGCATGAACAATATGGAAGTTGACCTGCATATATCTTGTATTATCGATCAGATTTATCCTCAAATAGGGTTAAATATGGTTGATTTACTGCAAAAAGCAGGAGTGAAGGTGCATTATCATGAGGATCAAACTTGTTGTGGTCAGATGGCCTTTAATGAAGGCTTTTGGGATGAGGCCAAACGTTTGGGTGAAAAACTGATTACGGAATTTAATAATAACCGTTTGGTAGTGAGTGCTTCACCATCATGTCTGGGATACATCAAATCACAGTTTGATGAACTTTTTTACAATGGTGCCTTTCATAACGAATACCGCCAACTTCAACGAAATGTGTTTGAGATTACTGATTTCTTGGTGAATGTCATTAAAAAAACCAGTTTTGGAGCTGTTTTTCATCAACGGGTGGCTTTTGTAAATAGCTGTATGGCTGTCAGGGCCTATGGTCAGCGGGATGAACCGTTGCAGCTTTTGAAAAATGTGGAGGGGCTCACACTGGTAGATATGAAGAATATAGAGGATTGTAGTGGCTTTGGCGGGATGTTTGCCAACCGGTTTGAATCCATCGCCGTGGCTTTGTGCAAGCAAATAGTTGATAGCGCCTTGGATGTGGGAGCTGATTATTTGGTGAGCAATGAGCCCGGTATTTTGCTGCATCTCGATAGCTATATCAAAAAAAACAGCATTGAACTCCATACTGCTCATGTGGTAGACGTGCTGGTTTCAACAAAATAGAGCGGGCTTTTTTATCTCAGGATGAATGGGTTGTTTCTGCATCTTTATTCAATAAAAACTTAAAAAATGGCTTACGACGAAAAACTTGCTGATAGAATCAGAGAGCGTCTGATGTATGTGCCCGTAATTGAGGAAAAAGAGATGATGGGCGGGCTTGTTTTTATGGTTGATGATAAAATGTGTATTGGCATCATCAAGGATGAAATGATGTGTCGTATTGATCCTGATCTTCATGAGTTGGTTGTGGAAAAAACGGGTTGCCGTACAATGGATTTTACCAATCGTCCGATGAAAGGTTATATATTGGTAGATGAATCGGGGATGCAACGGGCTTCTGATTTCGATTATTGGATTGAGCTGGCATTGGATTTCAATAAACGAGCTGTTAAGTCAAAGAAAAAGAAAAAATAAAGTCTGTTAAACTATGGCTAAACTTGATAAAAACCTGATTTTATTGCAAATATAACTAACTGAGCCGTGTTTTTTGATTCTGTTTTTTCGAGAAGACTTGCTCTGTGATTGTCAACGGTACGTTTGCTGATGAACAATTTGTCTCCGATTTCTTGGTTGGATAATCCTTCACAAATCATGATTAATACCTCTTTTTCTCTTGATGTGAGCATGATCTCTGGGGTGCTGGGCTCCGTTTTGTTTAGGTTTTTAATCATGGAATACATTACTTCTTGTGAAAAATAATGTTTGCCCTGGCAGACTTGTTTGATGGCCGTAATTACTTCGTCGGGATTGGAGTTTTTAACCAAAAAACCTTTTACACCGGCATCGATCATTTGATAATAATAACTCTCGTCGCCATGCATCGTAAGTGCAATTATACAGGCATTGGGTTTTAATTGGATAATTTTTTTAGTGGCCTCGATGCCATTCATTTCGGGCATGTTGATGTCCATGAGAATAACGTCAGGAACAGATTGTGAACAGCGAAGAACCGCTTCACGACCATTTTTCGATTCGATAATTTCGCAGTTTGACAGGTAATGTTGTAATAATAACTTAAGTCCGTTACGAAATAGGGTGTGGTCGTCTACAATTAAGATGGTTTTATATGTTTCCATGGTTGCGGTTGTTTATGTCAATGGTAACCAATATGCCTTCGCCGGGTCGACTGGTGAGTGAAAAATGCCCATCAACTGAGTTTACCCTACTTTGAATGGTGTTTAATCCCATTCCTAAAGGTTCTTGTTTCATAGGGCTATCGTAGTTAAAACCAATGCCATCATCCTGATAAAGCAACCGAAAAACGGAACTCTCTTCGTATAAACTGATCATGATTTTATTGGCCATGGCATGCTTTAAGGTATTGTGCATCAATTCGCAAATCGCCCGGTATAAAATCAGGGAGGTTTCCTTATCGATAGATGTTTCCTGATTGAGATTGCTTGCAAACTCAATTTTCAGGTCAGTGGCGGTTTTTGTTTTATTGATGAATGTTTTAATGGCGGTTGGCAAACCGAAATCTTCAAGTACCGAAGGACTCAGGTTATTGGAAATTTCACGCAAACTCTTGATGGCTTCGTCAACCGATTCGAGCGTGTTTTGGTAAATCAATTTTTCTTGCGGTTCGGTGGTTTTAGGTGCCAATGCAAAAAGCGACATTTTTATGGTCGATAACAAGGGGCCAATTCCGTCGTGAAGTTCATTGGCCATGCGTTTACGCTCCTTTTCCTCAGTATTGATAACGGCCGATAGCACTTTTTTCTCTGATTCTTGCCTCAATTGTTGCATCATAGCCATATAACCAAATATTTTGCGCACATAAAAAACCCCAATTACAATCAGTATGGAAACAACCACTCCTAACCAATTGTTGGTTTGTAAAGCTGCCTCTCCGGCAGGGATTTCATAAAAAATAATCAATTCGTACAACCTACGAATGGCCATCATCGATAACCCAATGGACAACAATATCCAGCTTGATTTGTATTTTGAACCCTTGATTAAACTTAATACCAAGGCTACAGAAATGAGCTGAAGTACAATGGACAATATCAGCGCCAGTGGTGTGAGCATAACCTGTTGGGTATAAGGATTATTTATTTGAAAACATCTGCGGTTAACTCGTTGGTACGAGTTTAGGTACAAAGTTAAGCAAAGTAGTTGTTGGTTATATGGAATGGGGCTGGATATTATTAGAACTATTAAAAAATTATGAGAAATTACTTTTGTAAGTATCTGTAAAACAAATATTAGTATTTGTGTTTGGTTAGGAAATAGGTGGAAATACCCATAGTAATTCAGGTACTTATGCTCACCTTGAACAGGTGTTTCATCTCTTGAGTGGCAAAGGTAACCGCGGTAATTTTGATGAAAAAATAAAAGATGAAAAAGGTTGGTTTAAATAGTTGGTGGTTGGGGTTGTGTTTTTTATCATTAGTGAGTGTTTTTTTTATGTTTTCCTGTGAAAGAAACCAAACTAAAAATACCGATCATCCGCAAGGAAGTTTTTCCATTTCCGGAGCTTTTGCTTTATATCCGCTTACAGTAAAATGGGTGGAGGAATTCAGAAAGGATTATCCAGATATCCGGGTAGATGTGAGCGCCGGTGGAGCTGGTAAAGGTATGGTAGATGTATTGGCCGACATGGTTGATTTGGGAATGTTCTCACGTGAAGTTACTCCTGAGGAAAAACAAAATGGTGCTTGGTACATCGCAGTGGCTAAGGATGCTGTGGTTGCCACCATCAATGAGGCGAATCCTTTTTGTGAAATGCTTTACGAGCAAGGGGTTACTAAGGCACAACTGCAGGCGCTGTTTACTCAAGATAAAACTTGGTATTGGGCTGATATTCATTCAGGAATAAGCGCCAATACGTCCATTCATATTTATACGCGTTCAGATGCCTGTGGAGCTGCACAGGTATGGGCTTCCTTTTTGGGGACCAATCAAGAGTCACTTCAGGGAGTTGGTGTTTTTGGTGATCCGGGAATGGCGGATGCTGTAAAAAAGGATGGAATGAGTTTGGGCTACAACAATGTAGCTTATGCTTACCATGTGCGAACACGTCAAAAATATGATGGAATTGAGATCCTTCCCATCGATTTTAATGGCAATGGGCGATTAGATCCTGAAGAGAATGTCTATCAATCGCTTGACTCGCTGATGAGTGCCATTCTTGAAGGGGTATATCCTGCTCCACCGGCGCGTGAACTTTATTTTATTGCGAAGGGAAAACCTGATAATGAGTTGGTGTTGTTGTTTTTGAATTGGGTGCTTACCAAAGGGCAACAGTTTGTAAATCAGTCTGGTTATGTAAATCTGTCTGAGAAAGAGTTAAAAGTTCAACAGCTTTTGATTGTTGGTGATGCGCAATAAAATAACCAGATACCGTAAGTGGCGTAACCGTTTCCATCAGTCGTGGATGACGCTTGCCTTGTTTACCATGTTGTTCATCCCACTGGTGTTGGTAGCCGGACTTATTATGAAGTCGATGTTGTTGCTCAAGAGCCACAGCTTGTTGGAGTTGCTTTTTTCACCAGACTGGAGTCCGATGTCAGGACATTTTGGTTTTCTGCCCTTCATTGTAAGCTCGTTGTGGGTTACCATCTTGGCCTTGCTGTTCTCGGCTCCGGTTTGTATACTGACTTCAATTCATCTTACTCAATATGCACGCCGATGGGTATTGCACTTAATGCATCCTGTTATTGATATTTTGGCTGGTATTCCCTCGGTTATTTTTGGTGTGTGGGGCATATTGGTGGTGGTTCCTTTTATTTCGCAATGTGTAGGTCCATTGTTTGGGAAAAGCATAACGGGTTATTCTATACTTGCAGGTGCAATTGTGCTGGCCATTATGATCATTCCCTTCATGTTGAACATGTTGATTGACGTTATGCATGATGTTCCTGATGAATTGCAGGAAGCTGCTTTTTCGTTGGGCGCATCCAAATGGCAAACCATTAAACGGGTCGTGGTAAAAAAGGCTTTGCCTGGTATTGTGTCTTCCTTTGGGTTGGGTATGTCGCGGGCTTTTGGCGAAACCATTGCTGTGCTTATGGTGGTGGGTAATGTTACCCGCATTCCTACCGGAACCTTACAGCCAGGTTATCCTTTGCCGGCACTTATTGCCAATAACTACGGCGAAATGCTTAGTATTCCCATGTACGATTCGGCACTGATGCTGGCAGCCCTTATCTTGCTGGTGGTGGTTTTGCTTTTTAATGTGCTTTCCAGATGGTTAATTATGAAAACTGAAACAGTATGATGAAATATAATACCAAAAGAGAAGAATCCTTTTTTAGGGTTTTGATGTTCTTTTCCACTGTTTTTATTGTTGGTGTGCTATTGCTGATTGTGGGGAGTGTCTTGTATAAAGGTATTCCATCGCTAAACTGGAAAATGCTTACCACAGTTCCTACGGGTGGATATTATTTTGGTGAAGAGGGGGGCATTGTTAATGCCATCATTGGTTCGGTTTATCTTGCCTTGGGTGCCACCGGACTTGCTTTTATACTGGGATGGCCCATTGCATTGTACATGAATGTCTATTTGGTTAGCCATCATAAAACGGTGAATGTCATTCGTTTTATTTTCGATGTCCTATGGGGTGTTCCGTCCATCGTTTATGGTGCCTTTGGTTTTATGTTGATGGTGATGTTGGGAGTACGAGCTTCCTTGCTGGCAGGGATAATTACCGTGAGTTTGTTTGTTGTCCCCATTATGGTTCGCGCCATGGATGAGTCGATGAAATCTGTTCCGCGCGGACTGTTGGAATCGTCATTGTCGCTGGGCGCGACCCGATCAGAAATATCTTATCGGATTTTTTCAAGGAAAGCATTCCCGGGCATTATCACAGCAATCTTGTTGAGTTTTGGCCGATCTATTGGCGATGCGGCTTCGGTTTTGTTTACTACCGGATATACCGATCGAATCCCAACATCATTGATGGAGCCTTCGGCCACATTGCCTCTGTCCATCTTTTTTCAGCTTTCATCTCCCATCGAAGCGGTTCAGGATCGCGCCTACGCTTCTGCAGCGGTGCTTATTGTAATGGTGTTGATCATCAGCCTGCTTTCGCGATTCATTGGCCATCATCGGTTTTAATTTCTTTTTAAATATCCTTTAAACAGACATGAATACAAAAATTTCCATCCGAAACCTGAGCCTTTCCATCGATCGGCAACCTATCTTGAAAAATGTTTCGCTCACCATCCCTAAGAACAAGATTACCGTTATTTTGGGACCCTCAGGATGTGGAAAAACCACTTTGCTTAAAAGTCTGAATCGGCTTACCGATTTGATCCCTGGCGTGCAACGAACTGGCGAAATTTTGCTTGATGGTAAAAATATCCTTAACGGAAGTCAGGATTTAGTGGATATCCGTCAGAAAATGGGGTTGCTCGCTCAACGTCCCTATCCTTTGCCGATGTCTATTTATAACAACATAACTTTTGGACTGCGCATTAGTGGAAGGCGTAACCGGAATTTTCTCGACAAGCGTGTGGAGCATTATCTTAAAATGGTCAATTTATGGGATGAGGTTAAAGACCGGTTGAATGATCCTGCATCTGTCTTGTCCATTGGTCAGCAACAGCGATTGTGCCTGGCACGAGGACTGGCAGTTGATCCTGAAATTATTTTGGCTGATGAACCAACCTCAGCACTCGACCCAATTTCGAGCAAGATGATCGAAGAGAAATTTTTGGAGCTAAAAAACCAATATACCATTGTCCTTGTGACCCACATTCTGCGACAAGCGCGACGGATGGCAGATTATGTGGTGTTTATGTATTTAGGCGAAGTGATTGAACAAGGAACCCCCGATGAATTATTTAATCATCCCCAACATCAGGTGACCAAATCTTATCTGGGAGGGCAGTTTTATTGATGTTGAAATTCAGGAGGTTATGTTTGTTTTTAAAAGGAAATATGTTTTGGTTTTAATGGCTGGTGTAATGTGAGTATATGAAAAATAAAAAATACCTTGTTGGAGTTGTTGTGCTATTGTTGTTTGAAATTCAGTCGGTTGTGGTGTTTGGACAATTTTCTGTTGAGGCTTCCATCCGGCCACGACCAGAATACCGGCATGGATATAAATCGTTGAATACGATAGATCAATCAGCATTGTGGATTGTTACTCAACGAACGTGTGTGGGTTTGAATTATCAAACTGATAAAATTAACGCAAAAATTGCCCTGCAGGATGTTCGTGTTTGGGGTGATGAAATGCAGTTTTCATCCACAGGAGCTTTTGGAGATCAGGCAAGTATCGATTTGGCAGAGGCTTGGTTTTCATATAAATTATTTTCTGAATGGACATTGAAAGTCGGGCGTCAGGCATTTTCATTTGATGATGAGCGATTGTTGGCCCGGCGAAATTGGAATCAGAATGGGTTGTTTTATGATGCGGTGAGCATGAGGTTTTTATCGGGTGATTGGGACATACAAAGTGGATTTTCGTACAACAACTCCTCCGATGGTGTTGATCTCGAAGCGTATAATCCTGGTTTAATCAAATCGTTGGCTTTTGCCCATGGTTTTCTGGCGATTGATCAACATTGGAATGTCTCGCTACTGACCCTCGTTTCAAGCGTAAATGCTTCAGACACCAATCTGGCTCTCTATACAAAGGGTAGCTCAGGAATTAATTTGAGTTTTAAAAATTCCCGTTGGAGTCTGTTTTCGAGTTTTTATTACCAGTATGGAAAAGATGCTTTCGGAGGGATTGTTAAGGACGTGTCGGCTTATAATTTGAATTTTACCGCACAATTTAATGCCTCTCATTTTTCTGTGAAGGCTGGTTGTTCTGTGCTCTCCGGCGATGGTGCACAGGATGTATCCGAAAAGAAAACACATTTGTTTGATTTATTGTATGGCGCACGTCATAAGTACTATGGGTTAATGGATTACTTCAGTAATCTTCGGAAATCTACTGACGGAGGAGGCCTAAATGATTTCTATGCCAACCTGGAAATCCCGATATCAACAAAGGTGCAGGTCAATGGAGCAAGTCACTTGTTTTATCTCAATAAAATCCCCGCAACTTTATCGGACGTAACATCACAAAATAGTGCCTTATTCCTTGCTTCTGAATGGGACTTTTGGATAAAAGCGGACTTTTGGGAGGTGATTAATTTGCAATCGGGATACTCTTTCTTGCTGCCGGGAAGTCAGTTAAAATCCATTCAAAATATCCATGAAAAAACGAGCTTTTCCTCTTGGGCATGGGTGATGGTTACCTTACAAATGAAAAGTAGGTCATTTTAAAGAGTCTGTGGATTTGGCATTCTCGCATCAAAAGGTTGTCTTAAGAAGCATCTGTTGAAGCTGGCTTTAGTCTGCTTCCCCTGCAGACTACACAGTACAACTATTTGTCCAGTAATATTTTAAGGTCTGTACGAACCTTTTCTTTTCCCAATGGTTTTGACAGGATGGTTTTATTGGCTCCCAAAATAAAAACAGTAGGTGTTGCTGCAATTCCATATTCATTGATGGTTGGGCCTTCCCAACCTTCCAGTTCTCCCACATTAATCCAGTTATATCCACCTTCTTCAATGGCCTTCATAAGTTCCTCCTTTGAGTCGTCAACCGAAAAAGTCACCACTTCCAATTCGTTTCTAGTCGTAATATCATAGTAACTCTTAATAATGGGCATAATTTCGTCGCAATGGGGACACCAACTGGCCCAGAAAATCAAAACTGTTGTTGTTGCCTTGATGGAATCGAGAACCACGAGATTGCCATTCAAATCAGTTACCGAAAATTCTGGAGCCCTTTGACCAAGTGCCAATTTTCGGATGATTTCCATTTTGTTGGCCAATTTGGCTTTGCGTTCGGTGTTTTCACAGAATTGTTCCAGTTGATTGCTGTTGGCTATATGTTCCAGTCCGCGTTCAAACCCAATGCCTTCAAACCCTTTCACTAAGAAATCAACCAGGAATTCATAGGTTTGTTGGTTTACCGCCGCTTTAGTTAATATAGTATCAACAGCCATCAGCAATTGATCTTCTAATGCGTTTTGACTGTCGGCATTAAATTGATGTAGCGACATGTATTGAACAACTTTAGAAGTGAGTGTGCTACTTTGAATCAAAATGGTGTCATTAAAATCTACTTGATCAAAATAATGGGTTTTAAGGTATTTGTTTTCAGCTTCCGCTGACAATCCCAATGGAGCAATAACGGGAGCATCTGTCCGTATGAAATGAGTTGCCAAGGCTTTGGGGTTTTCTTTTGTCAGGGTATTGATTCGTTCTTCGAGTTGACTTTTAAGTCCCTTGTATTGGTTTGCTATTTGCTCATAAAAGGGGTCGTTTTGTGGATATTGATTCAGCAAAGGGCGCAATAAATCCATTTTGAAAAGGTTGTTTCCTTTCAAAAAAAGGTAATCGTAATACAATAAGTTTTCCACCGAATTGATAATTTGAACCTGATCATCCCCTTCAAATCCTGTAGTAACAAACTGAATATCTTCGTGGTTGTATATCAACTCCACGGCTTGTCCAGGGCCATGAATTGCAATGTACATGCCTATGGGCGAATCTTCATTTAACGTGAAGGTAAACGATCCGGTGGCATCGGTTTGTGTTGTATCTACCAGTTTGCGGTTTTCACCGGAAACACGCATCAAATACATTTTTTCGTTAGCCAATCCCGCAAACGAACCATTAATTTGTTTTGTTTTTTGTGCTGAAGACAAAAATGATAGGGATAGTAGAAAGGCTAATAATGATATTCTGATCATGGACAGTTTTTTCAAATAATGGAATAGAGTTATTTTGATCACAAAGGTGGGATTTTTTTTGCTGATGGTCGTCAGTAGAAACTTTTTTTCTTACCAATAAGATGCTGTTGTGTGGTTGGAATTATTGATTAATTTTATCAAAAAAAGCAATGAAATTGATCAAGAAAGAATTAATCGGTCAAATAGGCACTATTACCTTCGATAACGACGAACGACGGAATTCCATGAGTCTAGCATTATTAAGTGAGTTTACTGAAGTTTTTGATCAGTTGGCCGAAGAGGAGGCACGTGTGGTAATATTAAAGAGTAATCCCGGAGCCAAGGTATGGTCGGCAGGTTTGGATATTAGTGAGTTGCCTGAGCCGGGCAAGGATCCGCTTCCTTACGGACATCCACTTGAGCTGCTTATGCGAAAAATTGAAGATTTTCCAGCTCCAGTGATTGCCATGATCGAAGGTTCTGTGTGGGGTGGTGGTTGCGACCTTGCCTTTACTTGCGATATCCTCATTGGATCGAACCAATGTTCGTTTGCCATTACTCCTGCAAAAATTGGCGTACCTTATAACGCAGCAGGGTTGGTCCATTTTTTGAATATGGTAGAAATGAATATTGCCAAAGAAATGTTCTTTACTGCCAAACCCATTGATGCCAACCGAGCCTATAACCTGGGGATAATCAATCATTTGGTCGATATTGATGAGCTTGAGTCGTTTACTATGAAAATGGCCCAAGACATTTCACTTAATTCCCCTTTGGCCATTTCGGTCATCAAGGAGCAATTAAACCTGTTGGGAAAGGCGCGCCCAATGAATCCTTCTGTTTTCGAGCATATTTCTGAACTTCGCCGCAAGGCATACAATAGCCATGATTTTGTGGAGGGTAAGAATAGTTTTCTTGAGAAGCGACATCCTGTGTTCAAAGGTAAATAATTGATTTTTTTACGTAAAGAAGTGTCCATTCATTTCGTCTTTTTCAAAGAAAAGTCTAGTTTTGTGATGAATTATTTGAAGGGTCGTTAAAGTAGCTTATGAATTCTAAATTGAAATACATCGCCGTAGTCATGATATTGATGATGGTGACTGCTTTTGTAAAAGCACAAACTCCCACCACCCAAGACTGCTTGGGGGCTATTCCAGTATGTGGTCTGATATATGAGGAAGATCAAACAGCAAGTGGAATAGGTAATTACAACGAAATTCCCAATACACAATCATGTCCTTCACATTGTATGGATGGTGAGAAAAACAGCCGTTGGTATATTTTCACAGTAGTGCAAAGTGGATATTTGCGTTTTGAAATTACCCCTCAAACTCCTACGGATGATTATGATTGGTCTGTTTTCGACTTAACCAACCATTCCTGTGAAGATATCTGGTCGAATACAGGAGAGATTTTAGTCAGTTGTAATGCTGCTGGAGGTCCAGGTTATCAGGGGACTACCGGAGTCAGTTCTCCCAATGGGGGGATGGTTGACTGCAATGGTGGAGGAGCTACAGCCAAATGGAATTGTGACCTTATAGTATGGGAAGGCCAAACCTATGTACTGGTTGTGAGCGACTGGACGCAAACTCCTGGTGGCTACACCCTTGATTTCAGTGCTTCTACTGCAACAATCTTCGACGATTTACCACCTTTTGTTGAATATGTTGGAGGCGATCTGATCACGGCTTGTGGTACCAGCGAAATTTTAGTTCGTTTTAACGAAAATGTGAAATGCAGTTCTGTGCAAGCGGGTGATTTTACTATTGAAGGTCCTGGTGGCCCATATACAGTAACATCTGTTTTTGGTGAAAACTGCGATTTAGGTGGGTTCAACGAAAGAGAATATACCTTAACTATTGAACCTGCTATTTTTCAAGGTGGTGATTTTAATCTGACACTTAACTTATTTAGCTCCATTTCTGATGCTTGTAACAATTATGCAGTAGCCACCAATTTTCCTTTCACTATCAATCTTGATACTCCGGAAGCTATAGCCGGAGAAGATATTTCGATTGCTTATGGTCAGTCTGCTGTTTTACAGGGTGATGCGATAAATGGATCAGGTCAATATTCTTTCTATTGGGAGCCAGCTGAATTGCTTGATGATCCCAATTTGCAAAACCCAACTACCGATAATCTGACCACCAATACAGCATTTACCTTGCTTGTCAGCGATCAGGAGTCCGCTTGTCAGGGGCAAGATACCATGTGGGTAATGGTAATGGGTGGTCCTTTGGGAATTTCTGTGGCAGCATCCGATGAGGCCGTTTGCTCTGGCGCGCGAGTAGACCTAATAGCCAGTACTGGTGGGGGATCAGGCACTTACCAGTATGTTTGGAGTTCCAGCCCTCCCGGACTTAATTCTACAATTGCTAATCCCTCTGTTTACCCAACTGAAAATACGTGGTGTAAAGTCGCTGTTACGGATGGCTATTCTGAGCTGGTTGATAGTGTATTCGTGGTTGTTTATGAAACACCTTTGGCTGATGCCGGTACTGATCAAATTATTAACGAAGGAACCATAACTACGTTGGATGGATCAGCTTTCGGAGGTGCACCCGATTATATATTTCAATGGGAACCTGCCAATTGGCTTGAACAGAATAATATCCCCAATCCTACCACATTGCCTTTGTACGAGCCTACAAATTTTACTTTATTAATTACTGATGCCAATGGATGCACCAGCGATCCATCGCAAACCACTATTTTCCCCAGTGGTGCTGGTTTGTCAGCTTTTCCTACGGCTTCTCCAAGTGAGGTCTGCGTTGGTGAGCCCTCAACCATCATAGCCAATGCCACAGGTGGTGGTGGAACGCCTTATACCTATGAATGGACTTCTTCTCCGGCTGGATTTACTTCTGATCAACCCTCGTTTACGATCAATCCATCACAAACCACACGTTACGATCTTACGGTTACTGATCAGTTTGGGAACGAATATAATAACCATACCATTATTTCTGTCAATCCTCTACCTGTAATCAATTTATCATCAAATGGAACCATCATAGCTTGTGTGCGCGATTCGGTTATTCTTGATGCAGGATTTGATAGCGATCCTCCTAACACCGAGTATTATTGGTTGAAAGACAGTTATGTGAACCGAACTTTTGTTGCACAGACCAATGGTAGTATTATTGATAGCCAAGTTCACTCAGTTAGGGTAACACATGGTACTACTGGATGTGTGAACACCGATAGTGTTGTTGTGTTTTTTGAATTTAGCCCATGCAATATTGATATTGAGGAACATCCCGGCGACCTGAAAACTGCCATCAGTATATTTCCTAATCCCAACGAAGGAAGCTTTACACTTTTGATAAACGAACCTATATCTGATGTGCAATGTCAGATTCTTGATGCACGGGGAGCCTTGATTTATGATGAATTTCTTTCCGGAAGATTGGTGGTTGGATTTGAAAAGAGTATTGTTTTGAGTGGAATTGTTCCTGGTGTTTATATTGTTCGGTTTCTTAACAATCAAGGCAGTGTTTCTCAACGCATGATTGTTCGATAGGCAGTAAGTTTCATAATTTTTGTATTGCCAAAGTCTCAGTTAAACTGTTAGATTATTTCTTATGTTTTTTTCACGTTTGTTTGGTCATTTTGTGTGGCTCTTTTTATACTTTTGCAGCCGTATTAAGAATCAGTCTAAATATCGCTCTGCTATCAGGCGCTTAAATAAGATGAATAATGTAAGCAACTCAAAATTAGTCCCTACATATTTAATGTTGTTTTATTGGGGTATTAATAGAACGTTTATCGACTAGCATTTTAATCTATTTCGACTGATTTACAATATGTTTTTTTAAACATTATAAAAAAAGTTATGACTAAAGTACAGGAAATCAAGATTGTTCTTGATAAACTTGGAATCAAAGAATTGAATTGTGGCCTTTCTACCGGTGCCGAATGGATTGATACTCATGGTGATGTAACCTCATCTTATTCTCCTATCGATGGAAAAGAAATAGCCAAAGTCAAAAATGCGACCCTCGACGATTACGAGATGGTGGTGAAAAAAGCTCAGGAAGCCTTTATGGTATGGAGGAAAGTACCTGCACCAATGCGTGGAGAAATCATTCGTCAGATTGGTTGTGCCTTGCGCGAATACAAGGAAGAACTCGGTATGTTAGTTACGCTCGAAATGGGTAAAATATACCAAGAAGGTTTGGGTGAGGTTCAGGAAATGATTGACATCTGTGACTTTGCAGTTGGATTAGCTCGTTTAGTTAATGGGGTTAACTTACAGTCGGAACGTGTAGATCACCGTTTGTCTGAGCAATATCTGCCTTTGGGTATCGTAGGTATTGTAACTTCCTATAATTTTCCGGTAGCTGTTTGGGCATGGAATACTGCTTTGGCTGCTATTGCAGGTGATGTTGTTATCTGGAAACCTTCGTCGAAAACTCCAATTACAGCTTTGGCTACACAAAAAATTATCAAAGATGTTTTGATAAAAAATGATGTTCCTGAGGGTGTTTTCAATTTAATTGTCGCAAAATCATCTGTGATGGGTGATAATTTCCTTGCTGACAAAAGGATTCAGTTGTTGTCCGTAACAGGATCTACTGCTGTTGGAAAAAGAGTAGGAGGGATCGTAGGAAAACGACTTGGGAAAACCATCCTTGAATTGGGCGGAAACAATGCGGTAATCATTACGCCCAAAGCTGATATACAGATGGCTGTTATGTCGACTGTTTTTGGGACTGTTGGTACTGCCGGGCAACGTTGTACCAGTACACGACGGGTTATTGTCCATGAAGATATTTATGATGAAGTATTGACCAAATTTGTATCAGCGTATGAAAATATAGTTCCTAAAATCGGGAATCCACTCAAAGAAGATTCATTGGTTGGTCCGTTGATCGATAAAAATTCAGTGGAATTATTTCGTGACGCTGTAACTAAAGTTGCCGAAGAGGGCGGCCGAGTTGTATTTGGTGGTCAGGTATGCGAAGGACCAGGGTTTGAGTCGGGAACCTATGTGGTTCCATGTATTGCTGAAGCAGAAAATCATTTTAAAATCGTTCAGGAGGAAACCTTTGCTCCAATTGTTTATTTTATTAAATACAAGGGCTCAATTGAAGATGCTATTGCCATTCAAAATGATGTCCCACAAGGATTGTCTTCGGCGTGTTTTACATTGGACATGCGTGAAGCCGAGACATTTTTATCTGTTGCAGGATCCGATTGCGGTATTGCCAATGTAAACCTAGGCACTTCCGGTGCCGAGATTGGTGGTGCTTTTGGAGGCGAAAAGGAAACCGGTGGTGGTCGTGAATCAGGATCCGATGCCTGGAAGGTCTATATGCGTCGTCAAACCAACACCATTAATTACGGTGTTGATTTGCCTTTGGCCCAAGGAATTAAATTTGTAATTTAGCACGAATTAATCAGGTCTGGTTTCAAAAGAAACCAGACCATTATATTTTATCATTATGTCAATAAAATACATTATTCCTATTTTAGTGGTTATAACCTTCTTGATGTCTTGTGGAGAAAGTCCTAGCAAGGAAACTAAAACAAATAAAACCGAATATATTGTAAAGCTTGATACCAATATGACTTTGTCAGAATTGGCTAAAGCCAATCAAATAGGTGAGCCTTATCTTAGAACTCAATTGGGAATGCCCACAAAAGCTGGAGCTACTTTGCCACTGCATCAATTGAGAAAGAATTATAAATTTTCTTACGAAAAAATAGAAGATATTATTTATAAGGCAAAAAACAGAAACTAGCAGTTAATCAATCGCTTAAGTAGTGAATTGTCAAATTGATAAGTGTTTTGCTATTTAGACAGACTATAAATTTAGTTATATGTAACTAATTGCATATTTCTCGAATGAGGTTGAAGGCATCTTTGGCTACATTTGCCTGCATAAATTTTAAAAAATAATTGGAATATGTTTATTTTAATGGTTGTTATTTTTGTTCTGGGTTATTTGGCAATTGCCCTCGAACATCCCCTGAAAATCGACAAAGCGGCATCAGCCTTGCTTATCGGATCATTAACCTGGGTAGCTTTTATTTTAGGCGCTGAAGACATTCTGCTTTCGGGCGTGAGTTCTGCCTGGAACAGTTTCCTTCATGATCAAACTGTATTAGCTGCGGCTGCAGGTCTTACCTTCGAGGTAACTCATGAAACTTATCTCGATTTCATTGTTCATAACCAAATTATTGAGCATTTGGGCGATATTTCCGAAATCCTATTCTTCCTATTGGGAGCGATGACGATTGTGGAAATTATCGACCATCACCAAGGATTTAAATTGGTTACCGATAAAATTAAAACAACCAATAAAGTTAAACTGTTGTGGGTTATTAGTATTCTAACCTTCTTTATGTCTGCAGCTTTGGATAACCTTACCACTACCATTGTGATGGTTACCTTACTCAAGAAATTAATTGATGACAAACACACACGTTGGTTCTTTGCTGCCATGGTTGTGTTAGCTGCTAATGCTGGTGGAGCTTGGTCGCCCATTGGTGATGTGACTACCATTATGTTATGGATTGGAGGTCAGGTAACTGCCGGAAACATCATTATGATGGTTTTTATTCCAAGTCTGGTAACCATGCTGATTCCGGTTATTCTGTTGTCCTTTACCATGAAAGGTGATATAACCCGTCCAAAATTGTCGGCTAGTGAAGAGCGTGAATACACTACTGCATTCGAAAGAAAACTTTTGCTTTTTGCCGGTGTAGGAGCCTTGTTGTTTGTTCCTATTTTTAAAACACTCACCCATCTTCCTCCTTATATGGGGATGTTGTTAGGATTGGGTGTTTTGTGGGTCATTACCGATCTGATGCACCGTACCAAACCTCTGGATGATAAAAGAAAACTTACCGTTATTGGTGTGATGAAAAAAGTAGATATACCTACTGTTTTATTCTTCCTGGGGATATTATCCGCAGTGGCTTCATTACAAACTGCCGGTCAATTGGGTTTGTTGTCACAATGGCTTGATGATGTAACCAATAAAAATATTTATGTAATCAATACTGCTATTGGAATATTAAGTTCTATTGTCGACAATGTTCCATTAGTAGCCGGAGCGATGGGAATGTATCCAGTTGCTGAGGTTGGCCACTTTGCTGCTGACGGCATCTTTTGGGAATTGCTTGCTTTCTGTGCAGGTACAGGTGGTAGTATTTTAATTATTGGTTCTGCTGCAGGTGTTGCTGCAATGGCTCTTGAAAAAATTGACTTCATTTGGTACATGAAAAAAATTAGCCTGCTGGCGATGTTAGGATACTTTGCTGGTATTGGTGCCTATTATGTACAAATGATGCTTATGGGTCATTTGTAATACTAAATTCAACGAAATTAAAAAAGCAGTCAATTATTTGGCTGCTTTTTTTTATGGATGGTCGATGATTCCAGAACTGGAATCGCAGCTGGCACCGGTAACTGAAGCCAGACAATTGATTTGGTTTTGAATGCGTAAAACGCCCATGAAAGCGAATATGAGCGCTTCCTTGAAATCCACCACAGTTTTATTCGGAACAATTAATTCATGCGGGATGAGCTTGCTGATGGACTCCATTAAAAACGCATTATGGGCACCCCCACCAGTGATTAATATTTTACCGGTTTCCAGCTGATTAAGTTCGTCGGCCAGCTGCTGACTGATGTGCTGAACCACGGTAGCCAATCGATTGGGAATCGAATCCTTGTAGCTTAGTACAGCGTTTACAAATTTGTTTTTAACCACCTGATTGCTTAATGACTTTGGCTTAGGTGTGGTGAAAAATGGATCATCATTGAGTTGTTGTAGCAAATTTTCAATCACAATGCCTGTGGATGCGATCTTTCCGTTTTCATCGTAAGGTAAATCCATTTCCATACTCAATGCGTTGAGTAATTGGTTTGCAGCACAAACATCGTAACCAATTCTATTATCTCCATTGCGGTACGAAATATTTGCAATTCCTCCTACATTGATACAAGCACTATATTCTCTGAACAGTAACTCGTCGCCAATAGGTACAAGAGGAGCTCCTTGTCCTCCATGAAGAATATCAGTGTTTCTGAAATCGCTAACAGTTATTTTTCCAGATGTCTGAGCTATATATGAGCCTTTTCCCAGCTGAAAACTGAATCCTTGATGTGGTTCATGAAAGATGGTGTGTCCGTGAGAAGCGATGAGGTCAGGAGCTAAATGGTGTTTGTCAATAAAAAATCGAGTAACTTCTCCTAAATACGTACCATATTCAACATCTAATTGTAATAATTCTGAAGCGGGCAGCAGGTGAGCTTTGGTCAATTTATTTGTCCAATTTACAGGATAGGGTATGGTTTCGGCCTGTTCAATGGTGTAATTCCATTTGTTTTCATGGTAGGTAAAACGGCAAAATGCCAAATCAAGACCATCCAGTGAACTCCCGGACATGAGTCCCAATGCCGAAATTTCCATGGGCATCATAACGCTGCAACCAATTTCTCAAGTTGCATTCCCCTTGAGCCTTTAATCAGGATGTTGGCCTGTAGGATAGGGTTTTTATGTAAATATTCCAATGCCTTGGCTGTGGTGTCAAAATGAAGTTGATTGTCTGCAATTCTGGTCTTTCCAAAAAGGGAGCCAATAAAATAGACGTTTTTGAAATTCAATTCATTAACTAAGTCCACAATTTTTTGATGTTCGGAGGCGGCAGCTTCCCCTAGTTCAAACATATCGCCCAAAATTAGCCAGGGAAGGGCTGTTTGGTAGCTATTAAAGCTTTGTATGGCTGCATCCATGCTAACAGGATTGGCATTGTAGGCATCCAGAAAAATTTGATTGTGGTCGGTTTTAAGCAATTGTGAACGGCTGTTGTCGGGTATATAGCCTTCAATGGCCTTAATAATATGCTTGTTTTTTAATTTGAAATATTTGCCCAAAGCAATGGCAGCCAAAATATTAGGGAAATTATATCGACCATACAATTGTGACGAAATCGATATCTTGTTTTCTTGAAAAGTTGTGGCGGCAATTTTAAGCGTTGGTTTTTCCTCCAACAATTCGCCAACAATATCCCCGGTGTCAGTTCCGTAAGTAATTCTGTGAAGTCCTTCGCTCAACTCCATGAGTAACGGGTCATCCGCATTCACAATGGCAGTTCCATTGTTCGTTCGGATGAAATCGTACAATTCGTTTTTTGTTTTTACTACCCCTTCAAAACTACCAAAACCTTCCAGGTGAGCTTTACCAATGTTGGTGATGATTCCCATGTTTGGACGGGCTATCTGACATAAGGCGGCAATTTCTCCCGGATGGTTCGCTCCCATTTCTACAATAGCCACTTGTGTTTTTTGAGTGATGCGCAACAGGGTAAGTGGCACACCAATGTGGTTGTTCAAATTCCCTATGGTGGAAATGAGTTCTTTTTCAGTTTGAAGTACTCTTGAAATGAGTTCTTTTGTGGTTGTTTTCCCGTTCGATCCAGTGATGCCCACTACGAGTGTTTTACTGCATTCCCGGTGATACAAGGCCAGATTCTGTAAGGCTAATAACACGTCCTTAACGACAAAATATTTTCCGTTTTTTTCATCAAACGATTCATCATCGATGATGGCCAATGAGGCTCCTTTGAGCAAGGCTTCTTTTGCAAAATGGTTGCCATTAAAATTGTCTCCCGAAAGGGCGAAAAATAAGCTACCTTCAACTTCGACTCTGGAGTCGGTAGCAATTTTTGGTGAACCCAAAAAATGCTGATATAGTTCCTGGATTTTCTGCATGATCATAAAAAAACCCCACTCTGTTGGAGTGGGGTAAAGATACTTTATTTTCTTTTAGTTACCTCCTGGCATGGCACTACCCACACGAATCATGGCACATCTGAATCCAATGGTGGATGATGATTCATCCTCATTTAAGAAACGGCGGGTTCCCGGACTTAAATAGTATACTCCATCATTCCATGAACCTCCTTTTACAACGCGTGATTTATCGTTGATCAGGGTTGTTTGACCATAGTCATACATGCTTTCGGAGTTAACAACATCTTCCTGACCATCCAACCAGTCGGCACGAATGGTTGACTGGAAGTCGCCATCGCGGTAATTTACGTTATTGGCCTGACGATAGTTTTTGCGATTTGCAGCTTCTTCTGCCGTTATATCTTCGTAAACAATTTTTCCAAGTGAATCTTTTGGAGCAATGCTCCCATCAATGTCTTTCTTAACATTTTTGAAAACGTTACCGCGATAGGGGTTGAAATCTGAAACAAATTCAGGAGTCATTGGGCGATAAACGTCAAGAACCCATTCGCTAACATTTCCGGCCATGTTGTAAATGCCATAGTCGTTTGGCCAGTATGACCCAACTGCTGCTGGAATACTAGCGCCATCGTTCAGATTGCCTGCAACACCCATATAGTCACCACTTCCGATTTTAAAGTTGGCAACAAAACTTCCATAGTATTTGGTCTCATCTGTGCGGACACCTGAGCCATTCCAAGGATACTCACGACGTTCAACAACGCGATTGTACAATGTATTTCCGATCAAACCCAATGCAGCATATTCCCATTCAGCTTCAGTGGGTAAGCGGTAGTTAGGTAGCATCAAACCATCTTCGAATCGTACGTTACGGATACCAGTTCCATTGGGATCAAGGTCTTCCTTACCTTCTTTAACAAGTCCTTCGTACTGACCTGCAAGATAAGCATCGGTATTAAAGTTTTCTTCGTCTTTTTGAGCAGGATCAAAATCAAGGATACCTTCACTGATTAAAATGCTTTCATTTACACGGTCGCTTCTCCATGATGCATATCCGTTGGCTTGTACCCAACTAACTCCAACTACAGGATAATTTTGGTAAGCTGGATGCCTGAAGTAAGTACGAACCAAAGGTTCGTTATACGCCAAACGATCGCGCCACACCAAAGTATCTGGTAAAGCTTGTTGCACAACCAGAGGAAAACTTTCTCCATAAACCCGGTTTAACCAGAAAATATACTCGCGATAAGCAATATTGCTTACTTCGGTTTGATCAATATAAAAGCTACTAACAGTTACTTTTCTGGGAGAATTATCCCATTCGTAAAATGGAGTTTCTGTAGTTGCACCCATGGTGAAGGTTCCACCTTCGATGAGCACCAAACCGGGACCAGTAATCTGTTCTGCAGACGAAGCAACTTCAAATCCACCATTTTTTGGTTGATTGTATTCCCAACCTGTGGTTCGAGATTTGTCTTTGGGCTTACAAGAAGTTGAAAAGATAGCCAAAACGGCCACCCCGGTCATGATAAAAAACAACTTATTAATTCTGAACATTTTAATTTGATTTTTTAAAACTGCTGCGATTATAACTAAAAAGAGGGTGAATTTATTGCCCTAATGCGTCGGCGAGCTGATTCTTTATACACACAAAAATCCCAAGCAAAGGAAATTTCGTGCGCTCCTCCGGCCTTGCCGCCCATTTGAGAAACGGTAAAATCATAGCTGTAACCCACACGAAAATTATTGTAAGTTATTCCAATTAAGGCAACTACAGCGTCCGGATTCTCGAAATTATGACGAAACCAACTACCTAAGACAAAGGGGTATTTCTTAACATACAATCCTACATTGAGTTGGCGAAAATTTTCTTGTTGCATGTACAACAAATTGGGTTGAATGACCACATCGCTACCTGAAGCATTTCCTAATCCTCCTTCGCTGGCATTAATGATTGCTCCACCATGGAAGGCAATTTTCATGGGTAATTTACTATCGTTGTCGTAAAACGATAAGCTGGGTTGATTAATGTGGTCTACCGCAACTCCAAAAAAGAACTGATCGAGGTAACTCATTACTGCCCCGGCAGAAAAATCAATTACCGAAATGTTATCGTTGATTGGTGGAGATTCGAGTGTAGTAGGAGAAATATTCCCAGTAGTGGGATTTATTTGGTCTCCAAATGTTAATTTGTCCCAGTTAAGGTACTCCTGATAATATCCCCCTTTAACTCCAAAGCTAATAAGAACAGGATTACTTACTTGCAATTTATAAGCATAAATTGCCGAAATTGAGTTGCGTACCAATGCCCCATCTCCCTGAGCATCACTCATTACGATAAAGCCAAATCCGCTGTTCATTCCTGGCAAGCTTTGGTCGTAAGCAATGTTGTAAGTTACATAAGCTTTAGATAGGGAAGGATACTGACTTCTGTAATTTAAGCCTAACCTACCGCATTCAGTACTTCCGGCTAATGCCGGATTTAAGTACAGTGGATTGGCATAAAACTGAGAAAACTCAGGATCTTGTGCCTGTGTTACACCCCATGCTAAAGCAAACAATGAAACTATGATTATCCGAATAACTCTGATCATTATTTCATTCAATTAAATTGGTTTGGTTTTGAAAGCACAATTATACGACCTTTTTTATTACAGCAATCTGGTTTGATTAATTTTTTATTCAAAAATTCACGGCAAACTTACGCAAAATAAAACAAGCAAAACATCGTTATACATGATAATTGTGAATCACCCTTCTAATAATTGTTATTTTTGACGCCAATTAAAACAACATGAGATATAGACCTATTTATTTTTCATTTTTTTTGATGCTGATGTCCTGTCAGCTCTTTTCTATTGGTTACCAGTTTAATGAATCCATTACCTGGCAAGCTATACAGCGTCTTGATTTACCGAATGGGCAAAAAATGTCGCGACCAATATTTGCAGGAGCGTTTTTTTCAGACCAAAGTGTGCTTCCCATTTTTCGACATAATTACCGTGTTCACTCTGCCAATGCCTTCGTCGAGGTTGAGCTTTCTGACTTGGTTTTTATACCTGCAAGTGCGGAAGAACAGTCTATTTTGTCTGCATCCAAGCATCTGTTAAAGGAGTTTAGCGTCACAGGAAGCATTATTCAAATGCAAAAAGAGCCCTGGTTGTCGGTAGAATTCATTCCCATTCGATGGAACGATAGTCTAAATACCTTCGAAAAGCTTGTTTCGTTTACCATCGATGCTCAAGTTACCGATTTTCCGAAAGGCACCAATCAAAGCCGTGAGTTTGCCTCACAAAGTGTTTTGGCTACCGGTAGTTGGTATAAAATAAGGGTATCTGAATCGGGGATATATGCTGTAACCTATAACGATTTGTCATCCATGGGTTTTGATATGAATATTGCTCCTTCGAAGTTAGCTTTGTTTGGGAACGGTGGTGGCGTACTTCCAGAAAAAAACAATGATCCTGTTTATGATGACCTGATGGAGAATCCAATCAAGATGGTTGATGGCGGGGATGGTAGTTTCGATCCGGGTGATTATTTTCTTTTTTACGCTCAGGGACCTATCGTTTGGAGTTGGAATGCAATAAATCAGGCTTTTAATCATCAAAACAATTATTATGATGATTATGCATACTATTTTATCACTTCCTTAAATGTGCAAGGAAAGCGAATCGAAAACGTGGAATCTCCTTCTGGTACGCCTGCCCTGGAGGTGAATAGTTTTATCGATTATGCTTATCATGAGGAAGATACAAGGAATATTGCTGCCGTAGGAAGGATTTGGTTTGGCGAGTTGTACGATCTTTCATCGTTAACCTACGATTTTGCCTTTAATTTCCCCAATGTTTTAAAAACCAGTAACTCAGGATATTTTAAAGGAGCATTTGCTGCGAACTCCAGTTCTTCAAGCTCTTTTAAAATTAGCGTAGGTGGTAATGACATGGCTACTGTAGTTATCGATCCCACCACGAGCAATTATGATTATGGAAAAGAAGGTAGTACCAGTTTCAGGTTTCTGCCCAAAGACGATAATGTGTTGGTGTCAACCACCTACCAGCGTAGCAATACCAGTGCAGTAGGTTATTTAAACTACATAGAGGTGAATGTTCAGCGTTCACTTGCCATGACGGGCAATCAAATGTTGTTCCGTAATGTGGTTTCTGAACCTGGTCAGGTGGCCATGTATACGGTTGGAAATGCTTCCGCAGGTATTGATATTTGGGATGTCTCAATCCCGATAAATCCAAAAAAGGTAGTTGCTACATCCACAGGTAGTCAGCTGCAATTTAACTATCTTACACAGTCGGTAAACGAGTTTGTGGCCTTTAATTCTGATGGATATAAGTCAGTTGAGTTTGTGGAAACTGTTCCTAACCAAAATTTACACAGTCTGCGCAATATCGATTACCTTATTGTAGTTCATCCTGATTTTATCGATGAAGCCAATGAATTGGCCGAATTTCACCGAAACCATGCTTCATTTTCTGTGGAAGTGGTCACCGTAGATCAGGTTTATAATGAATTTGCTTCCGGAAGTCATGACATAACAGCTATTAGAAATTTTGCTAAAATGCTTTACGATGCCAGCGATCCGGGAGGTGAATTAAAATACATGCTGCTTTTTGGTGATGCTTCTTATGATTACAAGGATCGGATTCAGGATAATTCCAATTTTGTTCCCTGTTGGGAATCAGTTTACACTCCTCTTAATATAGTGAACTCCATCGCTTCTGACGATTATTTTGGTTTTTTGGATGATGGTGAAGGGGTGGAGCCACCGTCTGGAACGTCGAGCACCGATAGGGTTGATGTTGGCATTGGTAGGTTTGTAGTCAGAACCAAGGAAGAGGCCCAGGACGCTGTGGATAAAACGATACACTATTCCACCAATTCTGCCTCTGTGATGTCGGCATATCGAAATTTGATGACCTTTATTGCTGATGATGGCGATAGCAATACCCATATTAAGGATGCCGAATTTGTTTCGGATTTTGTGGGCACAAATTTTCCGGTATATAACATCAATAAAATTTATGTGGATGCCTATGAGCAGGAGAGTACCCCGGGTGGGCAAAAGGCACCTGAGGTTAATCGGGCCATTAATCTGCAAATGGATAAGGGTACATTGATATTTAACTATTCAGGACATGGTGGCGAAATAGGTTTGGGCCATGAGCAAATTGTTACCATTGCTGATATTGCGTCATGGACCAATTATGATAAGCTAACTGTTTTTATTACAGCTACCTGTGAGTTTACACGATACGACGATCCTTCGCGGATTTCTGCGGGTGAACAGGTTTTCCTGAACAATAAAGGAGGTGGGATTGCTTTGTTTACAACTACACGGGCTACTTTCGCTGCTGCCAACAGGGCATTAAATATGGATATCTATGAGGATAATATGTTCGAAAAAATCAATGGCGAATATCCAACTTTTGGCGATATCATCCGTAAATCGAAGCGACGTGGTACCGCAAACGATCGTAAATTTATTTTGGTCGGCGATCCGGCTTGTCGCATGGCCTATCCCAAATACAATGCCGAAACTACGGCCATCAACAGTAATCCTGTCGGACAGGTGCCTGATACGCTTAAAGCCTTAGCGATGGTGACCATTGATGGTCAAATTACTGATGAAGCAGGTGAACCAATGAATGATTATAATGGTGAAATTTTCCCCATTGTTTACGATAAATTATCTGAAATTGTCACGTACGGCGACGAAAGCGGATCTCCTATGACATTTTACCTGCGTAAGAATGTGCTCTTTAATGGAAAAGCATCTGTTAAGCAAGGTGAGTTTAGTTTTGAGTTCATGATGCCCAAAGACATTGCTTACAAATATGGACCTGGTAGAATCAGCTATTATTTTAGAAATGATACTATCGATGGAAATGGTTATTTTGAAGATTTTATGGTGGGAGGCTTTAATACGGAGGCACTAGAAGATACCATTGGTCCGGTGATTAACCTGTTTTTGTACGATTCTACATTTATGCCAGGAGGTGTTGTCAATGAAAATCCAATCCTTTTTGCTCAAGTTAACGATGAAAGCGGAATCAATACCACTGGATCTGGGATTGGTCATGATATCGTAACCACATTGGACGACGACCCTAACCAAGCATACATATTGAATGATTTTTACGAAGCTGACGAAAATAGTTTCAATAGCGGTGAGATTACCTATCCGTTTGCCGATTTGGATGAAGGCGATCATGTGTTAAGCCTGAAAGTGTGGGATGTTTACAATAATTCATCCATTGCTTATTTGCCGTTTGTTGTGGTGTCCTCCATGGAGGTTATTGTAGACAACTTGCAGAATTTCCCCAATCCGTTTACCGAAACCACTCAGTTTACCTTTACGCATAATCAAGCTGGAAACGAGTTGGATGTGACAATCCACTTGTATGACATGGATGGTTCGCATGTGCGTGCGTTAAAAACCAAAATTGATGCTGAAGGTTTTCAGACAGAGCCGTTGGTATGGGATGCAACCAATGATGGCGGAGAACAAATCAGACGTGGATTTTATATTGTACGGGTGGTGGTTCAAAATCAAATCGGACAGGTTGGACAGGATTCCTCCAAGCTTTTTTACTTGAAGTAAGTTCCTTACTGACAACGAAATTGTTGTTATTTTTGTCGTGTAATTATTATACGTTCCCTTAGGTTAGAAGTCTGATAATTTTACTGATTTGGTCAAATTCTAATTGAACTATTACAACAAATGTGCACTTAAATGAAAAAAAATATACTCTTTTTATTGCTGCTGATGGTGTCAATTGTGCTGCAGGCACAGGATACCATTAAAATTCAGCCTGACTATTCCTCGCTGCTGTCACTGGAACTTTCATCTGATCAAACCATACATTACTATTCTTTTACTGATGCTACCAATTTGGCCGAATTTGGTGCTTTACCTGTGTTTATGCTAGATGTAGATTTGCCTTCATCTGTTTTTGAATGTGATGTTCAAATGACAGATGTTCAGGAAGATGCTTTGGGAGTTGAAGTGGTGAATCTGCTTTCGGATAAGGAGTTATGTGATTCAGATTATCAAATAAAGATCGAAAAACATGGCGATAAATGCAGGATTTATATGCTTCCTTTCAGAAAAAAGGAAGATGGGTCGCAACTGTTTCGCTTGAATTCGGCTCAGCTCCTTGTTGATTTTTCTCCTGTAGAACCCGAAAATCTGCAATTGGTTCAGGAGCGTGAATATGCCGATAACTCCATCTTAAGTTCAGGAACCTGGTTTAAACTGGGAATCACTCAACGAGGGGTATGCAAGCTGGATTTTGATTTTTTTAAAGATTTGGGTTTGGATATGTCAACCATTAACCCTGAAAAACTTGGGGTTTTTGGTAATTATTCCGGATTGTTATCTGAGTTAAATGCGGTTGCCCGAATTGACGATCTGCAAGAAAATGCCATTGAGCGTGTAGGATTAGCTGATGGCGTTTTCGATGAAGAGGATTATATCTTGTTTTATGCTGAAGAGCCCACAGTAAACAAATACAGTGTTTTTTCTCGTCGGTTTAATCACCAGCAAAATATCTATGCGGATACTATTTTTTATTTCCTGACTACAGATCGCGCCTCAGGAATGGAATTGAATACACTTGACTATGCTACAAGTGATCCAACTTTAGAGATCAATCAATTTCTTGATGTGCAAAGTCACGAACAAGACTGGGTGAATTTGTTGTCATCAGGAAAGGACTGGTATGGAGAATCGTTTTCGGGTGAGGTCAACGAACGTGTTTTTAATTTTAATTTCCCCAATCTGGTAACCGATTTCCCTGCACATCTTTCTGTAAAAATGGCGGCACGCGGATTTGTCTATACTTATTTTGAATTAAGTGTTAATGGCCAGCAAATCATTGATTCAACTTTATTCCTTAAGGTAACACCTTCTTCTCACTCCTATGCCTTTAAGGCCACTGCGAACAATTCTTTTTTTGTGAATAGTGATGATCTTGAGGTGAAGATTAAATATATTTCGGAAGACGAAAATGCGACCGCATGGCTTGATAATTTGGAAATCAATGTAAAGCGCGATTTGATTTTTACCGGCGATCAAATGATTTTTAGCGAACCAGATGCAGCCTTATCAGGTCAGGTGGCTCACTTTACTGTTCAAAATGTTGATGAGCCTGTTCGGGTGTGGGGAATTACCTCTGCGCACTTTCCTCAGAAAATTATCTGTCAGCAATCCAATCAAACGTTGACCTTTAATCTTGAAAATGCCGAAGAGCGTAGTTTTATCATTTTTAATGAAACTGATTATGTTGAGCCTGTAGTTGTTGCTGAGGTGGCCAATCAGGATTTACATAGTTTATTTGCTCTCAATATGGTGATCGTGGCTCCTGAGATGTTTCTTGCTCAGGCCAATCGATTGGCTGAGATTCATAAAAATGTGGATGGACTGACGTCTGTGGTTGTAACTCCGGAACAGATTTACAATGAGTTTTCTTCGGGTTCTCAGGATGTAACCGCGATTCGTGATTTCATGAAAATGCTATACGATAAAAACGTTTTTGGTGATAAGTCGGGGTATTTATTACTCTTTGGTGATGCTTCTTTCGATTACAAAAATCGGGTTCCCGGCAATACCAATATTGTCCCAACTTATGAATCACTCGAGTCACTCACCGAAACAGGTTCCTTTGTCACCGACGATTATTTTGGCTTGCTCGACGATTATGAGGGAGGTAGTGCTAGTGGTGAACTGGATTTAGGTATTGGCCGTTTTCCTGTTTCAACAGTGGAACAAGCTGAAATAGCAGTAGATAAGGTTGAAAACTATTTAATGGATAAACCGGATGTCTTGGGCGACTGGCGAACCACACTCTGTTTCGTGGCCGACGATCAGGATTCTAACCTTCACCTGGATCAGGCCGAAGATATGACCCAAATTGCTGACACATTGCATGCCGGTATGCGCATCAATAAGATATATTCTGATGCCTTTGCTGTGCAGGAAACTTCTGCCGGTTATCGCTATCCTGATGTCAATACCAACATCAACAATCAGGTCGAAAAAGGGGCTTTGATTATTAATTATACCGGACATGGAGGACTTATAGGTTGGTCAGAAGAGATGATTCTGGATGTTCCCGCCATCAATGGGTTTACCAATATCAATAATCTTCCGTTGTTTATCACGGCCACCTGCGAATTTAGCCGCTTCGATAACCCTGAGTTTACTTCTGCCGGTGAATATGTATATCTTAATCCTCATGGTGGAGCTATCTCCCTGCTTACCACCACACGTTTGGCCTATGCACATGCCAACATCATTGTCAATACGCGGATTTACCTCAACCTCATGAAAAAGGAAAACGGTCAAATCCCGCGATTGGGCGATTTGGTGCGTTTGGCTAAAACACCATCCAATGCCAATTACCTTAATTTTGTTTTGTTGGGCGATCCTGCCTTGCGTTTGGCATACCCTCAGCATGATATTGTTACAACAATGGTAAATAATGTGGGAATAGGTGAGTCGGTTGATACGGCCAAGGCACTTTCGATGGTTACCGTTTCAGGATTTGTTAGCAACGAAAATGGATCACCGATGACTTCGTTTAATGGAGTGGTTTATCCTACGGTTTACGATAAAAAGGCCAAGTATACTACCCGTGGAAATTTGGGGTCGAGCTCACCCGAAGATTTTTACCTTTTCGATCGCGTTCTACACAAAGGTAAAGCAAAAGCCGTAAACGGGGAGTTTTCCTTTAGTTTCATGGTGCCTAAGGATATTTCCTATGCCTACGGTTTTGGCCGGATTAGCTATTATGGCTATGATACCATAACTTATGAAGATGCGTGGGGTGATTATCAGCACCTGCTTATCGGCGGATACGATCAAAATGCGGTTGTTGATGTGGATGGCCCTGTGATGGATGTGTTTCTTAACGAACCTGGTTTTGAATCAGGCGATCAGGTAACTAGTCAGGCCGTTTTGTATGCACGAATGGTCGATCCTTCAGGTATTAATTATACCGGAAGTGGTTTGGGGCGTGATATTGTGATGATTCTGGATGCAGATTATACCAATTCAACTATCCTTAACGATTATTACATGATTGATGTTGATTCGTATCAGCAAGGGATGATCGAATATCCTTTTTCAAACCTTTCGGAAGGAATGCATACGCTTACCCTTAAAGCCTGGGATTTGCAAAACAATTCTTCGGAAAAAACCATCGAATTTTATGTTGATGATGAAGCGAATATAAATGTTTCGGAGGTGCTTAATTATCCCAATCCGTTTAGCGGAGAAACAAGGTTCGAGTTTAAACACAATAAAATAGGCGTTTTATTGGATATCACCGTTTCGATTTTCGATTATCAGGGAAACCCCATTGTTGAGCTTTATCAACAAAGTAATACCGGAACTTCACGCATCGAACCGATTTATTGGAATGGTCACAATGCCAATGGCGATTTGGTGGATGACGGGTTTTATATCTACCGCGTTAAAATTGTCGACCCTTCAGGTAATATTACTTACCGCCAGCAACGTATGATGAAAACAACGATCTAAATGGATATTTGGGCGGTGAAGTCAGTAATTTGTTGCACAAGGTCAGGCAATAAAACTTAGCATACGTAGTTTATCCCTTATTATTTACGCTTCTCAAACCATTTGAATAATATTACTGAAATTAATTCGTTAGTTTTGCAAACCTTTTATAATCATTAGTCAGATAGATGAAACATAAGATCTTACTTGTAGTCCTGCTGGCAGCTTTTGCCCTGGAAACAACTGCTCAAATTGAGAAAAACGGACAAACTATTAATACCATTACCACTGCGGTGCCTTTGTTGATGATTGGCCCCGATGCCCGTGCAGGCGGAATGGGTGACGGAGGTGTTGCCTCTTCAGCTGATGTGAACTCGATGCACTGGAATGCTGCCAAATATTCTCGTATCGAAGACGATATGGGTTTCTCATTTAACTATACCCCTTGGTTGCGTAATTTGGTTAACGATATCAACCTAGCTTACGTTTCCTTTTACAAAAGAGTTGATAAAATGTCAACGGTGGCTGCTACCTTGCGTTATTTTTCGTTGGGTGAAATCACTTTTACCGACAATACAGGAAACAACATTGGAACTTTTAAACCCAATGAATTTGCCATTGACGCGGCCTACTCCCGTATCCTTACAGATAAACTCTCTATGGCTGTAGCCGGAAGATTTATCTATTCAAACCTGACACAAGGACAATATGTGCAAGGTGTTGAAACCACTGCGGGGACCTCTGTGGCTGCCGATATTAGTTTGTACTGGGAAGATGAAGTGAGTTGGTTTGCTTCCACCCCTGCAACTTTTGCTTGGGGCGTTAATATCTCCAATATAGGTCAAAAAATTTCCTACTCCATTGCCAATACCGAAAAGGATTTTATTCCTACCAATTTCCGTATCGGTCCCCGACTTACACTTGATTTAGATGATTACAACAAAATTTCTTTTCAGTTTGATGTAAATAAACTCTTGGTTCCCACACCTCCAATCTACTCAGATAGTTTGTATAATCCTGACGGAAGCCGGGAAATTATTTCAGGAATGGATCCTGATGTGAGTGTAATCCAAGGAATGATTCAATCGTGGTATGATGCTCCGGGAGGATTCTCAGAAGAATTGCGTGAATTCAGTTTTGCTTTCGGAACAGAATATTGGTATACCGATGTGTTGGCTCTTCGTGGTGGATTCTATTATGAAGACCTTACCAAAGGTAACCGCAAATATGCCACCTTAGG
>JBFHGX010000007.1:0-58743 GCA_041582875.1 Bacteroidales bacterium | reverse complement strand
TTCCAGTTTAGGATTGATAAATTTTGCTGTTGTGTTTTCGAGATTGACCACGTTTTCAGCCATGAGCATTTTAGCAAGAGGTTCAAGGCCTTTGTTAATGGCTTTTACTGCACGTGTAAGTCGTTTGGGTTTGTAGGGCAGGTAAATATCTTCCAGTATCGAAAGGGTTGGGGCGCTGTCAATTGCATCTTTGAGCTTGGACGTGAGCAGCTTATTTTCCTCCAAGGAATTGAGAATACTCTCTTTACGGCTGATCAAGGTCTTGTGCTGTTCTAACTTTTTATTGACCTCAATAATTTGTTCATCCGTCAGGGCACCTGTTTTTTCTTTTCGGTAACGGGCAATAAAGGGAATGGTAGCACCGGAATCGAGTAGTTCAACCGTGCTTTTTATCTGCCACGATTCAACCTGGAGTTCCGTACTTAAGGTTTCAAAGAAATGTTGCATGGCTTGCCCTATCTCACCAGCATTACTGTTCCTCGGTTGTCAATATCCCGACTGGCTTCCAATCCGCTTTCAAAGGTGGTGAAAACAGAATGCCAAACATAAACTCCCTGAGGAGCAATGTCTCCACCCTTCACTTCACCGGTCCATTTATCCAGAGGATTATTGGTTTCGAATATGATTTTTCCCCAACGGTCATATATTTGAAGTGTATACTTGGCCAAAGAGGCTACATCACCCACCACACCAAAGGTTTGGTTTTCGGGTAAACTACTCGAAGGCTTGAATGCATTGGGGAAGTTGAGATCCGCAAACTGGATGTACACACTGTCAATATTGCTACAACAGTTGGTGTCAGTTACTAAAACCTTATACCAACCTTCTTGATTTACATCAAGATAGCGATCGTGGCTGTTTCCGGGAAACCAGCTGTAATAATCGTATTCACCGGCATCTAATCTAACGGATGAATTGGGCAGAATTGAAATGACACCTCCTTGGCCGATATCCACTGAAGGCAAAGGGTTAATGAATACATCATCTCTGGTAACTACATATGATTCTCCATTCCACTCTTCAGTTAAAGTTACTGTATATTTTCCCGCGGTACTAAAAACAAAGCCTGGTTCTTTGGGATCAACATTATTGGCCAGATTTCCAGCAGGATCACCAAAATCCCAGGTGGGGTTTAAGTTGGCCGTATTGCGTATCTCAAATTCTGTGGTATCATTCTCGCATTTATTGAAAAAGGAGAAATGGGGAATGTTGAGGTAATCGGTAACAAAGGTGGGTAAGCCCTGCATCGATTTGCCTCCTTGTAAATCAAATACTTTATCCATACCTTCAAAAGTATTGTAGTTACATGCTAAACCTGATCGATTCGGATTGTAAATCACGCTCAGACTTGGTTTACCATCTCGAGATCCGCGTAAGAATTTAGTTAAATAAATTCTGCCATCAGGAGCAAGTTGAACAGCGCCATTTAAACTGTCTTGTGACCCCGAAGTTGAGAAACTAAATTGATCAATTATTGTAAAGGGTTGCGAAAAAGGAGTTGAGGATTCAAGATCGAACTGGTAAAGAATATCTGTAGCTGGTACATTGTTTACCGTTAAGGGTTGAGTAGTCACATATAGTTTTGAATTATCTGGTGAGAATTCAATGCCATAAGGATATGAAATATCCCCTGGAGCGGATTGTATTGGGTTGCTGAGAATACCAGTGATTTTATCAAAGTTTAGTATTTCTACTATACCATCATACATGATAGTTGCAGCAATTTTTGTTCCATCTGGTGACGCTTTCATATAACCAAAATTATTGGCGATTTCTTCATTCGAAAAACCAGATTGTATATGTCCTACCTTGCTAATAACTGGATTCATGTTTACACCACCTGTATCTACTAAATATGAATAATAGCTATCTCCATTGTTTGTACCATATCCATGAAAGATTACCCAAAAATCAGTGCCATTGGCGTGTTGAATAGCACAAACCTTTTGAGCATTGTCGTGGAATAGCAAATTATTCTTGCTGACAATTTCTCCTCCTCCCTGATTGGAATAATCAATTACAGAGTAATTAACTCCATTTTCGTATAAGCCCGGATAAAAAATATCAACAGTAAATACAAATACTTGATTAGCGTTACCTGGATTCGGAACAAAAATGGAGTTCATCGTTGAAGCTATATTTCCAATAAGACCAGTTCCATTGGCAATGGTATTGTAACCCCCATTGCGCACCTCGGTTCCACTTGAATAAAGCTTAAGTCTTCCGGACGCATCTGAATAGGATGAAACACCTACGGAAACTTCAAGACTTCCTGAACGCGATACTGCCTGTGCAGGACGGGTACTAAAATCGATTCCTCCGCTATTTTGATACATACCAAAAATCCATTGATCAGCCTGGTGTGGTCTGATGTATTCGCAATTGCGGGTACTTTGTGCCAAGACGGGTACTGTTAACCAAATTAAAATGCCGATTAACAGTGAATTGGATAATCCTTTGTTAGAAATCATTATGTGCTGCGATTGATAAATTGAACTTACAGATTATTTCTTTATCACGGATGCGTGATAATATCCGTTTTTGTGGTTTATTCCAATGAGGTACATGCCTGCGGGATAATCATTAAGGTCGATCATCACTTCACGCGAACCATTCGATTGGGTTGTTGATTTTTGCTGGAGTAGTGTCCTTCCGTTTAAGTCGGTGACATTGATATTAAGTTCACCAATAACATCAGTAACCGTCAACCTAATCAAACCATCCGTTGGGTTAGGCGACAACGTCACACGATCAGTAAATATACCACTTTCCTCAATTCCTATATTACATATGCTTACATCGTAGAAAATTACAATGGTATCATTTCCAAAGCAATGAGTTACTGGGTTGGTACTTTTTACCCAATAGGTTTGAGTATCGAAAATACTTCCGTTGGTCATAGCGGTGAAAGTTCTGTTGTTGGTGTTATTCGACCATTGATACTCCATTACAGGTGGATTTTCAGGGTCGGTATTGGCATCCATAACTACAGAGTCGCGAACACAAACTCTGATGGAATCTTCACCAAGGTGAATAACTCCGGTAGGTCTGAGGTCGATAATTGGCGTATGGTTAACCACAACAGTAATCTGACCGTTTACAATTTTAAACCCATCATCCACTGCAACCGTATAGGTGCTGGTTTGCATAGGATCAACCGTTGGGCTGTCTCCGGGGAGTGTCATTCCCGCTTCGTTTTTCCATTCAATACTGTAGTTTTCTGAGCCGCCTGTGGCATTGGCAAATAATTTGGCTACTTCACCTTGGCAAATGGTATTGTTGTCGGCCGAAGTATAAGGATCTGTGTTCAACACGTCACCACCTGTATTCACACGTACATGGTCGGCATCACTTACACAACCATTGGCATCATTCACCACAAAGGTATATTCCTGGCTATTGTCAAGAATAGTTGTTGTTGGTTTTAATGCGGTAGGGTTTACCAATTTATCAAGTGGTGTCCAAAGGTAGGTGAATACTCCCGATCCTCCAGTTGCTGTTGCATTTTCGATGGTAGTGGATGTTCCAACTGTTATGTTGATATCGTTGCCCGCATTTCCAATTGGTTTTGGCTTAACTTGCACGGTTACTGATGACTGTACTGTATTTTGTCCATCAAAAACGCTTACAGTATAGGTTGTTGTTTCCTGTGGGTAATCCGAAACTTCAGCATCGGTAGCATTAAACCCTGCAGGATTCGAAGTCCATGTAAACTGGTTTGAACCTGATCCGCCTGAAGGTAGTGCTTGGAGATTGACAACATCATCCTGACAAATAATCATTGGACTAGCTGCTGCAGTGACTTGCAATGCACCTCCGGTTACTACTACAGTCATTGAGTCGGCACTGGTACAACCCGAGTTTGCATCAGTAACGTTTAGCTTGAAAACTGTTGTTGCTCCCATGTTTACTGTGGTAGGATCAACTAAAGTTGGATCAACCAATAGATTATCCGGAGTCCAAAGCAAATCAAAGCTACCTGAACCGCCGCTGACTTCACCATCGAGTTGTGTAGTCCATCCATTGGGTATGGTAATGTCGCTTCCTGCATTCACCGAAGCCGCACTAAACACCTGTACAGTATGCGTAATCGATCGTTCGCATTGATGCATTCCGGTATAAACCGTAAGTTTAGCATCGTAACTGCCGTTACTGCCGTAGATATGCTCCTGATCGGGACCAACTGCTTGCTGACCATCACCAAATACCCAGTTCCAATCGGTTATTGAGGAAGTTGGAGGATCCACCAATGATGCATCTATAAAAAAGGTGGTGTCACCAAAACAGGCGTCATTAAAATCGAAAGCTGGTATTGGCAAAGCATTGATATAAACTGTAGTTGTTACCGGGTCGCTGGCGCTTCCGTTTACGGTAATAGTCAAGCTATAAACGCCAGCATGCATTAAACCTACGTTCATAATGACAGGATTTTGCTGATTAGAGAAAAATCCATTGGGACCTGTCCAATAATAGGTGGCGTTATTGACATCATCAGCAGTGAGCTCAAGGTTGTCGTGAACGCATAAAGGTCCATTGTTTCCAACGGGAGGTGGAACGATAGTACAGTCCGTCTCTCCAACTCCACCAGATTTCTCAAAAGTAATATTACACGGTTGATTGGAGAAGTTGGTAATCAGTAATATATAATACTCGCCCACTTGTCCGTTGGGGATATTACAATATTCTGTAGCAGCGGTTGAATAGCTACAGTCGACTATTTTATTCGAGGTAAGTTGTGTAACACAAGGAGAAATTGGGTCAACAAAAGGTCCCCAGCAGATAAAGTCAATGTCTTTTGAAGGAGTACTGTACATTTTTATTTGTAACATTCCGGCTTCTGCAATTTTCATATGATACCAAGCAGGGTTGGGCGTGGAACCAAGACAACCATAATTGGGACCGGCTTGCCCATTTCCTGTGTTTACTCCGGCAGGAAAAGTGTAGATATTACTTGTGCAAAAAGGATCAGAATCTTCGCAAAGACCAGCCTGAGCATAGATTTGACTTATGGTAGCCGTAAGTACCAATAATAAAAGTAAAAGTTTTTTCATGGCCAAAAGATTATTCGGAGGTTGAGTTCTTTTTCGTGTATTTGTCGTTTTCATTGAGCCACTGTTGCTGTTGTTCATCAGTTAATTGGCTGACTTCATTTTGCGACTGAATTACATATCCATGCACAATTTCTCGAATCTGGTCGGTGGTTTTTCCTAAGGAGTTATTGATAAGGAATAGATTGAGATCGGTGTCAGGAGAGGCGCCGATATTGACAAGCGTGTTATCTTTTGAAATCAATTCAAGGATCATAATTTTAACCACCCTGTTTTCAAGGCTTCTGGTTGAGAACACAAAGTAGGTGTTTTTACTGTCTTTATAAAGCTCTTGAAACGATTCCGTACTGTAATCGAGTAAGTTTGCTTTTTGTAACAATTCTTCATGTGTAATGTTGGGTTCTGTGCCTAAATACCTATACTCCTGTGCAAGTATGGATGAAGAAAATAGGGTAAAGATTACAAGCAAAATTGCCGGTGTAACCATTAAATTTTGGTTTTGAAAGAAATGCATTTTTTAGATCCTTTTAATAAAGTGTGCTAAATTAAGTCAATTTAACTAATTACACCAAATGAAAAGTGTTTTTATGAAATAAAATGAGATTAAAGCCGAAATTTTATATCAAATTTCATTAATGGAAGTGCTCGAGCACTCTTTGAATATCCTCCGATTTAAATGGTTTGGTGAGAAAATCATTCATGCCCACCTCAAAACATTTTTCCATGTCCTCTTTAAGTGCATTGGCAGTTAGTGCAACGATGAAGCATTTGTCTCGTCCAGATTCTTGCTCAAATTCACGAATTTTGCGAGTAGCTGTAAACCCATCCATAATCGGCATTTGAATGTCCATGAGGATGATGTCTACTGGTTCAGCTATGTATGATTCTAATCCGAGTGCTCCATTGTTGGCAATTGAAATGTTAAAACCCAAATTGGCTAAAATTCCTTTAGCCACCTTTTGGTTAATGATATTGTCTTCAATCAATAGGATTTTAACATTCTCTAATAAAACATCGCTTGTATGTTCCTCACTTTTTACTTCGGAAGGAGGAGGCTCTGGTTTAGCCACAGTACTTGGTGATTTGTTGAATTGTGCTGTGAACCAGAATGTTGATCCAACCCCAGGAGTACTTTCAACGCCAATTTTACCATGCATTAATTCGGTTAAATTTTTTGCGATGGCAAGTCCAAGTCCGGTTCCACCATATTCTCTTTGCGTAGATTGATTTACCTGGGAGAACGACTTGAATAGCTTGGAGATTTCACTCTTTGAAATGCCAATTCCGGTATCAGTAACTTCGAATTTCAGTCGATAATGATCGGGGGATTCTTCTAAAAAGATAACCTTTAGCGATACCCGACCTTGTTTTGTGAACTTTATGGCATTGTTCACCAGATTAATAATGATCTGTTTTAACCTTAACGGATCGCCACAAATATTTGGGGGGACGATATCGGGCAATTCAAACGACAATACGTTTTGCTGGTCGGACGCCCTTATGCTGAGCAAAGTAATTACGTCTGAGACTAGTTTTTTCAGGTCGAACTGGATATTCTCCAGTGTGACCATACCCGATTCTATTTTCGAAATGTCCAGAATGTCGTTAATGATGGATAATAGATTTTCTCCAGAGATGGACATGATATTCAGTAAATCAAGCTGTTCCTGCGTGAGTGGTGTTTGTTTGAGTAGTTCGGTAACACCCAGAATCCCATTCATGGGAGTTCTTATTTCGTGGGACATAGTTGCTAAAAAAAGTGATTTTAATACATTGCTTTTTTCGGCTACTTCTTTTGCCTTTTGCAATTCCAGATTTGAACTTTGTAACAATTGTTTTTGTTCATATAAATCAAGAAAAACCTTTACTTTGCCTCTTAGTACCTGAGGAACAATGGGTTTAAGAATAAAATCCACCGCGCCGGTCTCAATACCTTTAATAATGTATTTGTCATCATTGTAAATGGCTGATACAAAAATGACAGGAAAATAGTTGATGTCTGGATCGTTATGGATGAGTTCAACGGTTTCATAGCCATCCATATCCGGCATTTGAACATCCATGATAGCCAAGGCAAATTCGTGTTTTAAAGTGGCAGCCAGAGCTTCATTTCCAGACAATGCCCGAACAAATTCAACATTGCTTTCTCTGAGTAGCGTTTCAAGAGCCACCAGATTTTCAAATTTATCGTCTACGATGAGTATTTTGGGCTTTTTGTCCATAATTATCTATACAACCAAACACGTAACAGCGACAAAAGTTTTTCAATATTCAAAGGCTTAGCCATATAATCACTGGCTCCTGCATCAATACATTTCTGACGGTCTTCCTTCATTGCTTTTGCGGTAAGTGCAATTATAGGGGTTTTTCTGAAAGCCTCCATTTTCCTAATTCTTCCAATCGTTTCGTATCCATCCATAATGGGCATCATGATGTCGATAAGTAAGATATCAAAAATACGATCTTTTTCCAGAATATCAAGTGCAGCTTGGCCGTTATCTGCTCTCGAGATTTTCATGCCTTGTTCTGACAGAACCTTGGTGAGCGCAAAGATATTCCGCATATCGTCATCTACGATAAGTACTTTTTTATCTTTAAAATGATCGGTTTTGCTATGTATTTTCTGAATCATTTTTTGCTTATTCTGAGGCATCTCTGAGATTACCCTGTGCATGAACAGGGCAGTTTCGTCAAGCAATCGCTCTTCTGATTTTACTCCTTTTATGATAATGGTTTCAGCATATTTCTGGAGCAAATCATTTTCCTCTTTACTTAAATCCTTTCCAGTATATATAATGATAGGTGGCTTTTTAATGGAGGAAGCTTCAATTTTCTCGATCAGTTCAAAACCTGTCATGTCGGTAAGCCCTAGATCAAGGATCATGCATTCGTAAGTATTTTCGGAAAGCAATTTCAACGCTTCAGTACCATTGGTGGCATCTGTAATGTGTACGTCATCGTCACCAATGAGTACTTTAATGGATTTTCTTAGGTTGGCATCGTCTTCAACGACAAGCAAGTTGCTGACTTTTTTACTGACAAAATCGTTAATTCTATTGAAAGCTACCTCAAGATCTTGTTTTTTAGCAGGTTTTGTTAGGTAACCAATGGCTCCTTTGCTCGAACTCATAATGGTTTCGTCTTCACCTGACATAATATGTACCGGAATATGACGTGTTGATGGATTGTCTTTTAACAGGTCGAGAACTTTCCATCCATTAATTCCTGGTAGATTGATATCCAGAATTATGGCTGAAGGTTCTGTTTTTACAGCCAATTCATAACCATGCTCTCCTGTGTCACTAGCGATAGCTTTAAACCCTCTTTCCTGACATTGTTTCACTAGAATTTTGGCAAAATTAGGGTCGTCTTCAATTACAACAATAACCTTGTCTCCTGGCTTCCATGTGTCTAGGTCGTCAGGAATAAAATCATGAACTATTAGAGGTATTTGAGAATCACTTACTTCTAGCTTAGTAACTTCCTTTTCTTCTGTGACTGGTCGATTCGTAGTTTTTGCAATGGGTTGTTTTTCTTCTTTCTGCTTGGAACTAGCCTTGGGTGCATCGCATGGAATATAAAAAGTAAATGTAGAACCTACACCATGAGTACTTTGAAGTTGGATTTCACCTCCCAGGAGTTTTGCTAATTCTCTGGAAATGGAAAGTCCGAGACCAGTACCTCCGAATTTCCTGGAAATACTTCCATCAGCTTGTTTAAAAGCTTCAAATATTTCCATTTGCTTATCTTCTGGGATTCCTATTCCTGAATCAGTTACCGAAATAGCAATGGTGTTTTTTGCTGTAAGACCCGGTGTTCTTAAAACGGTAGTAACGTCTGTAGACCCAAATCGAAGATCTACACTCCCTTTAGAGGTGAATTTTATGGCATTCGACATGAAATTCTTAAGAATTTGTTCCACCTTTTGCTGGTCGGTGTCTACCTTTAGGGGAATACTATCCTCAATGTCAATGTTAAATTTAAGACCTTTTTGTTCTGTAACATGTTTGAAATAATGGAAGATAGTATTGGATATTTCTTTAATGCTTACAGGTTCAATATTAAGCGTCATTTTACCGGATTCAATTTTGCTTAAATCAAGGATGTCATTGATCATGTGCAGCAGGTCGGTTCCGCTTTTGTAAATTATCTGGGCTGACTCAACCTGATCAGGAGTTAAGTTTTCGCCTTTGTTCTCTGCCAGGTTATCCGATAGAATAAGCAAGCTATTCAGCGGTGTACGCAATTCATGCGACATGTTGGCCAAAAATTCACTTTTGTACTTACTTGCTATGGCCAATTCCTTAGCTTGGCGCTCCAAATCGTCACGGGCATTCTCAAGCGCCAAATTCTTTTCGCTGATGCTTGATTTCTGTTGTTCAAGCGACTTGGTTTTCTCAATGAGTTCTTCGTTCGTAACCCTAAGTTCCTCTTGTTGTTGTTGGAGTTCCTCCTCTGACACCCGAAGCGCTCCTGTTTTTTCTTCTAAAACCTTATTCGATTCAAGAAGCTCTTCCTGTTGAGCACGTAATTCTTCAGCTTGCTCCTGAGTTTTGTTTAAAAGGATCTTCATCTCGGTATTTACCTTGATAGAGTTGAAGGCAATAGCTAAATTTTCAGATATTTGAGTGATGAGATCAAGTTTTTGAGGAGAAAATTCTTCTATGCCTGCTAATTCAAGAACAGCAACAGTTTTCTTTTTAAAGATCAGGGGTACGATAAGAATTCGCTTTGGTTTGGTTTCACCCAACCCCGATTTAATAATAATGTAGTCCTCCGGAATTTCATTAAATAAAATGGTGTTCTTTTCCAAGGCGGCCTGTCCCACAAGTCCTTCCCCAAGTTTAAAACGATTGTCTCCAGATTTTCGATTGAAATAGGCATGGGAACTGACAAGTTTGTAGTAGTCATCATCCTCTATATAGATGGCTCCAACTTGAATGTTCAAAATGTTGGAAAGCTTTGAAAGAACTTGATTTCCAAGATCACTAACTGTTTTTTCGCCTTGAAGCAATTCGCTAATCTCAACCAACGATTCCTGTTTCCAATTATTCTCGGTATTCTTTTGGCGAAGTTTCACCAGACTTTCTCTCATTTGTAGGAGGGAGTTTCCTAGCACATCAACGCTGCCTAATGAAGTAAAGGGTTTGTCATAGTTTCCTCTACCAATGTTCCTTGCAAATCCCGCACTCTTCTTTAATGAATCAACAAGTTTATTCATTGCCTCTCCCATTTCTGAAAGCTCATCATGGGTCGTAATATTTATTTCATTTACCTGATCAATAGCTCCGCTTGAAAGTACATTAAGTTCGTGAGTTGTTTTCTTAAGTGGTGTTGTTATTTTGTTGGCAATCAGGTAAATCAACAAAGCTATTATTAAAATGCCAAACCCGCCTATAAGCAATGATATCAGTGAATTTGTGTTTACTTCCTGTGTGATGGTTTGTTTGGGAACGACAATGGCAATATACCAATGATAATCGAGACGTCCGATGTGGAATGGAACAAAAGACACATAATTGGGGGCATTTGGATTTGAAACGTCATTAAAACTAAATGCACTGCCGGTAGACAAACTGTCCATGATATTTAAACCTGATTTTTTTACCAAAGGAAGATCACTAATATTAGTGTTTTCATATTGGGGATCCATGCAGGCAATGATGGTCCCGTTGTTTGATACCATTATGGTATGACTTCCTGCAAAAGGTTTTATTTCAGAGATAAGATCATAGAACCGACTAATCTGAATATCTGCTCCTACTAACCCTGCAAATTTGTTGTCGTACATAATAGGGATACAAGCACTTGTTTCTAAAAATCGCACACTTTCCTGACCCTTGTAAGAGAAGAAATAGGGTTCTGTCATGAACTCGCGTGGATTTGTTTTTATGTCGTAATAAACGCCTCCTGTTGAGACCCCATCTGATTCTAGGGATTCTATCGTTTGTCGCACACCTGAAAGATCGTTGATATAGGTAATGCGTTTTCTGCCGTTTTTGAGTTGATATCCGGGAACAATAGCACTGTTTTCCCAGCTTGTCCAAACAGAAATAAATTGAGGGTTTTCAAGCAGTACTTTTTCTAGTATGGGATCAAAAACAGTATTCCTTCTATTTTCATTGGCTGTAGGATATCCTTGGTAAACCGTTGCAATTGTCCGAAGTGTTGACATGTCGCTATCCAGTTTTCCTTTAACAATATTGGCGGATTCGCGTGCTGTTGCATTTACATAATTTTCGGCTTTTTCAACCGCCATGTTCTTACTCTTAAGGATGATGTAGGTAAGTGTTCCTGAAAAAATAAGAATGGTGGGAGTGAGTATGTAAACCAGCAACTTGGCTCGTAGCGTGGTTTTAAAATTTCTAATTCCTTTATTAAGCATAAGAATCCTTATTTAACAATGGGATAATGAGCTTTTAATTATCCTGTAAAGTTAGGATATTTTTTATACGGCGGTCATTTGCGATGTGTTTTTGCATTGAGTCTCCATTTGTTTATGCATTAAATATCATTGTGATTTCTGTTTAATAGTCTGTTAATAATGAGATTATCATCAGAATTAAGCACAAACACTCTGGCAGTATTTAATTGATAATTTTTCATTATTTGTGTCAATAAATGGGCCCTGACAACCGCTATTAATGGCTTTTTATTGATTTTCAAAAGGTGTTCGAATGAGTCGTGCCACATAAAACCCATTAATTCGAATTTACCAATCTCATCGATAAACGTAATTTGCTGGTCCTGATAAAGTGAATCTTTAAGAATTTTATTACCGTAATTAAGCGTTTCAGGATTGAAATAGAATTTACCCAGTTTAATGAAGTCCTTATTGGGAATGATGGTGGCAAGAAGTGAGGATTGTCCATTTTGGAGGTTGAGTAGGTTAAACCCTATTTTCTGATCGTTCTCCCAAATTCCTGGAGCAGCAAATCCCCCCACAGAAACATTTCTCTCTTTTAGTTTTTGATATAGGCTCAATAGTTTTGTGGTTTTTCCTCCATTTTGAATACCGGTAAGTATTATATTGTCGGACATAGAGTTTCTTTTGTCAAAAATATTTGAGCGAATATAAAACATTTTATCCTGAATAAAGATAAAATTCAGTCCTTTGTCAAATGAAATTTAAAGACAATCTTTTGACTCATATGATCGACAGTTATATTGCTGATCTTGAAAATTACTACGAACGAGAGGAGGCTACAACCATGATATATTGGCTGGTAGAGGACTTCTTTGGTGCCACGAGAACGCGGATAGCCATGACTCCTGACTGGAGATTATCAGAATCGGAAATGCTCAAATTGCATTTTGCGAATAAGGAGTTAAAACGTTATAAACCTGTTCAGTATATTGTCGGGAAAGTACCTTTTATGAACTTAACATTGCAGGTTACTCCCGATGTGCTTATTCCACGTCCGGAAACGGAGCAATTGGTTGATTGGATGATGAAAATGGAACGCAAAAAAGATTTATCAGTATTGGATGCAGGTACAGGTAGTGGTTGTATTGCACTGGCTTTAAAGCAGGGATGGCCTGAATCAAAAGTTTGTGCCTACGACAAAAGTGAAAAAGCCATTGAAGTTGCTAAATCAAATGCAGAGTTCAATAGTTTGGAGGTTTCGTTTTTTGTTGCGGACATGAACCAAGCACTGGTTTCTTCGCAATCTTCTTTTGATGTGATTGTCAGTAATCCGCCATATGTGCTTCAAAGTGAGCAATCATTGATGCAGCCCAATGTACTGGATTATGAGCCGCATAGCGCGTTATTTGTTTCTGATGAAAATCCACTTCATTTTTATCGAGCTATTCTCAATCAGTCGAGTTCAGGTCTTTTAAAAGGTGGTCGTATTTACTTTGAAATTAACGAGCAATTAGGAAATGAAATGGTTGTACTTCTCGAAAACATGAATTTTGTGGATATTCAGCTGCAAAATGACCTGAACAGGAAACCTCGATTTATAAGAGCAGTAAAAGCATAAAAAAAAGGCCGTTTTTAAGCGGCCTTTTTTGTGTGTGATTTTACCTTATTTTATGGTGGTAAAGTCGCGTTGCGATTTATAAAGATTAAATCCCATCAAAGCCAAATGCTTACTTTCGTTAAGGATGTTTAAAAACAAAATGCTGTTTTTAGTTCCTGAAGTAGCATTTTTAATGCGGCCTATTTGACTCTTATTATACTTTTCAATTAAATGCAGGTATTCGTTGAGTACCGATTGAATATTTTCCTGATGACTGAAATCACGCGATTGAATGCTGGTGATAATCAGGTTTAACAATTTACTTAAACGTATCTGCAGTTCTTTAAGTTCATTGATTTGCTCAGGAGTAAAAGGTTTATGGTTGTTCTCAATATGCTCCATTGCAGGTCGATTGATATACGTAATAGCGTGAAGCATTTCGCGCATATAATCAAGTACTTGAACAAAGTAGTAGGCAGTGTCGGTGGAATCTTTTTTGAGCTTGTCCACAATCACGGTAATATGATCTTTAAGGTATTTTGTCTTAGCAGTAGTTGAATCAAGATCACGTTGAATTTTCTTTAATAATTTTCTGTCTTCTTTTTCAAGACCTACAACGATACCCTCAGTTGCACTTAGAATTTTTTTAAGGTTTTTAATAACTGTTTTTACTGTTTTCTCACCAATATTCTCGTCAGTTAACTCATGAACTTCTTTGGTGTCGACACCTGCTGTAGCTTCGCTCTTTGTGTGGTAAGTATGTGATTTGTATATCAGATATACCACCAAAATCATCACAGCTCCAATGGCATAAATTTGTCCATAGTAAAATAGGTACACAACAATTAACGACAGTGTAAATGCACTGAGGGCAGTTAAAAACCAGCCTCCAATTACAGTCAATACACCTGAAATCCGATAAACTGCACTTTCGCGATCCCACGCTTTGTCAGATAATGAGGTTCCCATGGCTACCATAAAAGTAACATAGGTTGTGGAAAGGGGTAATTTAAGTGAAGTACCTATGGCAATTAAAACACTGGCTACAGTTAAGTTAACAGATGCTCTAATTAAGTCAAATGCAGGTGGGTCAGCTTCTTTAACTTTTTCTTTTACCGGTTCAAATTGTTTTTCTATGGCGTTTATGAAACTATTTGGAAGAATTCTTTTTAAGGAGTTGTTAGCATTCATTGATGAACGCACGACAGCTTTTGAGAACCAATTAGGCTTAAAGCGTTCGTCTCCTTCTTCCTGACGACTTAAGTCGAGAGATGTTTTTACAACTGTTTTTGCTTTTTTGGAGGTAAACAAGGTGATTACCATAACAATGCCAGCTCCAATAAGGAACAAGATGGGTGTGTGTACTTTGCCTGCTAAACTGGTCATTAAGAAATCATTGGCCACTCCGCCTTCAGCGCCATTGAATATTTGCCAGGAGCTGTATCCTGCCAAAGGTACGCCGATGAAATTAACCAAGTCGTTTCCGGCAAAGGCCATCGCCAATGAAAAGGTTCCAACCAATACAATTACTTTCAAAATATTAAGTTTGAAAATGGCATAACACAACTGTAACAACACTGTCCAGCCTACAAAGCTGAATAACAGAATCATGGTGCTGTTGTGCTGGAAATAATCCACGGTTTCTTTCGACATAAATGAAGCGCCTTTTGCTCCTTTTATCAATATGAAGTAGGTTAAAGCTGTGAAGGCAATGCCTCCCCAGATGGCTCCAAAATACTTCATCCGTTTCTGGTAGTTGAATGAAAACACAATCCTGATAAGGTATTGTATAACTGCTCCCACGCTAAAGGCCACCACAACGGAAAGCAGAATTCCTGATATAATAGCCAATGCCTTTGATGAGTTGATAAATTGGCTAATCGAAGTGATGTTGTCGTTCATAATCACCTTAATGGTAGCCATACCTACGGCAGCACCAAGCAATTCAAATACAATGGAAACTGTAGTAGAAGTTGGTAGTCCGATAGTATTGTAGGTGTCGAGTAAAATTACATCAGTCACCATTACGGCCAGAAATATCAACATAATCTCGGAAAAGTAAAACTCTCCGGGATTAAAAATTCCTTTCCGGGCGACTTCCATCATTCCTGATGAAAATACACTACCCACCAATACACCTAACCCGGCAATAAGCATTATGATTTTGAAAGGAGCCACCTTGGCTCCAATCGCCGAATTTAGAAAGTTGACGGCATCATTACTGACCCCAACAATCAAATCAGAGGCTGCTAGCAAAAAGAGCAGCACAACGATAATCAAATAAAATGTTTCCATAGTCGATCCTTTTCGAAATAAGTTGCAAGATTATTTATTTTAATAGCCTACTAAACATTTGTATGTTAAGAAATCGTTAAGTTACTAGTAGATAGGCTTCATTCCCAGGTTGTACATGATGAAACTGTACATATCAGTGGCCTCATCAATTTGTTTGGAAGTAGGTTTGCCTGCGCCATGACCAGCCTTGGTTTCGATGCGTACCAGAATTGGATTCTTTCCACCATCTTTTGCCTGTAAGGTAGCCATAAATTTAAAGGTGTGTGCAGGTACTACGCGATCGTCATGGTCGGCAGTAATGGCCATGGTGGCTGGATAACTTACTCCAGTTTTGATGTTGTGAAGAGGTGAATAGCTATATAAATACTTGAACATTTCTTCATTGTCGTCGCTTCTTCCATAATCAGATGCCCATGCCCAGCCAATGGTAAAGTTGTGATAACGAAGCATATCTAAAACCCCAACCATCGGAATGGCCACTTTAAATAAATCGGGTTCCTGAGTCATTACTGCTCCTATAAGTAATCCTCCGTTTGACCCACCTGCAATGGCAAGCTTCTCAGGGCAAGTGTATTTATTAGCGATGAGGTATTTGGCGGCATAGATAAAATCATCAAAAACATTTTGCTTATTCATCAAGGTGCCTTGTTTGTGCCATTCTTCACCATATTCACCACCTCCGCGGAGGTTAACCATTACGAATACACCTCCTTGTTCTAGAAACGACGCTCTGCTCACACTGAACGATGGAGTAAGACTAATGTTAAATCCTCCATATCCGTATAGCAATACAGGGTTGTCGTTGTTCATGTTGAGGTTTTTCTTGTGAACAATAAACATGGGCACACGGGTACCATCCTTACTACTGAAGAAAACCTGTTCAGTTTGATAAAGACTCGGATCGAAATCAACCTCAGAAGTGTGAATCAATGTTGATTCTTTGGTGTTTATATCGTACTGATAAACACTTGAGGGGAAAGTGAACGAGGTAAATCCATAATAAGCAGTTGATTTTCCTTTTTCACCATTAAAACCACTTAATGTGCCCAAAGCTGGTAATTCCATTTCATGCAAAAGCGTTCCGTCAATCGAATAAAAAAAGGCTTTGCTTTTAGCGTCTTCTAGGTATTGAACAAACAGTTCATTGCCAACCAAGCCAGCTCCTTGTAATACATGTTCTTTTTCTGGTACTACGGTTTCCCAGTTTATAGGATTGGCATTGTTATAGTTTGTTAAAACTAGTTTTTGCTTAGGAGCTTCAAAGTTGGTCATGATGAGCAATTTATCACCAATATTATCTACTACATTATAGTCATTATCGAATCCATCAGCAATTTTAGTGAAAACGGGTTGTTTATTGTCGCTTAATTTTGCAGCATACAGGCTATTTCCACTAGTGCTTTCAGATTCTCCAAGAATTAAAAAGGCTTCATCCTCGGTAGTATAGGCATAATATGTTCTGAGGGGCTGATCTTTATCTTCATAAATCAATTGGTCATCCTCCTGAGGAGTTCCCAATGCGTGATAAAACACCTTGTGAAATCTGTTCTGACCTTTAAGTTCTTCTCCTTCACTTGGTTTATTGTAGCCTGAATAATAGAAACCATCTCCTTTCCAGGAAATGCCGGAAAATTTTACCCATTTAATATGGTCATTAAGCACTTTTCGTGATTCGATTTCCATGACAAATATTTCATTCCAGTCCGATCCTGCTCTGGCAATACTGTATGCCAAGTATTTACCATTTTTGCTAATTCCCATCGAAGCCAAGGCAACCGTTCCGTCTTCTGAAAGTAAGTTGGGGTCGAGGAGTGTTTCAGCAGGTTGGTCAACGTCTGATTGAATGTAGAGTACGCTTTGATTTTGAACGCCATCGTTTTTGAAATAAAACAGGTGATCTCCTTTTTTAAAGGGTACTCCATATTTGGGATAATTCCATATTTCCGTCAATCGTTTACGTAAATTTTCGCGAAAGGGGATGGTGGCCAAATAGTCGTTGGTAATGGCATTTTCGGCGGTTACCCATTCGGCGGTTTCTGTTGAATTGTCATCTTCGAGCCATCGATACGGATCGGCCACTTCTTGACCAAAATATACATCCACGCTATCTACTTTTTTAGCAATAGGGTATTTAATGTTGGTGTGTTGATTTTTTTGCATACAACCTGTGCTCAAAATAATACTGATAAATAGGAATAAAATGAATGATTTTTTCATGGTAGTTGGTTTTATTTTACACTTACAGAAGTCAATTAGAATTGTTTTATAATCGCGCAGTAAAGGTAAAAATGTTTATTGAAATAGCCAACCTTCTCAAAATAAAACCAGTATATTCAACAATTTAGACTATCTGTCGATTAAGGTAAGTAGAATAATCTTTAACCGTGCGCTTGTAGTTGGAGTTGTAAAGTGGAGAACTAATGATGAAGTCTGCGGTGGATCGGTTGCTTGCTGTGGGAATATTATACAATACCGATAATCGAAGCAATGCTTTTACATCCACATCATGTGGGTGTGATGACATGGGATCCCAGAAAAAAATGAGCAGGTCAATTTTTTCTTCAGCAATGAGGGCCCCCAATTGTTGATCACCACCCAATGGACCCGATTTAAGGCGTTTTACACGATATTCTTCACCCAATGCTTTTTCAACCAAGCTTCCAGTAGTACCGGTACAATATAGATCGTGATCAGTCAGGTTTCCTTTATTAAATTTAACCCATTCGATCAGGTCGCTTTTTCTATTGTCGTGCGCCACTAGGGCAATTCTTTTCAAATTTAACATGTCAATTCTTTTTTAAACAAAATTATACCAATAACCTTGTCGCAGATGCATTTTTAATGGTGATTATTAAAAATGATGCCCTACTCAAGTTTTGTCATAGCCAAGGATAGGGGGGAGGTAAGTTGCAATCGTTGAAGCAAACTCCGCTAATCATAAAAAGGCGTTGATGTTGTTAGTGCTTTTTTTTGTGAATGTTTTCACAATAACCTTCGGATGTTCTCGATCAAATCACTAATTTTGCCGAAAAAATTAACCACATTGTCATGAAAAAAACAGCTTTGAATGCCATGCACCGGGAAATGGGTGCAAAAATGGTTGAATTCGTGGGATTCGACATGCCTGTTCAATTTGAAGGGATCAACATTGAACATGAAACAGTTAGAGAGAAAATTGGTGTATTTGATGTTTCACATATGGGCGAATTCTGGGTGGAAGGACCTAAGGCATTCGAATTGGTTCAAAAAGTCACTACCAATGATGTTGCCGCTCTTTTCGACGGTAAAGTACAGTATAGTTGTTTCCCCAATGGTAAAGGCGGAATTGTTGACGACTTATTGGTGTATCGGTTTAACGATGAAAAATATTTGTTGGTGGTTAATGCTTCCAATATCGATAAAGATTTTGCTCATGTGAGCAGCCAAAATAGCATGGGAGCTCAGTTGACCAACGCCAGTGATGATTTTTCTCAAATTGCAGTTCAGGGTCCCCTCGCTTTGAAAGCGATGCAAGCACTTACCGAAACCCCCATTGAAGATATGGAGTACTACACCTTTAAAGTGATTGAATTTGCTGGTGTTAAAGACATTATTTTTTCCACAACAGGTTACACAGGTTCAGGTGGTTGCGAAATTTACATGAAGAATGAGGATGCCGTAAAAATTTATCAGGCTGTTTTAAAAGCTGGTGAATCATTTGGGATTAAGCCCATTGGACTTGGTGCACGCGATACCCTGCGTTTGGAATCGGGTTTTAACCTTTATGGAAACGACATTGATGATACCACCTCACCCATTGCTGCCGGTTTGGGATGGATTACCAAGTTTGTAGATGGTAATGATTTCATCGATCGCGAACTTTTCGAATCTCAAAAAAATAACGGTGTTGAGCACCGCCTTAAAGGGTTTGTGATGGAAGATCGCGCGATTCCACGTCACCACTATGAAGTGGTAGATGCTGAAGGGAATAATATTGGCCATGTAACTTCCGGAACCATGTCGCCGATGTTGAAAAAGGGAATCGGCATGGCTTATATTACCAAACCTTATTGGAAAGAAGGCAGCGAAATTTTTATTCAAATTCGCAACAAAGCTTCAAAAGCCATAGTAACAAAAGTGCCTTTTTTTAAAGGATAGTAAACACCAGGGGCTTAATGCTCAACAAAAAAGGCCAATCCATTATGGATTGGCCTTTTTTGTTTTAGGCAACGTAAGTTATCTTTTGGCGAGTGTGATTATGTCTTTTGGTGTCAAAACGTTACTATTGTATCCATTTGTTACCGAATGAATCATGGCCAATCCAATTTGTGTAGTGTCGACCACTGTATTGGGAGCCAAAGCTTTGATACCTTTTACCAGCCACATGAAATAGTCGTACATAAATTGATAACTCTTCGTTTTCGATTTAATTCCCCTTAAGGGGATTATGGCACCAGGACGAAACATGTAGGCCTGTTTAAAACCCATGTTAAGGAGGTCGTTTTCAGTTTTGCCTTTTACGCGTGCCCACATCATGCGTCCCTTTTCCGTTGAATCAGTTCCTTGCCCCGAAACATAATTAAATGTCATGTTGGGATTAATTGCGTAGAGTGTTTTGGCCAACTCCATAGCATAATCGTAGGTGAAGTGTACGTATTCCGATTCTGATTGGCCTGCTGCACTAATTCCCATACTGTAAAAGCAAGCGTGATATCCTGTAAGTTTCTGACTTACCTTTGAAAAATCACTGAAATCAATGTGGGTGAGTTCTTTGAGCTTTGGATGGCTGATGCCCACCTTATTTCTCCCAATAACCAAGACTTCGCCGATGGATTCATGATCCAGACATTCGAGTAAAATACCTTTGCCTACCATACCGGTAGCCCCGGTAATCATTACTTTCATCCTCAATGGTTATTTGGTTTTGATCAGTTTTTCATCAATTAACACCTGAAATGAATCCTCCATGGTTTCCTTTAGAGGTCTGAATTTTATTCCCAGATCACGTTTTATTTTCGAATTATTGGCCTTCCAATCTACGTTCACATTGTTTTTAATGAATTTGCGGCTAAAGGCTTTGTTTACCATCGGGCCAACCAAAACCAACAGCCATTTGGGTAAGTCTTTTTTAGGTATCGGATATTGAGCTCCATATTTGGGAGCTAATGTTAAGGCCATCTCAAGGATGTTGGTGTCATGAGCTGAAGTAATATATCTGCCTGTGGCATTGGCATTAAATCCTGCTTGAAAATGTGCCTCGGCGACGTCTCTTACATCAACCAGTCCGATACCCAATCGAGGAGCTCCTGATTTCATGCTTCCATCGCCCAATTGTTTTAAAATAGCATAGCTTTCCGAGGTAACAGCCCCAGCATTTAGCGCAGGTCCTAATACCAAACTAGGGTTGATGGTGATTAAATCCCACTGCTTTTGCGCTTTATTGATTTCCCAGGCTTTTTTCTCAGCCAAGGTTTTTGAGTAGGAATAGGGCTGGTAATCGATTGAAGCTGTGGTATTCCACATGTCTTCAGTCAGCATTCCGTTTGGTGCAGCAGTACACTCTATGGCATCGGTATAAATGGCTGCAACACTGCTGGTTAAAACTACTCTTTTAACTGAGGAAGTCTGGTTAGCTTGGATTAAAACGTTGCTAGTTCCTTTAACTGCGGGATCGATTAAATCCTTTTGCGGATCCTTAAAATTCGAGGTGAAAGGTGATGCCGTATGAAATACGAGTTCACAACCCTGCATGGCTTCTGCATAGGATCCTTCTGAAAGTAAGTCGGTTTTAAAGTATTTTATAGTTCCTTTAGCGTGATGAGCAAGTTTATTAAGATGTACAAGCTTACTATTGTTCTTAGGGTCACGAACCGCGGCATGCACGGTCAACCCTTCGTCAAGAAGTTTTTTTACAAGCCATCCGGCAACATATCCGGTTGCTCCTGTAACAAGTACCGGTTTCGATTTATCAATTTGTACCATAGTGTTGTGTTTAGTTGTGAAGATTATGTTGGAATAGTTTTTTAATGATATCCATCAATACTTGTTCTCTGATGGGTTTAATTACGTAGTCGGTGCAACCTGCGGCAATCGCTTTTTCGCGATCACCGGTAAGTGCAAAGGCTGTTTGAGCAATGATAGGAATGGTTTTGTTGAATTTACGGATTTCCTGGGTAGCTTCATGTCCACTTAACTCATTCATTTTGATGTCCATAAGAATAAGGTTCAGGTCTGGGTTTGCCCGACAAATATCGACTGCTTTTCTTCCTGAGGTAGTATGTATAATCTCCTCTGCAATTTCTTCAAACAAGATTGATAGGTGTTGGTAGCTTTCTTCATCATCCTCAGCAATCAATATTTTGAGTTTTTTCACAATAGTGTTTGATGGATTGACTTTTGTTTCACTTTGTGGTTCATTTTCTTGAAACTGTATAGCAACCCAAGGGATTGTAAAGTGAAAAATAGAGCCTGATTTTTCTTCCGATTCTACCCAAATTTCACCACCTAGCATTTCTACATAGGCTTTTGTAATGGCCAAACCGAGTCCGGAACCTTCCATGGCTTTAACATCATCAATGTCAGCCTGTTCAAACCGATTAAAAATCGCGCTTTGTCTGCTTTTAGGAATTCCAATTCCAGTATCTTCAATATAAAACTCAATAAATTCCTCTTTGCGTTCACAACCAATTACGATCCTTCCTGCGTTGGTATATTTTATTGCATTTTTAATTAGGTTGGTTAATATTGAATGTACTTTCGCGCGATCTGTTTTTATTTGACTCTCCAATTCAACCATTTTATAATCGACCTTCAATTGAATTCCTTTTGTATTGGCCTCAGATTCAAATGTTTCAGCCAATATTTTTATTTCTTCATTGAGGTCTACAGAACCAAAAACCACTTCTATTTGTCCTGTTTCGATTCGTGAAATATCGATGAGATCATTTACGGTATTCAGCAATCGTTGCCCACTTTTTTTTATGATTTCCAGGTATTTTTGGTGCTTTTGGATACTGATGTTGGGTACAGATAAAAGGTTGGTAAACCCCAAAATGCTGTTCATGGGTGTGCGGATTTCATGACTCATGTTCGCCAAAAAGGCCGTTTTAAGCTGATCGCTTTCTTCCGCTTTTTCTTTTGCGTCTATAAGTTCCTTTTGGGCCTTCTTTCTGATAGTAATGTCTCTAAAAATAGCCTGCATTCGCCCATCCATCAGTAATTTAGTGTTCATTTCAACTGGAAGTGTCGCACCGTCTTTTCGTAATAGGATCCTTTCCATCAGCACCCTTTCCCCTTTTTTTACCAAATCGTACCTCAATGGGATGTTTTTCAGATCAGAGGTTCTGAATAACATGTTGATGTTAGCTCCAATTAATTCCGCTTGAGAATAACCTGTTAATCGACAGATACTTTGGTTGGCTTCAATGATTTCACCGGTATTGTTACCCACCAGAATTCCATCTGCAGCTTGGTCAAATAAACTCTTAAACCGCTGACGGCTTTCTCGCGCTTCTTGTTCTACTTGTTTTCGATCGGTAATATCTGATAAGGAAGCAACACTTCTTTTTGTGTTGGGTATAACATCAATAACAAGTAGGATGTCCCTGATATCATGGTGTTTATTTTTAAATTGGAATTCGTAGCTTCGCAAGGCATTTGTTTTTTCAGATCGTCTTAGCTTGTGCTGCTCTATCATGCGGGCCAAGTCTTCTTTCACAACAAATGAGGTCCACGACATTTTTCCTGTGATTTCATCCATGGCATAACCCGTTAAGTCGGCAAATCTGGCATTGGCCAGAATGATGGTTGAATCTTCTTCAATTATACACATAGCCGTTCCCGTATTTTCGAAGATTGTCCGGAATTTTTCCTCACTATGTCTTAATTCATTTTCCGTTTTTTGGTAAACAATTTCGATGTTTTCCAGTTCAGTAATTCGAGACTTAAGCCTTGATATTTCTTGAAGAAGTTGCCTTTTATCATCCATTATTCTACGACTGTTATTGAAAAAATCGCTCAATTAAAGTATGTACATGTTACACAAAAAAAAGCTCTGTAATAATATTTGGTAAGTTTTACGATAGTGTTAATTGAATACCTATCAGCGATTTACGACTGGTTAATTTCTATAAAACTCAATTAGCCCATTGGTGGAGCTGTCGTGATCCAAAGATTTAGTTTTATCTTGTAATTCAGGAATTATGTTCTGTGCCAGTACTTTACCGAGTTCAACCCCCATTTGGTCATAGGGATTAATATCCCAAATGACACCTTGAACAAAAACACAATGTTCGTACATAGCTACCAATTTCCCCAGGTTTTCCGGACTTACTTTATCCAGAAAAAAAGTAGAGGAGGGACGGTTTCCTTCGAATACTTTGTGCGGAACCATTTGTTTTTGCACTCCCTCAGCGGCCACTTCTTTAGCCGATTTGCCAAAAGCCAGCGCTTCACCTTGAGCAATCATATTTGCAATCAAATAATCCTGATGAGGAGGTAAGTGGTTTAATGATTCCTTAAAACCAATAAAGTCAACAGGAATCAGCTTGGTGCCCTGGTGAATAAGCTGGTAAAAGGAGTGTTGGCCATTGGTGCCTGGTTCACCCCAATATATGGCCCCAGTTTGGTAATTGGTTATTTGACCATTTAGGGTCACGTGCTTTCCTGTGCTTTCCATGGTGAGTTGTTGCAGATAAGCAGGAAAACGATTCAGGTATTTGTCGTATGGGAAAACAGCTTGTGTTTCACAACCAAAGAAATTATTGTACCATACACCAAGTAAGGCCATAAGAACAGGGATGTTTTTTTCAGGAGTAGAGGTGCGGAAATGTTCATCCATTTCATGCAGTCCTTGCAACATTTTGTGGTAGTTTTCAGCTCCGATGGCAATCATGGTGCTCAAACCTATGGCTGAACTCATAGAATAACGACCACCTACCCAATCCCAAAATCCGAAAATATTTTGGGCATCGATACCAAATTCGGTTACTTTCTTTTCGTTGGTAGATACAGCTACAAAGTGCTTGGCTACAGCGGCCTGGTCTCCAAATTTTTGAGTGGCCCAATTACGTGCAGTTCGTGCATTGGCCATGGTTTCGAGTGTGGTAAAGGTTTTGGAAGAAATGATAAACAAGGTTTCGTCAGCATTTAAGCCAACCACCGCCTCGGCAAAATCACTACCATCAACATTAGAAACAAATTTGAAATTCAGGTTTCTATTGCTATAATGTTGAAGCGCTTCATAGGCCATAACAGGACCTAAATCGGAGCCCCCAATGCCAATGTTGATGATGTTTTTGATGGGTTTACCGGTAAATCCTTTCCATTCACCCGAGCGAATTTTATCCGAAAACACGGTCATTTTATCAAAAACATCATGTACGTCAGGTACAACGTTACGTCCATCAACCATAATGGTTGATCCTTTCGGAGCTCTCAAAGCCGTGTGAAGTACAGCCCTGTTTTCAGTGATATTAATTTTTTCACCAGAGAACATGGCTTGTCTCTTTTTATCGAAATCCCTTTCCTTAAGTAATGTGCAGAGTAGTTGCAAAGTTGTATCAGTTATTCGATGTTTCGAAAAATCAAAATAAATGCCTAAATCTTTGATGGTGAATTCAATGTTTCGATTTTTGTTTTCAGTAAACAACGAAGCTAGGGTTATGTCCTTTATTTCGTTAAAGTGCTTTTCGAGCGCCTTCCAGCTTTCTGAATTTGTTAATGTTGTACTCATTTGATATAAATATATTTTAATTGTATTTTAATCGGGTTTAAATCATTCATAAATATTAGGGACGTTGACTTATCCAATATTTCATGCTCATGAATTATGGAACTATTTATGTCATAAAGTTAGTTTGTCTGGCTTATTCTTTACAATCGAACGTTAGTTAAACTACCTTTAAGTGTTCATAGTATCCCGTCGTTATAATTGTTTAAGCATTAAATTAACAATCGATAATTCGACGTGGTATTACACCGGTTAAAAGTAGCATATTTTTTTAATTTCCATTATGGAGAATGAAATAAAAACTTAATCGGATTTAGAAGAATTGCGTTAAGAATGTGGGACGCTCCTCACATCCCTTAACATATTCAAATAAGCATGTGTGGAATTATTAATTCGCATAATCGATGGTTTAGAAAGAAGGTGTAAACAAAAAAAAGCCTTGCAATCATCTGATTACAAGGCTTTTGATTGTGTCGGGGTAGGGTGATTCGAACACCCGACCTCCTGCTCCCAAAGCAGGCGCGATAACCGGACTACGCTATACCCCGAACGTGTATGAACTTGCTGTTAAAGCAGCGGCAAAAGTACATAAATTATTAGTCTATGCAAGAAAAAAGTAATCTTTTTAGATATTATTTTTTTTCAAGCACAAACAAAAGGTACTTCCTTTTCCTTCAATGCTTGATACTGTTAAAGTTCCATTAATAATCTCTGCATACTCATGAATAAGAATAAGTCCCATTCCTGTGCTTTTTTCGTTATTGGTTCCCGGTCGATTGAAGTCGGAGTCTAACTTAAATATATTTGCGACTCTGTTTTCTGGTATGCCAATTCCGGTATCTGAAACACATACGCAAAATTGCCCTAATGTATTCTTTTCACATTTTATGGTGATTTCCCCGCCTGAGGGAGTGAATTTTATGGCATTGTGAACCATGTTTTGGATGATTCGTGCAAATAGATGAGGATCCGTGGTCAATTCCTCTTTGTCTGCAATTAGCAGTATTACCGACAAATTTTTACTTGTAATTAACGGCGTAAAATAATCAACTATGTAATTGATTTTTGCTTTAAGAGCAAAGGTTTCGGGTTGGTATTCGATAAGACCTTGCTTTGCTTTTCTCCAACTCAATAAATCTTCCAACAAGCGATATGTTTTCTTCGTTGCTTTAAAAAGTGACTTGATATGATCGTGCTTTTCGTGGTCTTCAAAAGATTTCCATTGTTGATTGAGCAGGTCAAGCATTCCTAACAGACTGTTGAATGGGCTTTTTAAATCATGTCCCAAGATAGAGAAAAATTTGACTTTGGTGATATTCAGTTGTTTCAACTGTTCTTGATGTGCCTTAAGCGTTTCGTTGGTAACCTTAAGTTCTTCGTTCATTAAAACTAAGTCGCGATGTTTCTGACTCAATTGATTCAAGAGTTTCTTTCGTTTTAGTCTTGAAACGTATAAAGTGTATATTAGTATCAGCATCATGAGTGATGCTGATAGCGCAATCCAAATGATTAATTTTTGGTTGGTTATCTGCTTATTTTTAAGGTTGTTTTGTTGAAGTAAAAATTCGTTATTAAATTTTTCCAATTCAAGTTGTTTATTGAACTTCGTAATGGCAATTTCATTTTTTGCATTGATTGTTTTTAGGCTATCGGATATGGCGTGATACAATTTATAGTTGAGCTATGATTGCAATAAATTACCCGAAATGCTATCTAATTGCGAAAGCTCAAGGAGGGCGTTTTTCTGATAAACGAGGAGGTTTAATTCTTTCGATATCTCATATCCTTTTTCAAGGAAAAATCGTGCTTTTAAATATTCTTGTTTTTGAAGATGCAGTATGCCTAAATTTACCAATATCGCAGCTTTTTTTTCAGGGTGATTGGATATATTCGGGCTGTTATATGCCCTTTGATAATAATACGCTGCTGAATCATACTCCATTTTTTCAGTAAACACGTTCCCTATATTCACATGAGATGTTATTTTGACACTTTCTTCCTGATAAGGCATAGCAAGTGGTATGGCCATTCTGTAGAATACCAGGGCTGTATCCAGATTTCTTTTGATACGAAAATATAATTCACCTATGTTTGAATATAAACCGGCTACATTATTGATCTCTGGTATGGATTCGTCAAGTTGAATGGCTTTTTGAAAATTAGCTAATGATTCATCAAAATGATTCACCTTTAGGTATAATACTCCTAAGGTGCTGTAAACGTATGTCAATAAGTTAGAGTCTTGTAGTGTTTCGTATGTGTCCCGGCTCTCTAATAAATATTTTGAAGCCTTTATGTAATTGTCTTGATTAAGGTATAAACTGCCTAATTCAAAGATCGCTTTTGCATACATATCTTTAATGTGCTGTTTTTGAGAATACTCAGCTGTTTTGTTTATGTAAAAAAGGGCGCTGTCGGTCATGAATGATTGACGAAAAACAACGCCTAAATTACCTAAAACCATCGCTTTTTTTCTTTTGTCAGGCAAACTATCTGATAATGAAAGAGCCACATGATATTCTTTAACGGCGTCATCATTTTCTTTGAATATTAAATGCAATATCCCTTTAATGTTGTGCGCGTTGAACTTTCCAAGCGTGTAATTGGCTTTGGTTGAAACAAATAATAGAGAATCGCTATATTTTAAAGCGCTATCTGGATAAACGTAAATTGTTTCTTTACAAAGATTATAGTATTTCGTTGCAAGCATCGTATCCATTTGATATGTTGCATGTTGGCTTTCTTGTCCTTGTAGGAATGACAATAAACAATACAGAAATACGAATATAAAAACAACTTTTTTCAAGATTGTAAAGGTTTAAGTTAACCGAACAATTATTCTTGAACCAAAATACAAATAAAGTTGATTTGAAAACCTAGGGATACAACAAATGTTCTATTTCCTGATATAATGAATTAAGACTGACGGGCTTAGCTAAAAAAATATTCGCTCCTGCATCAAACGCTTCTTCTTCATTGTGGTAACCTGTATAGGCTGTTTGTACAATAACTGGAATGTCTTTATTTACTTTGCGGATGTGTTTGAGTACATCTATCCCATTAACCAATGGCAAGTATATGTCTAACAGCACCAAATCTATTGTAGGGTCTTTGTCCAATAGGTCCATGGCTTCTTTGCCATTGACAGCGTAGAGTAGTCGAGCTTTGGTAAGCTTTAGTGCTGCTTCGAAATAACGCCTACTTGAATCAACATCCTCCACAATAAGGATAGTTTTTGCAGCCCAATTGAAGCTTGTAGAACTCATGGTATGATTTTGTAGATGGGTAATGAAATTATCTTAACGACACTTGACAAAACTAATAAAATATCCTCTTGACCATCTTTTACAACCAATATTTTTTTCCCGAATCTATAAAGGCTAGATTAAATATGCTTTTCTGTTGTTCTATCCCTAATATTTGGCTAATTTTGTTGGTGCTTAAAGATATTTTATTGTTTACCAATCGTGACATAGCTGATTACTACAATCAAACACTGGAACATTATGAACAGTGGTGGAAGCTTAAGAAAGCAATGGCTGTCCATTATGGAGTATGGTATCCACACACTCGTTCTTTTCTGCAGGCATTGAAAAATACCAATGTGGCCATGCTTGATTTTGTTGGCAGGAGTAAAAAAACGCGAATTCTGGATGCTGGCTGTGGAGTAGGGGGGTCTTCGTTTTTTCTTGCAACTACCCTTCATGCCAAAGTTACTGGTATTACCTTGAGCGAGAGACAGCTCACCTTTGCAAACAATCAGTTAAATTCGTTAAATCTTAACCACTTGGTGGATTTTAGGTTGGAAGATTATGCAGAGACCTCGTTTAATGAAGCCACTTTCGATTTGATTTGGGCGATTGAGTCACTAACATCAGCTCAGGATAAGACCAAGTTTGCAAAAGAAGCCATGCGGATTCTTAAACCTGGTGGAGTGTTGGTATTGGCTGATTATTTTAAAGTTGATGACCGATCTGATCCGCACCAATGGCTTAATAAATGGAGACTAACCTGGAGTTTGGCTCCCATCCTTACCCAGAATGAATTTGTCGATACCTTGGAAAAAGAAGGGCTGATTTTTGACCAATCCTTGGATTTAACAAAGGAAATTTCTCCCACTTCGCGCCGAATGTATTATGCCTCACTTGGAGGCGCTCTACCTACCATGATTTATAACTTGTTTCATGACACCAGTAAATTCGCCAAAATACATTACAAATCAGGTATCTACCAATATAAAGCACTTCGCGAAGAACTTTGGCGTTATCAGTTGCTTAAATTTCACAAAAAATAAATAGCCCCTCATATTTTGAAATCAAAATGTATTGTGGAATTTAACAGCGAGAAACTCACCATGTTCCTTCATGTATGTGGTGTGTAGGTATACAAGCTTCCATTGTTTTGCCACAACACCATATTCATAATAACTTTTTTTTGAGTACAAAAAAACCGGAGCAATAATACTACTCCGGTCGCTAACGGGTATGTTAAAAGACTATCTTAATACTTCGTTTACTAATTTTGCTGCATCAACCAATTGAATGGCAGAATGAACTTTTAATCCCGATGCATCGATCAGTTCTTTACCTTCTTTTGCATTGGTTCCTTGCAATCGAACGATAATAGGAACACTTATGTCACCAATATTTTTATAAGCATCAACAATTCCTTGAGCTACACGGTCGCAACGTACAATTCCACCAAAAATATTTACCAAAATTGCTTTTACGTTGGGATCTTTTAGGATAATGCGAAAAGCTTCCTCAACACGTTTAGCGTCTGCAGTGCCTCCTACATCCAGGAAGTTGGCCGGATCACCCCCCGACATTTTAATCATGTCCATGGTAGCCATAGCCAACCCCGCACCATTAACCATACAACCCACATTTCCATCCAGTTTAACAAAATTCAAATCGAAGCGACTAGCTTCCACTTCAATGGGGTCTTCTTCTGTAAGATCGCGCATGGCTGCTATATCCTTATGACGGAATAATGAATTGTTGTCGATGCTCACTTTTGCATCAGCGGCATACACTTTTCCATCGGCAGCTTTGATAACCGGGTTAATTTCAAACAAGCTGGCATCTGAACCCACATAAGCATTGTAAAGAGAGGTAACAAATTTAACCATCTCTTTAAAAGCCACGCCACTTAACCCCAGATTAAATGCTATTCGACGAGCCTGAAAGCCAGTTAAACCCACTTGTGGGTCAACCAACTCGTGAAAAATTTCATCGGGAGTTTCTTCTGCAACCTGTTCAATGTTCATCCCTCCGCGAGGTGAATACATCACCATATTTTGACCTGCATCACGGTTTAGTAGAATACTCATGTAGTATTCTTCCACATTTTCAGGGCCAGGATAATATATGTTTTGTTCAACAAGCACCTTGCTAACCAATTTTCCTTCTTGTTTGGTTTGAGGAGTAATGAGCATCATACCTAAAATCTGATCAGCATATGTGCCTGCTTCCTCAAGGGTTTTAGCAATTTTTACACCTCCTCCTTTTCCTCGGCCACCGGCATGAATTTGAGCTTTTACAGCCCAAACATCTAATCCGACCTTCTTTTTAATGTCTTTGGCTGCCTGAATGGCTTCTTCGGGAGAGTTGGCTACAATCCCGTATGGTACAGCAACGCCATATTGCTGAAGGATTGATTTGCCCTGATATTCGTGTAGGTTCATAGGTAGATTTCTTTGTTAACTTTCAATTTTACGCCTTCAAAAGTAGCATATTTATCAAGATTGGAATCATAAAAATAGATAATTGTTGTTTAAGTTACCAATTTAGAGCTTGTTTTAAATTGCGATCTTAAATCCCGACCACTATCAAACGAATTCAATTTAGTTGTGGTCATCCAGAGCCCATTTTTTCTATTTTTGCAGCGCGTTAAGTCTTAACATAAATTAACGCGTTGATATAAAGATAGCTGTTATCTTGCAAACATAATTTTAATCGATTCAACATGCTCGAGCTCATATTGTTAATTCCACTTTCCTTTACAATTCCTACCATATTTGCATGGTCTTTGTTTGTTAAGTCGGGTCGTAAAGGATGGGAAACCTTGGTTCCTTTTTATAATCTTTACGTTTTTTTGCAAATTATCAAAAAACCTATATGGTGGTATGCATTGTTGTTGTTCCCTTTCTTAAACGTTTTCATGTACATGTTGATGTTGGTTGAACTGGTCAAATGTTTCGGTAAGTTCAAACTTGTAGAACAACTTATGGCGGTGGCACTTCCAATTGTTTATTTGCCCTATTTAGGTTTAAGAACTGATGAATCATACATTGATCCTGACAATCGATCCATACGGAAAAAAACGGTAATTCGTGAGTGGACTGATGCCATTATATTTGCCGTTGTTGCGGCTACAATTATTCGGACATTTTTATTGGAAGCATACACTATTCCCACTTCATCTATGGAAAAATCGTTGCTGGTTGGCGATTATTTATTTGTTAGTAAAATTACTTTTGGACCGAAAATTCCCAATACGCCTCTGGCTTTTCCTTTTGTGCATCACACCATGCCGCTTACCGAAACGGTAAAATCTTATGTGGAATGGATCAGCTTACCTTTTTATCGGTTTCCGGGATTCAGATCGGTAAGGCACAATGATGCTGTTGTTTTCAACTACCCTGCCGGGGATACCGTTTCTACGCGATTTCAGAGCAATGTTAGTTATTACACACTGATCAATGAATATGGTAGAGATCGCGTCTGGAGTGACAAGCGTAATTTTGGTGAAATTGTGGAACGTCCGGTTGATAAACGTGAAAATTATGTAAAAAGATGTATTGGCTTGCCAGGAGACACCTTGAAAATTGTGGATCGTCAGGTATATCTTAACGGAAAAAAGGCCATTAATCCTGAAAAAATACAGTATCAATACCGAGTAATTACTGATGGAAGTAGCATCAATCCAAAGGTTCTAGATAAACTAGATATTACTGAAGGTTCGCGCACCAATGTTCCCGGACAATTTATTTATAACCTTACCGAAGAAAGTCGTGATGAACTTCAACGTCTTTCTGTAGTAAAGTCGGCAGAACCCCTGAATGAACCTGCTGGAAAATGGGCGCCTGAGATTTTTCCTAACGATTCTGCATTTAAATGGAATCGCGATAATTTTGGACCTTTATACATACCCCAAAAAGGAGTGCCTATTCAGCTTACGATAAAAAACTTGCCGATATATAGGCGCTTAATCACCACCTATGAAGGAAATATCCTTCAAGTTAAAAATGGACAAATCCTGATTAATGGAAATGTGACAAACAGCTATGTTCCCCATCTAAATTATTATTGGATGATGGGAGATAACCGACACAATTCTGCCGATTCACGTTATTGGGGGTTTGTGCCTGAAGACCACGTTGTGGGTAAACCTGAGTTTGTTTGGCTGTCGCTCGACCAGAATAAGTCGTTACTTGATGGTAAAATTCGCTGGAGTAGACTATTTACTGTGATTCATTAATATATATTCATTGGCCGTAAAACGAATGAAATCGTTTGTTATCAACAAAATGAGGTTTTTTTGTGTTGGCAATTTGGCGTTCTGTTATTCTTTTCATAAACATTTGTGAGTACTTTAGCCTTGTAAGGCTCTGTTTGTTACTTTTGCATCGGAATTACGAAAAAGGATTGACTATTTATGGATAGAGATTTTAGTTGGGTAGATGATGAGGAATTAAGGGAGTTGATCGACCGTTTTGAAGTCATGTTGCAACAGGAAAACCTAAGTTTTTTTGATGTGGATGATTTTGAAACTCTGATCGATTTCTTTTTAGAATTTCAGGATGTAGAATATGCTGGCATTGCTATTGAAGAAGCATACCGACAGCATCCTACAAGTGCAGCTTTTCAAATAAGAGGTGCACGTTTGCTTGCTGCTCAAAAACAGTACTATGAGGCACTTGAACAACTCAATGAAATGGAGTCGTCAGCTGTTCCCGATGAAGAGATCTTTTTAGCCAAAGGCGAGATTTATAGCCAAATGAATAAGCATGAATTGGCCATTGAAGAATTCCGTAAGTCGTTGCCATACAGTGAGGTTCCTGAGGATATTTATGCAGCCATTGCTTTTGAATACGAAAGTATGGACGACTATGCCAACGCCATCCTTAATTTGAAAGAAGCGTTGCGGATGAACCCTCAATCGGATAACCTGATCCATGAAATTGCTTTTTTCTTTGAAACAACCGCCCGGTATCAAGAGGCTATCGATTTCTTTTTGGAATTTATCGATTTAGATCCTTATTCAATCATGGCATGGTTTAACCTAGGTATTTTCTATAATTCTTTGTTTATGTACGAAAAGGCCATTGAAGCCTATGAATACACTATTGCTATTGATGAAGAGTTTTCGTCTGCTTATTTCAATATTGCCAATTCTTATTCCAATATGGAATCGTATGCCCTTTCCATAGAGTATTATCTCGAAAGTATTCGATTAGATGGTGATGACCCTGTTACTTTTTTCTATATTGGCGAGTGTTACGAGAGTTTGTTTGATACCAAAAATTCAATGGTTTTCTATAATAAATCCATTGAATTGGATGAAGATATGGCTGATGCATGGGCCGGAATTGGTAGGTTGATGGTGCGCCAGGATCAGATTACTATTGCGATTAATTATTTTAAAAGGGCCCTGTTAATTCAGCCCAGAAGTATCGATTTTTTGTTGGATTTAGGAGAAATCTACATGCAATTAAATCAATGGGAAAACGCTGAGAAGACATACCTGAAAATTGTGGAACTCGACAATAGTATGGTCGATGCCTGGATTCATTTGTCGACGTGCCTATTGTCAAACGAGGGAATTGAGGCTGCTATTGAAATTATTGAAGTGGCCATAGAAAATAATAAAGATCAGGCGTTACTTTGGTATCGGTTGGCTGGCTATTTATACCGTTCTGGTAAAATTCAACAAGCCTATTTTTATATTGAAAAGGCTTTGAAATTGGATGTAACTAAGAGCGATGGCTTACTTGAGTTTTTACCCGAGTTAAACAATGAGTCTAGGTTTATTGAATTGCTTACCCTTTATAAACAAACCGATAAATAATTAAATGTGATTAAAAGGAATCAGTAAGGTCGCATATCTCTATAATCATTTCATTATGGAGTCACGCCAAAGTTCATTAAAATGAAAATGTGTTAATTGCCTAAAACCTGAAAATAAATGAAAGAATATTTGACTTATTTGTTAAAAGGAATTGCAGTAGGAGTTGCAAATGTAATTCCAGGCGTTTCTGGTGGCACGATCGCACTGATCACCGGCATTTTTGAGCGTCTGATTAATTCTCTGAAATCGTTTGGCCTAACAGCCATTAAACTTTTGTTCTCTGGTCAGTGGACAGCCTTTGTTAAAAAAACCGATTTTTATTTTCTGATCACTCTTTTGTTGGGAGTTGTTTTTGCAATTGTTTTATTGGCCAGGTTATTCGATTTTCTTTTTCAGAATTTCCCCGTGTACATATGGTCTTTTTTCTTTGGATTAATCCTGGCCTCTGTTTATTTTGTTGGTAAAACCATCGAAAATTGGACAGTTTCAACCATCATTATTTTTATTATTGGAACAGCCATAGCCATTACGTTGACATTTCTTACACCAGCCTCACAAAACGACAGTTTTCTTTATTTAGTTGTTTGTGGAGTAGTGGCGGTATGTTCTATGATCTTACCCGGCCTTTCAGGATCCTTTGTGCTTATTCTCATGGGAAATTATCAATTAATTGCCATTGAAGCAATCAATAATCGTGATTTGGGGATTTTATTGCCAGTTGTTTTGGGAGCAGGTTTTGGATTGTTGGCTTTTTCCCATCTTTTATCTTGGGTTTTTAAACGTTATAAAGATCAAACGATCGCAGGGCTAACCGGTTTTATTTTAGGATCTTTGGGTGTTATTTGGCCTTGGAAAGATGCCATCCTTCAGCTTTTTGGCGATAAGGAGAAGGTAATTGGATATGATTACAATCTGCCTGTATTAAACCTCGAATTTGTTGTAGCAATTCTTTTAATGGGTATAGGTATAACTGCCATCGCATTGATGGAAAGAAGTGCAAAGAACGTTAATCCTGCTTTGCCGAAGTAGTCGTTATGGAGTTATATGGTCTTGTTGGTCGAGGAATATCACATTCCTATTCACCTGATTTTTTTCGTAAGAAATTTGCCAGGTTAGGGCTAGCTGCAGACTATAAACTTTTTGACTTGAATGATATCGATCAATTTCCTGCTCTGGTAGCTTCAAATCCCAATTTGAAAGGTGTCAATATAACCATGCCCTATAAACGCATGATTTCAAATTTTATTGATGTGCTGGATGTTAGTGTTCAGTATACAGGTTCGATAAATACCATTAAGATTGACCGAAGTGCTTCAGGAACTATTCTAAAAGGGTATAATACCGATATTATTGGGTTTGAGAAATCGCTCCTCCCGTTATTAAAAGGACGATGCGTTAAGGCACTGATATTGGGTACGGGAGGAAGTTCACGAGCAGTGTCTTATGTATTGCGTAAGTATGGGATATTTTTTTATCATGTTACCCGTGATCCAAAAAAAATTCACCAAATGGGATACCACTGGATGGATACTGAAATGATGAATGAATTCCATTTGATAGTCAACACTACTCCGTTAGGAATGACCCCAAACGACGAAACTTTTCCAGATATTCCGTATCATCTGTTAACTCCAAATCATATTTTGTTCGATTTGGTTTACAATCCGGAGGAAACAATGTTTCTAAAAAAGGGGAAGATGCGCGGTGCTACAGTTCTGGGTGGTTTGCAAATGCTTAATGACCAAGCCGAGGCATCCTGGAAAATATGGAAGAGGTAACCTTGGTCACCTCTTCCCTTAAAAAATTCCAATAAATCGATGCGACTAGTTGTCATTGCTTATTCATCATAAGCGCTGATTGGTAAACAAGTACACAGGTTTCTGTCCCCGTATGCATCATCAATTTTAGCTACTGGTGTAAAATATTTGTTATCGCGTACCCATTCCAATGGATATCCGGCTTTTTCACGTGAATAAGGCATTTCCCAATTGCTTGTAATGAGCATGGAAGCGGTATGTGGAGCGTTAGTAATCACATTGTTTTTCTTGTCAGCAGTTCCCTCTTCAATTTCTCTGATTTCCCTCCTGATACTCTTCATGGCTTCAATAAAGTAGTTCATTTCTGATAGTGGTTCGCTTTCTGTAGGCTCTACCATCAGGGTTCCATGAACGGGGAAAGCTACTGTTGGCGCATGAAATCCGTAATCCATTAACCTTTTGGCGATGTCGATAACTTGAATGTCCGCGCTTTTGCTAAATTGATTGCAATCTAGAATCATTTCGTGACCCACAAATCCGTTAACGCCCCTGTACAAAATAGGGAAGTCTTCTTTAAGTTCATTCATCATGTAGTTGGCATTTAAAATAGCCATCTTAGTAGCTTCTTTTAATCCTTCGCTGCCAAGCATTTTTAAATAGCCATAAGAGATCAGTAATACCAAAGCACTTCCGTAAGGAGCTGATGAAACAGCACAAATACCTTGCTCACCACCGGTTTTTTGAAACAAATGTCCGGGTAAAAAGGGTTTTAAATGTTGGGCAACTCCAATGGGGCCTACACCAGGACCACCACCTCCGTGAGGAATAGCAAAGGTTTTGTGCAGGTTAAGGTGACATACATCGGCGCCAATAAAACCAGGACTGGTAAGACCAACCTGAGCGTTCATGTTAGCTCCGTCCATGTATACCTGGCCGCCGTTCTGATGAATGATTTCTACTACTTCACGAATACTTTCTTCAAAAACTCCGTGTGTAGAAGGGTAGGTGACCATGATTGCAGCTAGGTTGTCTTTGTGAAGTTCAGCTTTGGCTTTTAAATCATCTAGGTCGATATTACCATTGTTAGCGGTTTTTACTACCACTACATCCATGCCGGCCATGATGGCACTGGCAGGGTTGGTTCCATGTGCGGAAGCAGGAATAAGGCAAACGGTTCTGTGTTTCTGACCTATACTTTCGAGATAAGCCTTAATCACCAAAAGTCCGGTGTATTCTCCTGCGGCTCCAGAGTTAGGTTGGAATGATAAACCAGCAAATCCGGTTACTTTGCAGAGTATATCTGTCATTTCCTCAATGATTTCCATGTATCCTCCAATTTGCGTAGTAGGGGCAAATGGGTGGATATCAGTAAATTCAGGCCAGCTTATGGGCATTAACTCAGAGGCAGCATTAAGTTTCATGGTACATGATCCCAAAGGAATCATGGAGCGGTTAAGTGCAATATCCTTGTTTTCCAGACGTTTCATATAGCGCATCATATCCGTTTCAGAATGATAGCTATTGAAAACCGGATGTTCCATGAAGCTCGATTTACGGACCATGGTTGCTGGAATATTAGTGGTAGCGTGAATTTCAGCTGGTTGTACCTGGAATGAGAAAGTCTCTTTTTGGTCGGCTTTAGCCAGAATGGCACAAATTAAAGCGATATCTTCGGCATTTGTTGTTTCATCGAGGCTGATGCCGATGTGTTTCTTATCCTCAAAATACCTGAAGTTAACTCCATGACCTAAAGCTAGTTCCTGAATGGATGCTACCTGAGTAGATTCAGGGATAGCAATGTAAAGGGTGTCGAAGAAGTTAGTGTTCAGTTGTTTGTAACCAATAGATTGTATCGCATTGGACAAGTCAACGGCAAGTCCATGAATTTGAAGCGCAATGTTTTTAATTCCGTCTTTTCCATGATAAGCGCCATACATTCCCGCCATGATGGCCAACAATGCCTGTGCGGTACAGATATTTGACGTAGCCTTTTCGCGCTTAATGTGCTGCTCACGGGTTTGTAGCGCCATACGAAGTGCTTCGTCTCCGTTTTTATCTTTTGAAACACCAATAATTCTGCCCGGGATATTGCGTTTGAACTGTTCTGTAGTGGCAAAATAGGCAGCATGTGGTCCTCCAAATCCCATGGGAACACCAAATCGTTGCGTTGACCCAAATACTACATCAGCTCCCCATTCTCCTGGAGGGGTTAGCAAAGCCAAACTCAATAAATCCGCGCCCACGGCCACAGGAATTTGTTTCTCTTTGGCCTCACCAATAATGCCGCTAAAATCGAAAATATCCCCTTTTTGATCAGGATATTGTACGATGCATCCAAACACGTCATCCGTAAAGTTAAAATCGGCACGATCAACAATAACCAACTCAATGTCTTTTTGACTGGCTCTTGCCTTAATTACAGCAATTGTTTGAGGGAAAATGGCATTGCTCACTAAAATTTTGTTGGCGTTACTTTTTACCTGTGCCCTTGAGCGAGATGCATAAAACATCAGCATCGCTTCAGCAGCAGCGGTTCCTTCGTCGAGAAGTGACGCATTGGCCATTGGCATTCCGGTAAGATCGGAAACCATGGTTTGGAAATTGAGTAAAGCTTCCAAACGACCTTGCGAGATTTCTGCCTGATAGGGAGTGTAAGAGGTGTACCAGCCTGGATTTTCAAAAATATTCCTCAGAATAACTGGAGGGACAATGGTATTGTAATAACCTAATCCGATGTAGGATTTAAATATTTTGTTTTTTTTCGACAGGTTTCTTACATGGTTCAGGTAGTCATATTCACTCATTCCTGGAATGTCGCCGATGCCTTCAGGGATAAAGATATTGGAAGGAACGGTTTTTTCGATTAGCTCATTTACTGATTTTAAACCCAGTTTATTGAGCATTGTTGATACATCTTCCTCGCGAGGACCATTGTGTCGTTTGATAAATTGATTTGAGATCATAGCATTACGTTAACTAATGAATTGAATGATAACAATTTGAAAAGTGTTGCGCCGTAGCGGTTACAGCAGCAAAAGTAGGAATCTTATTTTATTATTTGGTGTATTTTAAGGAAAGATGTGTTAAAAAATTCACAATAAAAACTGAACCCTTTAAATAAAAAAAAGGGAAGCCAATTGGTAGCTTCCCTTTTAATGATTTTATATAAAATACTAATTTCGTATTCTCATTTTGTAGAATGAACGGTATACAAAGTATAAGGCCACTGCCAGGAACCCAAGTCCAAAATACAATGCCAAATCTCTAAAAGCAGGTGAAATTGCAATTTCCATGGCCAGTAAACCAAACAAGGTAGTAAACTTAATGATGGGGTTCAGTGCTACCGAAGAAGTGTCTTTAAAAGGGTCACCAACTGTATCACCTACAACAGAGGCTGCATGTAAATCAGTACCTTTTTCTTGCATATCCACTTCAATTACTTTTTTGGCGTTGTCCCAAGCACCACCTGCATTTGCCATAAAGATGGCTTGATACAGCCCAAAGAAAGCGATAGAAATTAAGTAGCTGACAAACAAAGAAACAGGAGCAGCTGCAAGCAGTTTATCGACCTCACTCATGTTATCAGTTAAACCGATGGGCGCCGAAAGGAAGGCGAAAGCCAGTGCAAACGAGAAAATCGCGATGAAAATGTTTAACATTCCTTTTTGAGCATATGTGGTACAAATTTTAACCACTTCTTTCGATTTAGCTACGTCTGCCTTTTTAGGCGCGTTAGGATCGAGATTGATATTGTCTTTGATATAGGCAACTGCACGACTTGCACCTGTTGTAACAGCCTGAATACTGGCTCCTGAGAACCAATAAATAACTGCTCCACCCAATAGGAATCCAAAGATGGTAAAAGGGTTGAGTAGGTTTAAAACCTGTTCGGGATGTATTCCCAACGAATGTTCAATAACCAATATCAGAGCGAAAATCATGGTGGTTGCACCAACTACAGCTGTGCCAATTAGAACAGGTTTAGCAGTTGCTTTAAACGTATTACCTGCACCATCGTTGGCCTCAAGGTAATATTTAGATTTTTCAAAATCTGGTGTAAAACCAAACTCCTTTTCAATTTCAGGAGTAACTTTTTCGATATCCTCTTCAATCAACGATAATTCGTAAATAGATTGAGCATTGTCAGTTACGGGTCCGTAACTATCAACAGCGATGGTAACTGGTCCCATACCCAGCATACCAAAGGCGACCAACCCAAAAGCGAAAATGGAAGGGTAGATCATGATGTCGCCTAATCCATATTTTGAGGCCGCGTAGGCGATGAACATTAGGAAGAAAAACACCATTCCTTGCCAGAAGGCACTGAAGTTTCCAGCAACCAATCCTGATAGTATATTTAATGAGGCCCCGCCTTCTTTAGAGGCTTCAACCACTTCGTTAACGTGGGTTGATTTAGGACTAGTAAATAATTTGGTGAACTCAGGAATTAATGCTGCTCCCAGGGTACCTGCACTAATAATAATAGATAATGGAATCCATAAAGTTCCGTTGTTGACATCACCAATTAGATAGTAGCTCGCAATAAAAGTTACTGCCATCGAAAGAATAGAGGTAATCCAAACCAAGGAGGTTAACGGTTTTTCAAAATCCATATCGTCAACATTGGCATATTTGGCCTTTGTAATGGCACCATTAATCCAGAAGGAGACGATGGAGGTTATGATCATTAGGATACGCATAACGAAAATCCATGTGAGTAATTGAACTTGCAAGGAGGTATCAGTAATGGCCAGCAGAATAAACGAAATCAGGGCAACACCAGTTACACCATAGGTTTCAAATCCGTCAGCGGTTGGGCCAACAGAGTCACCGGCATTGTCACCAACACAGTCGGCGATGGTTCCCGGGTTACGAGGATCATCTTCGCCAATTTTGAAGATTACCTTCATTAAGTCGGATCCGATATCAGCAATTTTTGTGAAAATACCACCGGCAATACGCAATGCAGAAGCCCCAAGTGATTCACCAATGGCAAATCCTATAAAGCTTGCTCCGGCATATTCTCCGGGTACAAACATCAAAATGACCAACATCAGGATCAATTCAAGTGAAATCAACACTACACCAATGCTCATGCCAGCATTCAAAGGGATGTTTAATAATTTAATGGGTTTTCTTTCCAATGAAGCAAAGGCCATGCGGGAGTTCGCTAAGGTGTTCATTCTGATTCCAAACCAAGCTACAGCGTATGAGCCCAGAATCCCCAGAACGGTCCAGCCCAGAATCATTAAAACGCCAGCAACACCAAATAAGTTTTCCCCGTTGGCATCTTTCGATAAAAATCCAAAATAAAATGCAACAGCAGTTCCGATAAAAGCAAATAAAATAAGGATGAATTTACCTTGTTGAATTAAGTAAGTTTTTGAAGTTTCAAAAATTACCTGTGCTACATCCAACATACTTTGATGTGCTCTGATTTTTTTTACCTGTACAAACTGGTAAAGTCCAAAGAGTAGTCCTGCAATGGTTATTATAAAACCATAATACAGAATGTTCTCATTTTTAATCCCGTCAGGAACTTTGAGATCGGCTTCGCTGGCAGCTGCTATAAAAGGTACTGCAAACAAAGCCATTAAGGATAGAATTTTCTTCATAGTGAAAGTAATTATTTTAGATAAAACGCATAATTCAAACGATTGCGAAAGCGTTGGCTAAAATAGAAATAATCATTTAATCTCCCTAAATATTTTTAACTTTGTGCAAAATTGATTCACTAGTCAGACTTATGACAAACTTAATTACCTTTGAACTGCTGGTTAAATTACATGCATTAAAAGTGTAATTATTTGGTGTAGTGCGTTTTGTGTTTGGCCGGAAGTTTATACTTTACAGGATTTTAGTCAGGATGAAAAAAAAGAAGCTGGAAATTGTGGGAATGTCGTACAGTCAGTCGCAAACAGGTGCCTATGCCCTTATTCTAGGGGCTCCGGGCGAAAAGCGACGTTTACCCATTATTATTGGAGGTGCTGAGGCGCAATCTATCGCAATGGAAATAGAGAAAATGAAACCTGCTCGTCCGCTTACCCACGACTTATTTAAAAGTTTTGCCGACCACTACTTTATCAAGATCATTGAAATTGTAATCAATAAATTTGAGGAGGGTATTTTTTATTCTCTGTTGGTTTGCGAAAAAGAAGGCCAGCTTTCTGAAATTGATAGCAGAACCTCGGATGCAGTTGCATTGGCTTTGCGTTTTAATTGTCCGATTTACGTAAACGAGGATATTTTGGAAGAAGCTGGCATTGTGATGGATGATGACCCTATGGGGGAAGATCCTGAGGCAGAAGATTACTCGGAAGAAAAGAAGCCTGCTCCTAAAAAGAAGGCCAAAGGCAAATATTCCAGCTATACCGTGAGTCAACTGAATGACATGCTCAAACTAGCCATCGAAAAAGAACATTACGAAGAAGCATCACTACTTCGCGATGAGCTGGAAAAACGTAAATTCTAGTTTTAGTCAATTAATTAATGACTGACTTTCGCAACTTCTTTAGGGTTATGTTTGTGTTTAAAAAGCAAGGCAAATAATATAGCGACAACCAATGAATACGCAGCAAAGGTGAGCCAGATACCTTGCCATTCGAATTCACCGGAAGCGTTTTTAAAGAAATTATCAATGACTAATCCACTGCTCCAGCTGCCCAAAATCGCTCCAAATCCGTTGGTCATCATCATAAAAACTCCCTGTGCGCTGGCACGTATACTTGAATCCGTTTGGGTTTCAACAAATAATGAACCTGAAATATTGAAAAAGTCGAAAGCCATTCCGTAAATAATGTTCGAAAGAACAATCATCCATAAGGCATCAGCTGGATTTCCAAAACCAAAGAGTGCAAATCGGAGGACCCAAGCAAACATGCTGATTAGCATCACCTTCTTGATTCCAAAACGCAAAAGGAAAAAGGGAATAGCCAAAATAAACAGGGTTTCCGACATCTGTGAGATTGACATGATGATGGCAGGATATTCTACGGTAAGTAAATCTTTGTATTCAGGAATCTTGGCAAAATCATGCAAAAATGTATCTCCGTATGCGTTGGTGAGTTGCAAGGACGCTCCTAAGAGCATTGAGAAAACAAAAAACATGGCCATTTTACTGTTTTTAAACAGAGTGAAGGCTTTGAGTCCAAGCGACTCAACAAAAGTTTTGTTTTCGCTACCTTTAGAAGTAGCACATTTGGGAAGGGTAAAAGAGAATAACCCCAAAACCAGTGATGCTCCTGAAGCCACATAAAACTGCATGGCTGATGTTTCTATTTTTAATAAGCTAACCGTCCACATGGCCACAATAAAGCCAATGGTACCATACACTCGAATAGGGGGGTAATTTTTGATGACGTCGAGTTGTGCTCCATTTAAAGCTGAATATGCTACTGTAATGGCCAACGAAATGGTCGGCATATAGAAAATCATATTTAGGAGCATAACCCAGAAAAAGGTGGTAGGGTCGTTTACCTCAGGCAACATAAATAGAACTATAGCTCCAATCAGGTGAAAAATTCCCAATAATTTTTCAGCGTTTATCCACCTGTCGGCAATTATCCCTGCGATAGCTGGCATAAATAGCGAAGCAATCCCCATAGTCGAAAATATTACACCAAATTCAGTTCCAGTCCATTGTCTGTTTTGAAACCAATATCCACCGATGGTGATGAGCCACGCGCCCCAAATAAAAAATTGGAGGAAGTTCATTATACTTATCCTAAACTTTATACCCATTGTATACTAATTTTATAGAAATACGTTAATTTTGGCAAATATAATCGAAAATAACCGTTGTTCAACCTCCCACTAAGTGGTGTTGGTTTGAATAGAAATCATTGTTGTTTTCGATGATTTTTCATTATCTAAACATAAAGCCATTATATGCGCCAATATCTCAATTTATTGACCCACGTACTTGAAAAAGGTAATCAAAAAACTGATCGTACAGGAACGGGAACTATTTCTGTTTTCGGCCCTCAATTGAGATTCGATCTGAGTGAGGGATTTCCAATGCTCACCACAAAGAAACTCCACCTTAAGTCGATTATTCATGAATTGTTGTGGTTTTTGGCCGGTGACACCAATGTTGGTTATCTCAACGAAAATGGGGTTAAAATTTGGAATAGCTGGGCAGATGAAAACGGTGACTTAGGTCCGGTTTATGGCGCTCAATGGCGCAATTGGAATGGTGAGGGGATCGATCAAATTGCTGAGGTTATACACCAGATTAAAACCAATCCGGATAACCGCAGGATGATTGTTGCTGCCTGGAACCCAAGTGTACTACCCCTTTCGGGGAAATCGTTTTCGGAGAATGTTGCTTTGGGAAAAGCGGCCCTGCCTCCTTGTCATGCCTGGTTTCAGTTTTACGTTTCTGATGGTAAATTGTCATGCCAATTATATCAACGCAGTGCCGACATATTTCTGGGCGTTCCCTTTAATATTGCTTCTTACGCCTTGTTAACACTTATGATTGCACAGGTATGTGATTTAAAACCAGGTGATTTTGTGCACACGTTTGGTGATGCCCATATTTATCTCAATCATCTCGATCAGGTAAAATTGCAGCTGTCCAGAGAGGTACGTCCGTTGCCCATCATGAAAATCAATCATGAAGTCAGGGATATTTTCGCCTTCAAATATGAAGATTTTGAACTTTCCGAATATGATCCACATCCACATATTAAGGGAGAAGTATCAGTTTAATTGTCAATAAAATATGACTATGAATCATCAAAAAAATATATCAATAATTGTCGCTATAGCGGCCAACAATGGCATAGGTAAGGATAACGATTTGTTGTGGCACATCAGTGCAGATTTAAAGCGGTTTAAGAAAATCACTGAAGGTAGCCCGGTTATTATGGGTAAGCGTACCTATTATTCTTTGCCTATACGGCCGTTGCCAAAACGACTAAATATGGTGTTGACCGATCAATTTGAAGAAACCATCGAGGGCTGTGAAATGGCATACAGTATTGAGGATGCCATCAATAAAATGCCTGTTGATAAAGAGAACTTTATCATTGGAGGTGGAACCATCTACAAGCAATTTATGCCCTTTGCCAGACGATTATATATAACACGGGTTTTTAAGGACTTTGATGCCGATACATTTTTTCCTGAGATTTCTTTAGCAGAATGGGAGCTTGAATCCAATGATTTGGTTGCTGACGATCCGCAAAATGATTTTGAGTATGCTTTTGAAATTTATACCAGAATAAAGAAATAAGTACATACTTAAGAAAAAGATGATCAGTCCAATAAGTTATTGATGGTGTTTTTCATTTCTTCAAATTCTTTTGCGTCGTAGAGCCGGGTTAGAAAGGCTATCCTACCTTCCTGATCGATTACAACATTGCGCGTAATGCCACTTTTTGGGTAGGCAAACTGATTGAAATGATTACCGTTTGGATCGAGGGCCATGGGATAGGTTACTTTCATTTGTTGGACAAAATCATACACTTTTTCGAATGATTCATCATAATCGATACCGATCAATATAAAATCTTTGTTTTTGTTGGGTAACCAAATTTCGTTTTCCAGATGTGGCATTTCTTTTCTGCAGACTGAACACCAACTGGCGGTAAACTGAAGCACAATCACTTTTCCCTTCAGGTCTGTAAGCGAAATGGTTTCTCCTGTTATCAAGGAAAGAGTTAAGTCAGGAGCCAAATCACCTACTTTTACATGATAGCCTCGATTGGAATCTATTGAGGTGTCCTGTGCATTAATAACTGATCCACACAAAATACATAGAACGAGAGCAAGAAATTTTATAGGTCTCATCTTTTTTGCGGCAAATATACAGGTTTGTTTTTGACGGTTGACGGTAAATATATCCAGATGAACTGTGAGGATGTCAGAAAATCAACGGATTGCAATTAAATCGATGTATTTAATGGAAGTTGAGAGAAAAAGGCTGATCTTACGTTTTTAATTTCAAGTTAAAACCACTGCGTACTTGCCGTTTGGCGGTGCTCCAAAATTTATTTAAACAGTTAATTATTATGAAAAAATCGTTCATTGCACTTTTATTCTTGTCATCCATGGTTATTGCTTTTATTGGATGTTCCAAAGACACTACGGAAACCTGTAATCTGCATACTTCTCAGTTAACCACAGAAGAAATGAAAATTACCTTTACTGCTACCTCTTCGGGTGACGGTGCAATTTCTACTCTTACCTATAATACCCCTGATACAATAGAAACCATACCTAATCCTATATTGCCGTGGACCATAAAAGCTAATGCTACAGGATCAGGGTCGGTAAGTATTGTGGCCACAGGTACTGTTACTGATGGAGGTTTAACCGTTGCTCTAAGCGGAGAATCAGCCACAGGTAAAATTGTAGCAGATGACTTTTGTTCTCACAGCAACTAGTCTGCGATTTTTGCTAAAATGAGGTGTTTGAGTTTTTTTAAATAAAAAAGTGGTTACAATGTTGGTAAAGTAATCCTTTTTTTTATTTTTGCAGGCTCAAAACGGCGGGGTAGCTCAGTTGGTTAGAGCGTCGGATTCATAACCCGGAGGTCTCGAGTTCAATTCTCGGTCCCGCTACAAATTAAGCCCACTAATCAATTGATTTAGTGGGCTTTTTATTTGTAGGTCGGGGCAATCAGTTAGTCAACTATTGTATCTAAGTTCATTAGCTTTCATTTTGGATAATTAAAAAATCGTTTTTTTTATAAAAGATATTTTGTTAGTAAGTTGAAATTGTGTTATTTTGCGCTTTAAATATAATAAGTCTAAATAAGAATTGTCATGAAAAAAACTTACTCTTTCCTAATTGTTTTATCGTTGCCCATAGCACTTTTACTCTTTAGTTATGTATCAGGAAGCCCCGGAGGTAAAACGGGATCTCCTGGAGACAATGGAGCCACTTGTACTGATTGTCATACAGGTACAGCACAAACGCAGATGTCATGGATATCTTCCACAATTCCTGTTGAGGGTTATACGGCTGGTGAAACATACCAAATCACAGCCACGGGAACTCATGCTGGTGTTGTGAAATTTGGATTTGAACTTACTTCCGAGGATCTGATGGGAGCAAAAGTTGGTGTTTTTAGCATAATTGATGCCAATCGGACTAAATTGGCCAATGGTGGGAAATCCGTTACCCATAAAAATACTGGAGTAACTCCCACAGGCAACTCAAATAGTTGGACAGTCGACTGGACAGCACCTGAAACGGGATCGGTAACATTTTATGCCGCCTTTAATGCTGCGAACGGTAATGGCGCCACGAGTGGCGATATTATTTATACTTCCTCAATGACCGTTAATCAATTGGTACTTAACCCACAAATAGCGGCTGTTGATCCTGACCATGCTCCACTTGGTTTCAGTGGAAATTTAACTATTCTTGGAGAAGATACCCAATGGACGAGTGGGGTAGGAGAAGTTCGTTTTGTTAACCAAGACGATCCTGCAATGCTGTTTTCCGCAAGTGAGATTCTTGTTGAAAGTAACACCTTGTTAACTGTTTCTGTAATGATTCCCACCAGTCTATCTGTTGGTGTATATGATGTTTATGTGGACGATTTGGTTTTGGAAAACGGATTTATTGTTGATCAACTCGATGATATATTGCTGAATGAACTCTCCGAAAGCATTTTATTGTATCCTAATCCAGCCATTGACTATCTTAACGTAAATGCTCCGGTAGGTGCTGAAATTACGCTAGTTGATATGCAAGGCAAGCAATTGAAAACCATTACATCTGTGGCGGAAAAAAGCCAATTTGATGTCATGACTTTGAAGTCTGGTTTGTATTTTATTTCAGTGCGTTACCAAGGACGACAGTCTACCCAAAATTGGTTAAAAAACTAACTGCTGTTACAAGCTAGTTTATCAGGCAAACCATCCCAACATATTTTTGAATTAACATGCGTTGGGATGGTTTTTTTGTGATCTTTTTTTCTAACTTTACAGCAAAAACAAGGTCATGGAACATGTTTGTTTGGAATGCGGCACCACATTATATGGTCGTGTGGACAAAAAATTTTGTAACGATCAGTGTAGGAATGCATATCATAACCGTGAAAATCGCGACGAAACAGCATTTATTAGAAATATTAATGCCATCTTACGTAAAAACAGGAGTATATTGTGTGAACTCACTCCTGATGGCAAATCAAAGGTAAAGAAACAAACACTTGAACAGCATGGTTTTAATTTCAAGTATTTTACCCATGTTTATAAAACCAAAGAAAAACGAGTGTATTATTTTTGTTACGAACACGGCTATTTGCCCTTGCCCGATGATTATTATGCTTTAGTTATAAACAAGGAGATATAAAAAAAGCCCGAAATTAATCCGGGCCTGAATTATTGAAAATTGTCGTTAAACGATCAATCTTTCCTTAAAAGGTAAAAAAGTCATGAAGTCAGCATGGTGAACTAAATATGCTTCTGTAGTTCTTTTAACCATGTTTCCTTCTCCGGCATGTGTAGCAATAATGTGGCATACTTCAGCTGGAACACCAGCTTCTTCAGCCAAACTCACTCCTGAGAAGGGGTGACGTAAATATTTGCCGTAGGTTCCCTGAATAGCTTTTCCATTTTCGTCCAGAACATATTCGAGCAATTTGCCCACATCAGCCAATATAGCTCCTGCAACTAAAGTGTCAATATTTACAGGGAGCTCACCGTGATACATATCGTTGATTTTATCTCCGGCATCTTTGGCAATATGTACAACCGAACGTTTATGATCCATGAAGGTGACCTTGAGGTTTGGACCACAAAGGAGTGTAAATGGAATTCGGTTCAAATCCTCAGGAGTTAACACACTTCTGTTAAGCGCCAATTCCCAGGTTTTAGCTGTTTGCTCCCTCAGTTCATTGTCCTGAATCCAATCTAATTCAGGCCACAATTGATGCACAGTTTTATCCATATCAATTTATTTTTCAGATGAAAACAATATCGATTATAATTTGGCAATGATAGCATCTGCCATTTGGGTGGTAGATGCAGCCCCGTTGTTAACAACATCTGCTTTGCCACGCATCTTCATCATATCATAGGTACGTACTTTTCCCTCAGCAATTACTTCAGCAACAGCTTTACGGATTTTAGCAGCCATAGGTTTTTCGTTGATGAAATCAAGCATCATACAAGCAGACTCAACCATCGCAATGGGATTAACTATTGAAACTGGATAATCGGCATATTTAGGAGCAGATCCGTGGGTTGGTTCAAAAACACCAATACCGTTATCTGGATTGAATTGTGCTGAGCATGCAAATCCTAATCCACCAATAAGTCCGGCAAAACCGTCAGATACAATATCACCAAACATATTTCCTGCTACGATAACTCCATAATCCTCAGGATTTTTGGTTAACCACATCATTTGTGCATCAATATTGGTATTCCAAAGTTCAATGTTAGGATAATCAGCTTTTTGCATTTGTTGAGCCATTTTGAACATCATACCGGAAGTTTCACGAATAACGTTAGGTTTTTCGCAAACGGTTACCGATTTATATCCAAAGTTTTTGGCATGTTCAAAAGCAGCGCGCAAAATTCTTTCGGTTGCTTTTTTTGTGAAAATACGGGTCGATACCGAAATTTCTTCTTTGGGTGTTTCACCAAAGTTTTTAACAAATTTAGGATGTGTCATTAATGCATCATAAACCTGTGCAGGAGGATTCGACCACTCAACGCCACCATACAAGCCTTCAGTATTTTGACGGAAAATCACCACATCAACAGCAGGTTCCTCAATGGAGTCGCCAACTCCACGACGTATGAAATTCAAAGGATTACCAACATAGGTATGACATGGGCGCATGCAAATGTCTAAATTGAAATGTTGCCTTAATCCAACAATAGGAGAGGCATAAACCAATTTCTTTTCTTTTAACTCAGGTGCCAGCTCTTCAAAAGCAGCATCTTTTGGTTTGGAGGTTATTGCTCCAAACAAACCAATTTTATGTTCTTCGAGCAATTTGATGGTGCGATCGGGTAGTGGATTACCTTCTGATTTCCAAAACTCCCAGCCTATATCGCCTTCAACGTAGTCTGCTTCAAATCCGGCAGCGTCAAGGACGCGAATAGCTTCATCTAATACAGCTTTCCCGATGCCATCGCCGGGTAAGGCTACAATTGTTCTTTTTGCCATAGTCATTCAATTTATCAGGTTAGTTACTGAACTGGCAAATATACAAACGCAACCCAATTGGCATCGATTGCATAAGTGAATTTTAGTGCTGTTTTCATATTTTTTAGTGATTATAAATAAGGATTGGGAAAGTTAAAAGTGAATAAAGTTGGAAGTGTCTATAGTTGAAAATCTCCAATGTGTTATTGTCACTTGCCTAGACACTTTTTCCTATTTTTGCACCATGTTAAATTATGCCGATAGGCTTCATCACGATTTCTTTGCAACCATCTCGGAGGTTTGTGCCCAAATGAATGTGAAAGCATTTGTTATTGGAGGGTTTGTACGCGACATTTTGCTTCAACGCCCTTCTAAAGATGTAGATGTTGTTGTGTTGGGTAGTGGGATTGCTGTTGCCTCCAAAGTTGCTGATGCTCTTGGTTCCGGAGCAACTGCCAAGTATTTTAAGAATTTTGGAACCGCCATGGTTCGGCAAGGTGATTGGATTATTGAGTTTGTTGGTGCGCGTCGAGAGTCGTATCGAAGAGATTCTCGTAAGCCCATTGTTGAAGATGGAAGTTTATCAGACGATCAAAATCGACGTGATTTCACCATCAATGCCCTCTCCTTAAGTTTGCAGCCTAAGGATTTCGGTAACCTGTTGGACCCTTTTGGAGGTGTTCAGGATATTGAAAATAAAGTCATTCGAACCCCACTCGATCCGGACATTACTTTTTCTGATGATCCTTTAAGGATGATGCGTGCTGTTCGTTTTGCTACACAACTGGGATTTTCAATTGAAAAGGAAACTTTTGCCGCCATTGAGCGCAATAAGAACCGAATCAGAATTGTGTCACAGGAACGGGTGATGGACGAATTCAATTTAATTGTCCTGGCCAAAACACCTTCGGTTGGGATCAAACTGTTGGAAGAGTCGGGATTGTTAGGTATTATATTTCCTCAATTAGTTGCCCTAAAAGGTGTTGAGGTGATGAATGGATTGGGACATAAGGATAATTTTTATCATACCCTCGAGGTGCTGGATAATCTTTCTGTAAAAACAAATGACTTATGGTTAAGATGGGCGGCCATCTTACATGATATTGCAAAGCCAGTCACCAAGCGATTCGAAACAAAGGTTGGTTGGACTTTTCACGGGCATGAATTTATTGGGGCTAAGATGGTTCCTAATATATTCAAGCAGTTGAAATTGCCTCAGAATGAAAAGCAGAAATATGTGCAAAAGCTGGTGATGTTACACTTGCGTCCCATTGTATTGGCCCAGGAAATTGTTACGGATTCTGCCATTCGGCGCCTTTTGTTTGATGCCGGCGATGATATCGATGACTTGATGATGTTGTGTGATGCAGATATTACCTCAAAAAATGAGGCCAAAGTCAAACGTTACCTGAAAAACTTTCAACTGGTTCGGCAAAAGCTGAAAGATGTGGAAGCCAAGGATCAAATGCGCAATTGGCAACCTCCGGTAACGGGTGAGGCCATTATGGAAACCTTTGGATTAAGTCCTTCAAAAACGGTAGGGGACCTTAAATTGCTTATCCGTGAAGCCATTCTGGATGGTGAAATTGGAAATAATTTCGAAGAAGCCTATGCCTTTTTGCTCGAGGAGGGTAAGAAAAAGAAGTTGCATGTGAAAAAGCTGGTAGAACCACCCATAAAAGTCATTCCCCTTCCTGATGCAAAAAATATTGACTCCAAACAATAAACAAGGATTACTTGTAGTCATTGCTGGCCCTACTGCGTCGGGTAAGACCTCCTTGGCTGTGCAGTTGGCTAGGCATTACCGTACTGAAATCATTTCTGCCGATTCACGACAGTTTTTTAAAGAAATCCCGCTAGGTACAGCAGCGCCAACAGAAATGGAAATGCAGGGAATTCCGCATCATTTTGTGGGGCATCTTTCTATTCATGAAGGATATAATGTGTCTAAATTTGAATTGGATGTTTTACAGCTTTTAGAGGATAAGTTTAAAACACATGAAGTGATGATCATGGTTGGAGGGTCTGGTTTATACATTGATGCTGTGTGCAATGGTATCGATCTGCTTCCTGATCCTGATCCAGAAATGAGAAATAAACTGAATGATACCTTTATAAAAGAAGGCGTTATGGGATTAGCAAATTGGTTAAGGGAGCTCGATCCAGAGTATTATGAGGTGGTAGACAGGAGTAATCGCATGCGTTTGATGCGGGGTATCGAAGTTTGTTTGCAAACAGGCAAGCCATTCACTGAACAGCGATTAAAAACCAAGCGTAAGCGTCCGTTTGAAATACTTAAAGTAGGAGTGGAGTGGCCCAGGGATTTACTCGTTGACAGGATACATCAACGGACTGATCAAATGCTTGCTCTGGGCTGGCTTGATGAAGCCAAAAGGGTTTATCCAAACAGACAGTTGAATGCACTTAATACGGTAGGGTACAAAGAACTTTTTGCATTTCTGGATGGCGATTGGAGCTTGGATATGGCCATAGAGAAAATTAAAACCAACACCCGTCGCTATGCCAAACGGCAAATGACCTGGTTAAGACGTGATATGGATGTGCATTGGGTGGATGGAACTGATGCTGGACCGGCCTTGCAAGATTTGATTCAGTTAGTTGAGGGTGTAAGATGAGTTGTTTTTAGCTCAAAATGACTTCCCTTTCGCTACCTCAGACTCCTGACTTCTACTTCCTGACTTCCGACTCATGAAACCTTACCAATCCCTCAATGGGATCTTTGAGCACGATACCCATGTTAAGTCCGTGATCGTAACAAACTTCTTGTAAAATTTCCTTAAAATGATGGGCGATTGATCCTGTAAAGGCAATGGGTAATTTTTCGTGATCCTGATAAAGTTTAACGTTTAAGGTGATAAATTCGTCAAGTGAGTGTTTTACTACTTTTCTACACCATGGATTTTGGATGTGATGACCGGCAAATTTGGTCAGCGAAGCCATAAACCGATTGGGTTCAGGTTCTTTGTATATCAAATCGAGTGTTTTCTCAAAAGTGAGGCCGTAATGACCATAAAATGTATGGGTAATTTCTTTATCGGCTTCTCCTTTAAGCAACCCTTTTAAGAGATTTTTTCCAATAGTAGTACCACTTCCTTCATCGGCTAGCATGAATCCCAGTGAAGGGACATTTTCAGTAATTTCATTGCCATCCCAACCGCATGAATTGGAGCCGGTTCCAAGTATACAAGCAATGCCTTTTTTGCGATGGAGTAGGGCCAAAGCCGCTCCATACAAATCATGATGCACCTTGACTTTGGCTTGACCGAACAAGGCCTCCAAGGCATTCGCTACCCGATTACAATTGGTTTCAGATGAACATCCTGATCCGTAAAAATACAATTCCGAAATGTGGTTGGGATGTTTAATTTGTGGCATTAACTCCTGTTGGAGAATATTTTTTAGTTCATCACCACTATAGTAATATGGATTGTGTCCACGGGTTTGAAAAAAAGTTGTTGGGTGGCCTTGATCAAGGAGCGCCCAGCTTGTCTTAGTGGAGCCACTGTCGGCAATTAAAATCATAACATGTTTATTATATGGGGTAAAAATATCAGTAGTCCTATCACAACTGATACCAATGCAAAAAATAAAACTGCACCTGCAGCCACATCTTTGATGTCTCCTGCCAAAGGATGCTTATCTGGGGAAACCAAATCAACCGTCCATTCGATGGCAGTATTGATTAATTCGGCGGTGATAACGCCACCGATGGCCAAAACAATAGCCATCCATTCTGTTTTTGTAATCTGAAAGTAAAATCCAGCACCAATCACAAATACCGTTGCTGTTAGGTGTATCCAAAGATTATGCTGTGTTTTGAGTGCTTTTAAAAGCCCTTTAAACGCATATTCAAAGCTTTTTAAACGTTTTTTGAATGTAAAGGAATTCTTCGGACTCACCTTTTGTGTTGTTGATGAAGCCACAAAGTTAGTTATTTCACCGGTTGACCATGCTTAACCACGGCCTTCTTTTTCCATCGTCCGGTTTTGTAATAGAAAAATGAAGCGATGAGTCCGAATCCCCATGCAATGGGAATCCCCCACCAAATACCAATGGCATCCAGTCGCAATGAAAGCAAATATGAAATGGGAAGTCGTATGATCCACAGGGCCATAATGGTGATAAACATGGGGAATACGGTGTCGCCAGCTCCCCGAAGTACTCCATTGAAAATAAACATCAACGAAAAAACTAGGTAGAACGGACTCACAATGCGAAGGTATTTTACGCCGATAGCGACCACTTCAAAATCATCCTTGTTGGTAAAAAGGCGCATCAAAGGTTCAGCAAAAACAACCGTAAGTGAACTGATGGTGATGGCCAGCATAGCAATCATAAGCAATGTGGCATTTAGTCCTCTACCTATTCGCTCTTTTTTGTTAGCTCCTATATTTTGACCTACAAAGGTTGAGATGGCGGCTGAAAAGGCCATGGCAGGCAAGGTGGCAAATGAATCGATGCGTGTGGCTACACTATAGGCAGCAACGGTAGGTGTTCCAAACATGTTGACAATGCGGTACAGGGCCAAAAATCCAAGCGCCACTGCCGTTTGCTGGATACCTGATGGCAGTCCAATTTGTAAGCTCTTTTTGAATATTTCTTGATCGAACTTCATTTTTAGGGGCGAAAAATCGAGGAAACTATGGTATTTGTTGAGGTACCACACAATCGTAATAAAAGCACCCCCTTGTGCTATAACAGTAGCAGCTGCTACACCTTCAATACCCCATCCGAATACCACCACAAACAAAATATCGAGTCCAATGTTGATAATGGTAGAAATAACCAAAAAATAAAGTGGTGTTTTGGAATCACCTAGTCCACGCAGAATTGCACTTGTGCCTTGAAATCCAAAAAAGAACACAAATCCCAGCGCGTATACATTAAAATAAGAAACTGCCAAAGGAATAACCTCTTCAGGTAAATCGATGAGCTGAAAGATGTTCTTGCTGTAAGTAATTCCCACCACGGTTAATACAAGGGAAGCAAAAAACATAAAAATATACAGGGTGTCGATGGTTCTCTTTACTTTGTCCATTTGTTTTGCACCATAGTATTGTGCAATAATTACGGTTGCTCCGATTGCGATTCCCACGACAAACGAAATTAACGCAAAAATTAATGGAAAGTTGGCGCCAACAGCGGCTAATGCCTCCTTGCCAAGTACATTGCCAATGATGATGCTGTCGATTACATTGTACATCTGTTGCAACACATTTCCCAGCAGCATGGGGATAGCAAAGTTGAGTATGCGCCGGCCTTCTTTGCCGGTAGTCAAGTCTTTCAATGAGTAGTGTAGTTAATGAGTGAGTAGATCAGCAATGACTATTTTTTAGGTTTAAGAGGATTGTTTTTGTCGAGTATTTTTTTCGGATTCATCTTGTCCACAGAAGATTTTACCTCATTCATTTCCGAAGCTATATCCTTTAGGTCATCAGCAATACCACTATTTTCGGTGGCATCTTTAAACTCTCGAATTCCTTTTCCAAGTCCTTTGGCGAGTTCAGGGATTTTTTTTCCACCAAATAACAAAACGACTACCACTACAATGATAATCAGTTCAGGTCCACCTATCCATCCTGCAAATTGTATCATGATCAAAGTCTTTTTGCAAAAGTAGTATTAATTATACTTACCTATGATATTATGTATCTGCTAAAGATCATGTGTTCAAAACAACTAAAGAGGGGTGAATAATGATTGTTCTTTACTGTATCTTTGCACACGTTCGGCAGGTTGTTCCATCGTTCGCAGCATGCTGCGGAAGGAAAGTCGGGACAGCATAGAGCACCTTGCTTCCTAACGGGAAGGGTTCGCCATTGGCGGATACAGCGAGTGCCACAGAAAATAACCGCCTGCTATTGGCAGGTAAGGGTGAAAATGTGGGGTAAGAGCCCACGCTGTTTATTGGTGACAATGAACGGGGGTAAACCTCAGGGGCTGCAAGATCAAATAAACCGGCGCTTTTGCTTCGCGCAGAATAAGGGCTGCTCGCCCTGAGTTCGGAGGGTAGATTGCTAGAGCCTGATGGTGACATTAGGTCGAGATAAATGATGGAAGTCTGCGATGTGTGTAAATGCGCGCAGAAACAGAATCCCGCTTATAGGCCTGTCGGACATTTTTTTTCTTACTCAGGAGTTGATTTCATTCAGGTCTGCCGTTATAAGTAAATTTTCACCAAATTTAAGTTATCAACACTGTTATCAACCAAAACCATTATTTGTATTTTTGGCTTTATGGAAGAAGTTAAGAAAGAGTTCAGAAAATCAGGCATTTCAAAAAAGACAACCACTGGCTTGGAACAAGTTTTTGAGCATGGTAAGGTTCCCCCGCAAGCTACCGACCTTGAAGAAGCTGTTTTGGGTGCGATGATGATTGAAAAAGATGCGGTTTCGGCTGTAATTGATATTCTAACCCCAAAGGTGTTTTATAAGGATAGTCATCAACGCATATTTAGTGCCATTTCGGAACTTTTTTCGGAGTCGGAACCCATTGATATCTTAACGGTTACAAATAAGCTAAAGAGTAAGGGGGAGCTTGAGATTGTAGGTGGTCCTTATTATATCACCATGCTTACCAGTCGCATTGCATCGGCATCCAATGTGGAGTTTCATGCCCGAATTGTCATGCAAAAGCATATTCAGCGAGAGCTTATTCGCATTTCTTCCGAAACCATCAAAGATGCATTTGAAGATACCACAGATGTGTTTAATCTGTTGGATAAGGCAGAGCAGAGTTTGTTTTCGGTTTCTGAAACCAATTTGAGAAGAAGTTTTCAAGATATGCCTTCGTTGGTTCGGCAAGCCATTCTGGATATTGAACATGCGCGTGATGCCGATGGATCTATGCGGGGTGTTCCTTCCGGATTTACTGCTCTCGACCGGATGACCTCCGGATGGCAAAAATCTGACCTCATCATTTTAGCTGCTCGTCCTTCCATGGGTAAAACGGCTTTTGCTCTTAATATGGCGCGCAATGTAGCTGTTGAATTTAACAGACCGGTGGCTTTCTTTTCTTTGGAAATGTCAGCTGTGCAGTTGGTTACCCGGTTGATATCTAGTGAAACTGAGCTTAGATCGGATAAATTAAAAAAAGGCGAGTTGGCCAGTTACGAATGGCAGCAGCTTACTGACAAGATATCTAATCTGGTAGAAGCCAAAATGTTTATCGACGATACTCCTGCTCTTTCTATTTTTGAATTGCGGGCTAAGTGCCGTCGATTGAAACAACAGCATGACATCCAAATGGTGTTTATCGATTACTTGCAGTTGATGACCTCCGGAGGTGAAAACCGTGGAAATCGTGAGCAGGAAATTTCCCAAATTTCACGATCGCTAAAAGCGTTGGCTAAAGAATTGGATGTTCCAGTTTTAGCACTTTCGCAGTTGAGTCGTGCCGTTGAAACCCGCCCCGGACAGGCCAAGCGACCCATTTTGTCTGACTTACGTGAGTCAGGTGCGATTGAGCAAGATGCTGACCTGGTGCTGTTTATTTACCGTGCAGAGTACTATAAAATTGATGTGTTTGAAGATGGCACACCTACACAGGGGGTCTCAGAAATCATCATCGCGAAACACAGGAACGGATCTGTAGGCGATGTAAAATTGAAGTTTGTTGGCGAATTTGCCAAATTTGAAGATTATGCCCAAGGACTAAACGATGGCGGCTTCACTCAAAATGACATGGGGGCAGGAATCAAAAGCTTTCAGTCGAAAATGAATAACGACCTGGACGATGACGAACCTAACTTTTAACCTTAAACATTAAATGAACATGATGAAATCAAAATGGAATGTATTGCTGCTGTTGTTGGCTGTTAATCTGATGGCCTTTACCAATAGCGCTGTTGCTCAAAAGAGTATCGAACTCAAATATCAACTGAAGCAAGGCGAACAGTTTACCAATGTTTCGAATATTGAACAAACCATTCAGTTTGAAGCTATGGGACAGAAAGTTACCTTGGATCAGGAAATGTCTTTTTATCTTGAATCGGTCATCGATTCCGTGAAAAATGAACAAATTACTCAGCGTACGACCTTTAAGCGGATTGTTATGGATCAACGTATTTTTGGTATGGAGATCAAGTATGATTCTGAGGACAGTTCTACTTTCAATTCTCCAATGGGAACTGAATTTGCTACCCAGATGAATAAATTAATAAATGCTTCTGTTATTTCTTTGATGGATGAGCGTGGACATGTGATCGACATGGACATGAGTGCTCTGGGCAATGCTGGTGAGATGTCAAGTACCCTAAACACCGGTAATAATTATGCCGTTTATCCTGATCATAAAATTAAGGTTGGCGAAAGTTGGGAAGAAGAGTTGGAACCCATGGAAACAAGTAATATGGCTGTAAAGGTGAAATACACCTTAAAAAAAGCCACACGCAAGGAAGCTGTTTTAGAAGTTGACGGGGTATTGTCAGCCAATATTGACAATCCTGAAGCTGGTGGTGAACTGGATGGTACCATGACTGGCGAAATGACCATTGATCGTAAAACCGGTATGGTGAAAGTTTCAAGCTTGCAATTGGACATGACCATGGATGTAGAACAAAACGGAATGAAATTTCCTGCAACAGCCACTAGTTTTGTGGATACCAAAATTGAAAAGGTTAAATAGGTTATCTTTTACATAATTAGTCTCTGCAAGAAAACCCGTAATCACCCTGATATCAACTTTTTCCTGTTCAAAACTTGCCCGAATCTTTGATGATATTTCTTGTTTATTTCAATTAAAATGCAGATCTTTAACGT
>JBFHGX010000006.1:0-61343 GCA_041582875.1 Bacteroidales bacterium | reverse complement strand
TTCCCATCCTTAATCTCTGCTTTCATCGTTTCTCCTTTAAATAGATTGGCACTGGTAATCTGGACCCACCTGAAGTGATGGAACGTGTTGCCTCCAAACTCTGCATGACTTTACGACCACATGCTCTTCACCATTATATTCTACAACCTTTGCATATCTCCCACCTTGACAACCGAGATCTTCAACAACTTTCACATTTACAGTTTCACCCTTGATAATAGCCTTCATAAATCCCCCTAACAAAACCACTGCATGAAAAGGTATGCGCCTGTGATGGCTGCACAGAAAGCCGAATGTTTAGGCGGTGGGTCCATGAATAGATAGAACCCGGCACAAATAACAACGCCAGCAATCAATTGTTCGATCATTTTATATCTCCTTTTAATTAAAACCCTCACCAACCATACCACAGATCGGCGAGGGTGTAAATGTTAACCGTTAATAATCGTAACGAAATTTTTGCCGTAAAACATTTCACCGCAAAAAGTGCAACTATCGGAATTAACGCCCATGGGATTGTGTCGTGACAAAACACTCTCTCCACAGCTTGGGCACGTCCAGTTGTACATTGGAGACTCAACAATCTTGACTATGATCTTTTCATTATCTTCCTCCACCACCACCTCCCATCCCTCGCGTTGGAGGGTTGTTTGTTATTCGCCTCGTTGAAGCCCATCGTATTCAGATGAAACCCCACCGTCTCCACCGTCATGATTTGTACCACGGATATGACCCACCACAAGTGGCATGCCTTCATAGAAATCATCTGCACGAATAGTACCGGCGCTACCACAAAATAAACTCAGCCCGTATTTATCCATATCTCTAAGCAACCTTTCAATTCGCTTTTCAAATCTCTCGACAATTTTCGGGTCTATCCCGTAATGTTTACACTCTTCGATCTCAGCCATCACTCCCCCTCCACAATCACAACATTATCCGGCACACCGTATTTCTCGCGGAACTGGGCCATGGTCATTTCGATTGTTGGGATTTCGCGGATAATTGGCCTTAAAATGCCATCCACTGAGAACGAATAGCACCCAATTGAATCAACAATTTCAAGCAACTTTCCTCGCTTCCATTCAGCACCATTGTATTCTACTGAATGTTCAATTTCCTTCCCCACCAACATCCTCGCCTCCTCCCGATTCCATGCGAAGTACATCTTTGGCTCTGGGTCGATTTTGCAAGCGGAGGTGCATGTGTATCCACCTATACACATCAAATTGATAACATTGTCTTTATTACAGAGCCCATTCGCAATGCAAGCACTACATAAAGGTGGGACTGCATGCTCCATAATATACCTCATTCCATTAACCTCAATCACAACTCGGTCTTTGTTCATTTTGCCTCCTTAGATCTCTTCGTCAATGGAAAATTCAATCGCAGAAATCTTCTTGACTTGTTCGCCGAGAGATTGCAGCTTCTTTATTTTCATTTCTTCGCATCGTTTAAGGGCTGATTCCTTGGTAGTGTGAAAATCTTTCCCGTGATAAAAATCGATTATTAAACCCGGCTTTGTAACAATAAAAGCGCCTGTAATTTCAGAAAAATCCCCATCTTCAATCATTACACCCTTAGTCAACGCGTACTTTGTAATATAGACTTTCATTTTGTCTCCTCGGGTTAAACGTTACATCACGCGATCATCGTCAGAATAATCAAGATAGCAATCAACATCCTCTGGAAAGCGCGCCAAGTTCCTCCACCCACGGTAACATTCCATATATTCCTCGTCGTGTGGCATTGTTGGTGGTAGCAAGTCGCAACAATCAGAATATGCTTGATGATTTTTCTCTTCTTTTGTCATACCATCTCCTTTGGTTAAAGTTAATCGCAAACCAACCTTAACCCAAAGGATAGCGCTTGTAAACCCTAAAGTTGCTCCATGACATTATCGACTGCATCTTTGTCGATGTCTTCGTTGGTTCGGTCTGAATCTACAACACCCTGTTTGCGTGAAAAGTCCTGAACGTCGGCCTTTGCGATAATGCCGCGATCATAGAGCGCAATAGATGCCATGATGGCCTGGGGATCAACTCCAGGGTCATAAAATCGCGTGTTGAGTTCGAAGATAACATCTTTAGTAAGAACACCTTGAAATAACCCAAGCCACCCAATAGCCGTAACAATCGCGTCTGAAGTGTTCAGGACGATCTTACCCAACACGCTGTTCTCAGCTCCATTCGTGATCCTTGCGGCGGTCGCAGTCTCAGCCGTGTTATCAGTCTCAATCATCTTTGCGCCGATCATTTTGAGCTGATTTTCCTTGCTATCCATTGCCTCCTTGGCTATGGTATTAGGCTGGGCTTGTACGAGTTTTAAATCACCATTGGCACCAAGAAAAACGCCAGCACGACAACCAAACGAGAAATTAGGATTAGCGTTTGCCCATGCTTCTGAACTGATGTCAGTGACGATACCAAGCATCGGTTGACCAACAACAAAGGCCGACTCTTCATAATCTGCGCTGTTTCGATAATGACCAATGTTGATATCTGCAATGTCATACAGTGGAGCCGGATCGACTTTCGGATCGTTTGATTCAGAACCCGCAAAAATAAACGGAATAAAATTAAAAGGCTGACCATCAGATTGGAGCGGAATCATGATATCTCCAATCAGAGTTGATGTTGCCTCGTCATCGTATAGTGCTTGTGTATAGATTGGATTGGTAAATTTAATGTCGCCATTATCGTCAAGGATCTGATTGCCTTCTTGGTCCAACAACTCTTGAGGACTAAGCCTCAACACTCGATACTGAAAAGTTTCTTCAATTGTGTTACCGTTTTTGCCAAGTTTTTCAACAGGCTCAACTAATTTAACGTAATCAAGCACACGAACCCCATCAATAATAGATTCGTGCCATCTCGGAATTTGTTCAGCCTGGTAGGTAAGAATTCGGCCCTTGTTTCCGATTCGCTTTGTCTCTGCTTTTGACAGATTGCGTGGCTGCTCTGGATAATCTGCAAGGTACCCATATCGGCCAGTTGCAAGTAATTCCCTTACGGTATCGTCTGCCAACTGGTTAAGCCCAACGCCTGATGCCGTCGCTGATTTTATCAAATATTCCATATCAGGTGGCAATTCAACGATAGGTTCACGCTGACGAACAAGGCCAACGAATCCACGGGCAGATCTTGCGGTAAAGTTCACAAATTGGGCGCGCTTCTTATACTGCCTATATCGCAAAATGTTTTCATGCGATGTGTCTGACGGGTTCGGGATGGGAAGATAATCTTCGCCAGCATCTTTGACAGTTTTAGCGCCAGCCATGCAATCACGGACAGTCTGCCACTCCTCAAGCCGGTTAATGTATTCTGCGTTTTCATTTAGGGTTGTGATTGTCATTTTACCTACATTGCCCACCTGATGGGCGTTGAGATGATCGGTGAGTTAATAGGCCATTCGTAGTCTACCATGTAACCAATAGCCGTGGTGATGTGCTGATATTCAGTTTCTTCTTCCTGGAAAGATGAGCCTTTTTTAAGTTGGCAAGTTGAAAGACCCTTGTCTACGTATTTAGCCCTTGATGGATTTACAAATAGGCTTATTTCATCTTTAGCGTTCAGTATCTTGGCCCTAACAGCGTTTTGCCTGTCTTTGATTGCCGGAGCCTTCGGCTTTACTCTGCGTTCAAATTTCCATCCGTTTGTGCGAAGAATATCTTCCATGTCAGTGTAATCAGATGCGTGACCGTGTTTTTCCCCAGCTCGTCCAGCAGGGTCTCCATATATAAGGACGTTCTTATTCTTGTGGTCTTTGTATCGCTCCAAGAACTCGAATGCGCTTTGTTTTGTAATAGCAGAAGAAAGAATAATCTCGTCCAAAATATAAAGATCGTTACCATTACGCTTTACGCCAATACCGGATGACATCGGGGTAAAGTTGAAGTCATGATGCCAAAGGAGTTGTTCATGTGATTGAATTGTTTCTTTGGTATGGTTTTTGGAAGAATAGTCTTCATATATCCTGCCTGATGCAGTTTCAAACGATGCCTCATATTCCTGCTTGAACTGCTTTGCGCTCATTCTTCTCTTGGCGGCTTCAATTGTCTTTGCTGGCAAGATATCAGACGATTTCCAGTGATAAGCTTTCCAATCTTCATCGCCCGATGTTATCGCATATTGATACATGTCGTAATAATGGTTTAAGCCGTCAGGGACACCAAGAAGCCAGCACCAAGCTTTATAATCAGGTCTTGTCGGATTGTAGGTATCAAGGGCTGGCATGATGTTTGATTCCCAAGCATCACTCTTAATATCTGCAATCTCATCAATGCCACCGCCGTCCCAAGGAATACCTTCAAAACGCTGAGGTTTATCGAGTCCCAAAACTGTGATTTCAGTTTCGTTATCCATGAAAATAGTGAGATCGCTTTCGGATGGTTTGCGAGTCGCAAGGCTGGTCATGCAAAGAAGTTTCATATCGTTCCAGAAAATCTTCTTCGCCTGTGAATGGGTTGGTGCAGCAGCAAACAGCTTTTGCCCTGGGTTTCTCATGGCGTGTTTAGCGAGGCATCGCTTAAATCTTTCAGTCTTGCCTGAGTTCGATGTTACAATACCACCATGATGAAGAACGTACATATTAGAGTCGTTTGAAACTGTTATGTCGTACACATGGGCCCTTGACATATCACCATGCGTCAAACCTATTCTATCGGAAACCACATTGCGCACATTGAGCTTCGACACATCGAACGAATCTGCCTTAGAAGACATTCCGCAAATGGCATCGACGATATTGTAAACCTGTAAATTAGAGGTTGTTTTGAGGCTATACACAGGCCCGTTTTTATACTTTTGTCTGTCGTCAATATGGATTGTTGGCACTTCTTGGAAGTACTTAAAAATAATCTTTTGGCAACATTCAACAACGCTTTTGGCCTGCATCGAAATGCATACAACACCCTCTTTTCTTGTCTTGGTTTTGTAATAGATAGATCCGTCTGTATCAATAACACCAGAAAGATACATTAACGCCGACTCTCTATCCCACAAATCTATTTCACCCCAGTCTGCAATCTTTTCATGGGCATACCTTCCATCAACCCATTCGCTATAAAAAGGCACCGTATTAACAACACCCAACCCACAATTTATTTTGTATGTATAATTCTCGCTTTTGGGATAGATTAGCTTTCCACCCATCTCAGAGGCCACCCGTAATGGTATAATATCATTCGCACTCGATATATTAATGTTTTTTTGATATTGATGTGTTGTTGATTTGTTATCCCTCGAGCATCCGTCGCCAGTCAATGCACCGAGTGAATAAGTATTAGGAACATGCTTTGATCCACCGATAATCATATCACCGAGGTAAATGCGCTTAACTCTTGTGCGTTTTCCTATTGTGGAAATCTTACGCTTCTTATATCCGTTGGTATCCTTGAGGTGTTCACGTCTTTTGTCGTAGTAAGCCTCATTACACGCGAAAAGTTTATGGTTATGCGTGGCCTTTAAATATTCTCTATGTGAAGACACCATGGACACTACATCATTAACACCATTATCCCATACCTTGGATATAGTGGTTTCTGAAACAGACCCGTCATTGTTGTACCCAAAGACAACATCACCAGTACGCAGCGATTCAATTGATTTTGGTCCACAAGGCGTAGACACAAGCGTACCTTCAGCTAAACACCGCCGACCGGCTGGAACAACCTTAAACCTGACATCATCATTAATAAGATCCATTTGCACGGGATGCTCTATTAATGGATACCACCGCGCAATTTCTCGCTTTGTTGCGAACGATACAGCCATTAATCAGGAAGCCCGTTTGCGATTGTTTCAAGCAACTCTTCTTTGGTAACTCCGGTTGAGGGCGGAGCTGCGGAAGGATCTCTTTTCCATTTTGTGCCTTGCCTGTTCCCAAGCCAAACCACAGCAGCTCCAGTATCAGGCGGATAGTGTTTTGTGATTTGGACTATTTCGGGCTTTCCATCAACCATCACAACCTTCTCTTCTGGGTGGCTGTATCCTGTTGCTCTGTGATATAATGCTTGTGCGACTTTGGCGTCTGATTCTTCCTTTCCAGACTTTATGGCCTGTAAAAATGAATCATGGTCATTTTTCCAATTGTCTATAGTCTTTTCTGATACATCAAAAAACTTAGCCAATTCGACATCAATAGCACCCAACAGGCAATAGTTAAAGGCAAGCTCATCATATTCTTTTTTATATTTTGTCTTCCTCCCTACTGTCGATTTCTTTCTCTCGTCCTTAACTGCCATGGCACCGCCACCTTTCCCGGAACCTCCGGGTTTGATTATTTTTTCTTGCTTTTCTTTTTCTTCTTCTTGCCCAAAGTTTTGTTACAAATAGCAAAAGCCGAAGCCTTGCTTTTGCCTTGACGCTTTACTTTTTCAACGCATCTATCGAGTTTAGCAGGAATTATACCACCTTAAACCTTCTACAATCCCTAATACCAGGAATGCATTTTTTACCCACAAGTTCATTGAGTTTAGCAATCTCATACCTACAAAACGGCCTGCCTAAATAAACCTTTGCACCGTTTCTATTTGAAATGTTTGTCTTTTCTACTTCAACGCTTGAGAACCTGCCCTTATGTACTGACCAAAGCATTCCATCATCAACTGCAATTACGCTTTCATACCTTGCCATTTCCCAAGGAAGAAAAACGCTTTTAAGCAATCCCCAAACTGAATGAATCGGCATGAGAAAATAGTAAGCCCCGTGCTTAGGCTCAACATCATCTATAGTGCCCATTTTAGCCGCTTTTCCGAGCCACGTCAAATATACACAGACAAGAAACGCAAGGGATAATGGGCTATAGAATATTTCGAATTCGAATAGATTGATGACAGAAACGGCCAAACGCCAAATGACCAGGAAAAACGTTGCTGTTTTCATTTCGATTTTATTGTAATCGCAAATTGAAAAGGCAAGCAACGCAAATCCGGTCAGTTGTACATCTCGGCTAATCGAATACCAAACTTGCCACGTATCGATATCATATAGCAATACAGACGAAACAAGATCACCGATGACCCCGTTTAGAATCATCGCAAAACTAACCCAATAAAGCATGACAACATCCTCCTTGATGTTTTTAAATTCCCTTGTCTTCCACTAACTCGCTCTCCGTTTTTTCGGTGTCTCTTTTCCAAGACTCAACAACATGCTGCCTTTTTTAGGCTGTTTCTTGGGCTGTTTGGGTCGTTTTTTCTTTGCTGCCATACCATTTCCTTTCTTTGTATTTTTCTTCAAGTTTTATTTTAACCGCCTTGACTTCGCACAATACTTCAACTACTTTTTTGTCCGTTTCAACCTGACCCTCTGCTACTTTTTTAATGGCATTTTCGCAATTATCCACACGTTTTTCGTTTCTACCAATATCCTTATAAACGCGCCCGAATTCTTCTTGGTTCAGTTCTTTTTCGTGCTTTGCATTGTTAAGGAGTTTCGTGTTTGAAACTGCCACATAAGTAAAAATTATGCATAGGGGGAGATTGTAGTCCTTACACAGCATATTAATGAGTTCGATCATATAGAGGCCCATGCAATAGTTTATAAAAAAATCCCTTTACAAATAGTATATTAAAAGTGAGATTTTGGCAAATTGTAATTTTATTTTGTGTTTGTGTGTTTTTTTCTTTACATGCGCCCATGTTTAGTTTAGATTGTATTTAAAGAAACAAACAAAACACAAGGCAACCAAGTAGACGAAAATGAAACTTTCAAACGCAATCAAAAAACTCAAAAAAGCAGGGTTCGAAATCACAGGTAACATCGGTTCTTATATCGCAACAAAAGAAGGATCAGAAATCAGATTCTTTGAAAACGGCCTTGGAACAGATTCTTGCTCAAAGTTCACATACAGCAGCGAAACATCATGCGCGCCAACTTATAGCCTGGGCTTGAGGCAGGCAATCTCTTTCTGCTAACAAAAACGCCACGGTCAACCAGACGTTGCGAATACCCTTTACAAACCATAAAAACTGGCGTAGAATGATTTTAAGATTAACTTTTTAGGGGGATTTTATCATGAAAAATGGAAGAGATTATTATGATTGGAACTTGCCAGAGTCAGATATTAATAGTCTTTATTTTGGTTCTGACCAAAAATATATAGGTCGGCAACCAAACAATAAGCGCCCAGTTCCTTTGACGAGGGTGTATAAAATGGCAATGCCGATATTCACAACAAAATCCTGGGGAACAAAAGGATACAAATGAACCTCCATACAACCCGACAACTCGAATCTGAAAAGCGCCTATTGAAACGCCTAACCAATCTAATCGAAAAAGGAGAACCACATGGGACATTAATCAAGCCAAGTCACAAACAGATTCAGTGGTGGAAGCGGTTGGAATTAGATGTAATTAAACGCATTAATAAAATCGAGGATAACACCATGAAAAACGAACTCGTAAGCTCAAAATACAATTGCAAGAAATGCGGTGACAGTGTTGTTTTTTCTACCAACCCGACGGACATGGGGGCGTGGAAGATGGGTGCACCGGCTATGCTTTGCCTGACCGGATTAAACATCAAGGCCAAAGAAATGGTTTCAGCCTTGAAGTGTCCGAAGTGCATGAAAACGGCTTGGGATGTGTTCGATAAGTAGATTTGAGTCTTAAAAATAAACAGAAAAATTAATATAAAAAAGGAGATTAAAATGGAAACAAAATATAAGCTGGTAAAAGACCTCACAGGAAAAGCAATCGCAGAATCAGCATGTTCAGGCGAGTTTGAAAAGTTTGTCAAGCGTTGTGGATATCATACTAAGGTTGTTTGGGATCTTGAGTTTGAAAAGTATGCTATTCAGCAGAATGGCTGGGTTGAGTTTTTGGTTAATGGCGGTTTTTTAGTCCTAAGTAGGCCAAAGGAGACAGAAGACATGGTCCACATCTTTACCGGAATATCTGGGCCATATAAACTACATAGGGAAGTTGGTGGTAGCGGATTTTCGTGGTTAAGTGTTGATCGGTCAGGTGGCGCTGCTTGTGGAAACCATCAAACTCTCGAAGAGGCCATCAGGTTCGCAAGAAATAGCGGAGAGTTAGCATCTTTTAAAAACGCTAAAGAAGCCTATAAGTTTCTACTTTCAAAGTTATAATTGGTATATCAAAAGCAAAAACCCCGCATCAAATTAAATGGTGCGGGGTTTCTTTTTGCCTAAAATCACCGTTCTTGTTTCGCATTATCAAGAGGCGCGAACGGTTTGTAAAATTACCGGAACCATATTGGCCTCATGGACAAAATGGTCTGTGGGGCTTCAACCACAAGGCCCCAGCTTTCGCTTTTTCAACAGTCTTTCGACGGGTACTCCGGTGTAAAATTGGAACCGGGTAGGGAATTCCACCCAATTTCGCGCTCTTTGACCTTGTTGGTGTTTACCATGGATTCCAACAAAATCTAAAGCAATTTACATCACCGACTTTCACGGCCCGATCATAAATTGTCGTGGTGTTTTATTGTTGTACCACGGAAACAACACGCACCAGTTATGGTCTTGAGAAATTGTTGCGCCGCATGCTCAGATACCCGTGTTCTGAAGTTATTTAAGCTCCGTGTGGATATTCCCCCCTCGCAATACGGCGACTTTTTGTACCAAGGGCGCTTTCACGTTTTCTTATTCGTCAGAGGCGCTTGTCTCGGGCTGCAAAAGATATATACTCTAAAAACAAAACCATGTCAAGCAAAAAGAATTGGCCCATGCTAAAAAAGCCATGAGCCACAATGTTTGAATACGTCGACGTTTAAGGCTATAGTATCAGTGTAGGTGTTGATTGTCAAATTATGCAGGTGGCAGAATAGGACCGTACCACTTATGGCACAACAAAGCTTCAGGGAAGTCAATCTCCAAATTGAACCGTATACCAGTGTATGGCATGTAGAGGTCGCCATCAACAACCTCAAGTATCATAACAGACCCATGGCTACTCTTACACCAGTAATAACCGTCTTTTGATGGCTTTTCCTCTGTCCACATAATCTATTCTCCATCCCACTAAATATTTTTAGTGGCTTATTTATTTCTTTATTATATTATTTATTATAGTTACTTATTACGTACTAATTGTCATACATCCAAAAAACAATTAAAATACACCCAGTACCAATTGTAATACACCCAAATACCAATTGACATACTCTGCTATTTGTCGAAGTGTTTTTTATAACATGCAATTACATCTATTTTTTGAGCCTTTTCTATAAACTCTAAGGCTTCATCATCTTTCATTGCTTCATGGATTGTGTTTATATCTATCATAATCCAAAACTGCATTGATGTATTGTGGCCGTCATATTCATTATACCTCTTTGTGACTTGTATAAAGCCTTTTTGCCTTAATCCATTAGCAGCAGATTGAACAGATGACCTTGAGCACTTCATCTCTTCTGCAAGTCTCTTATAAGATGGGTTGCATTGAAAGTATTTTGAGTTTCTATGCCATGCAAGGCAAGATAATACTTGGAATTCACGACCAGTCAAAGCGGGCCAATCATTGTCAATGGAAAGTTTTCTTAGGAGAGTATATGAATCAAGTTCGTAGTTATGGCATTGCATATTTATATCCTGTGTCGTTTATATCCTGTGTGTTTAGTGGGGATGGTGCATGGTGAACGTGACACAGGAAAAACATTCACCCCAGGAGCGACCCGGTGCACCATTTTCATACACCCACTATACCAAAGTCCCAAAATTAAATCAAATTACGGCTTGCTCTTCCTACCAGCGATAAACCCAAAAACAAGCGGAAAGAATGTTGAAACAAACGCTACAAAAGGAAGTTTCCAATCATATACCGACAGACAAACCTTTGGCATTTCCCCAACTTCTCCGAGCGCAATACCAACGATCAGAGCAACCCAAACGCATCCGATAATCAATTCGAAATTGATGTTTTTCATATCAATCCTCCCAAACCCGAAACTCACATCCATAAAAATACTCATCGTCAACATGTTTCCTGGTATAATTCCCAAGAATAACATAGCCGTCCTTAACCTCGATTACTCCTCTCGAATCGTCGCATTTGATTTGATACTTGCCGTCTTTTTTGGGACGGTCTGTTGTCCAGTTCATAGTTTCATCTCGATTGCTAAGGGTTGGCCGTCTTCTCCGGTTCGTGATAGCCAGTTAAATACATCAAAATGCCAATAAGAAAGTTCCGACAATTCACTGTAAGATATAGACTTGTTGTTAACCCTTTCCAAAGTCTTCTTAGCAGCAAATTTACAAAGATCGTCTCCCCTTGTTGTCGTGTTGAGATTTAAAAGTTTTAGTATTGGCACAAACCTTTCCCCGTTGTGCTCAATTTCTTTTGTGAGGTGGCTCCAGGGTCGGACGATGGGTTTGTTAATAGACAAGTCTATATCTTTATAGCAAGAATCGTAATCACCTCTATAATCAAACATTAGCCCGCAACAATCAATAACGCACTCGTCAATATCGCATATGTACTTGTGGCTATTTATTTTCAACCCTGTCCCCACAAAAATCTTTAACTGATCAATCGTAATTTTGTCTGACATCTAATCCTCCCCTTTTAGAATCTTGGCAATCTTCCTTAACCTATCAAGGCCAATTTTCAGGTTGTTGTGGCTATATTTAAAAGCATCACCAAGTTGCCTGCAAATATCATTTGATTCTTTTTCGTCTTCGTAATCCTGTCTTGACGTATAAAGACAATGGTCTTCGCAGTAATTTGTGTTTTGTCTCCAATCATTTATTGTGAATTGAATCTTTCCGATATTACCAGTTGAGTCATGCCTCTGTATTGTGAAATATTTACGCCCCACACCAACAACCCTGTATTCGGTCAATACCTGCTCACGGTTTCTCGCAGCATTGCCGATATTCAAACTATAAACAGTTTGCCCAACGTATGGTTTTTCCATTTCCCCCCCCCTATTTCCAGCATCGCTCAAATATTTCAACCAACCGAACTCCATCGTCAACAAATTCTGTCCTCTTTGTACGGCTTGTAAAATATTCACTCAATGTTTCAGACATTTTCAAGAGTTTCCAGGCCATGTTCTTTTTTTCTTCGCTCCCGTTATACATGTTCAATTCTTCGATTCTGCGCTCTAAAAGACCAGCCATATAGGATATCAATGTTGACCATGAACGAGTACTGTCAAGGCCATGTTTTGAGCACTCAGCGATGACATCAGACACCCTATCAATGTCCTTTGCATCGAATCCGTCAATTGAAACTCTTAAATATTCACCGGCTTTTTTATTTAGCTTTTTTACGTTTAGTTTAAACTGGCTACTTCCAGGTTTTTCACTGTATGCCAGAGATAGTTTTTCTGTGACTGCAACCACGGTAGCCACACTTGCGGCGTATCTCCTTGCTGAATTTGATGCCAATGTTTTCTCCTAATTGTAAAATCTAAGTGCGCGTTTAATTGATTCCAGTACGTTCCCGCCTTCCCAATCAATTTTCCACAACTTAATAAGAACGGTATCGCTATTTGCCCACCTATCGAAATACCTACCGTTTGCCACCTGTAAACAACCGGCGATATCAACATCGCAATCATTTCCAGTCATTCTCCATCTTGTGTTGCCATGGTTGCCAACTTCTTGCTTGTCAGTGTAGAGCATATCTTTGATTCTTTTATATTGACTCATGCCATCCTCCCAGATGTTATTTTATCCTTTAAAGTTTTTGTCGTGTTCTTTTAGGTATTGGTAAGCTGACGATGTTGTGTTGCAGTTTGGGTATTTGTATTTTACTTCCGCATTCCAACGAGCTCGTGCTGCGTCTATGATATTCACATGCATCCCAAGGTGTTTACTTTTACTACCTGTTTTTATATAAGCTTGGTATCTATCAGGGCCATGCGTTAGCATAACTCCAGTTATACCCGTCTTATTATTCTTGAATATTCCCCTGTTCCTTAAATTACAAGTCTTAGTCGTTTCTCTAAGATTTGAAAACCTATTATCTGTTTTATCTCTATTTATATGGTCTATATCATTCTCTGGTAGATATCCTTCTACGTACAACCATGCAAGCCTATGTGCAAGATATCCTTTGGAATTTATTCCTATGCGTATATATCCATCAGAATAGCTTCCTGCCACAATTCCGGCTTTTATACTTGTCCTGTTAATTGCCCACACAAAAATCCCAGTCTCTGGGTTGTAGTTAAGAAGCTCCTTTAATCTTTCTTGCGTGAGTTTTTGTACAGATGTGCTATTTGACATAACTTGACCTCTTGGTTTTCTTGGTTATTATGAGGAGATGACTGGTGGGGTAACCAAGAACTCCCACCCGGCCTTGCAAAGCCGTGTCATCTTTATATCCTCAACATAACCATTGTTTTTGCGTTGTCAAGTTATTATTTTGCTAATTGTTTTGCGTACTCCAAAAAATCATCAAGTTCTGCCTCGTTCATTTCCACTTCAGTCTCTTCCGTGTAATGCCGTCCGGCTTCGTCAAGGTGTTGCGTCTCTATCGTGTGTGTGATTGACCCGTCCTCTTGGATGTACCATTCATCCCAATCAGTAACGCCTTTAAACGTAAGGTACCGAATTAAAACATCATATAAATACATGGCTTCCACAGCCTCAATAACAATCTTGATTTTTTCCTGCGGTTTTAGTTCCATAGTATTCCCTTTAATGTGGATGACTAAATTGTCACCCACATTAAGTGTACTATTTTGATTTGTTTACGTCAATGTTTATTTTTTTTCCTAATTGCGAATAAATGATACTGAGAATATGCGAAGTGAGTTTTCATTGGATGAGCGTACGGATCTCTCATCATAATAGGGCCAAACTTGGAGTTATACCAACACCCGCTGTGTTTGCCATGTCTTGTTTTGTTTAGAGCTGAAATTACAAATTCAGGTGGTTTAATGTTATATTTTTTTTCTGCCCACAAGAACAGTGGGTTGTACCATGCCAAAACTATTAAATTATTCATTGCAACTCCTTTTTATTTTACGGCTCGCGGATTAGTTCTTGCTGCGCGAACTTGATTGCTTTTTTCTTGTCGATATCTCCCCAGTCTGATCGCAAACTTGCTGCCATTATATAACCTCTCAGTAGCTTTTTACGGCTTACTGGCGGGCGTCCTGATACCTCATTGTGGAATGTACCAAGTCCCTTAATACTGCTGATTTCGTCTGCTGTGGTGAATGTTGTTCTTGGTGCCATTATTCTTCGCCTCCATATGCGAATGATTGTGCTTCCTCAGATTCTCCTTGGTTTTCGTCAACAGCATTCATTCCAGAATAAGCCGATGCCGACTCGAAAAGCTGTGAACGGAAGCCTTCACCAAGAGCAAACCTAATTTGCTCAGGAGTGTTATCCCAGTGAGATTTAATTACAGCCTCGCCTTGTTCTGCGTTCATAAGAAGGAAGTTGCGGGTATTTTCAACGCTTTGGTCTTGATTGTTCGCACCATCAATCCACTTCCTGATTCCAAGCCCATCTTTTGCGGTAATATAATCGTTGCCCCTCCCAAGAAATGGCCTTAGATCATCTGGGCATTTCATGGTATATTGTGAACGCCCTTCATCTTGCATCATGATTGAAGCTGTCATTTCGTACATAAAGTTTTTTTCACAAATTGGCTGAATCCCAAGAGATACTGGCTGTGATGGATTTCTGAAATCCATTTTTTCACGCGCCCTAATGCAACAAACAATATGCATGTTGCATTGTAACAAGACATTTGTGAACTTTTTATGTTCCCCCTTGCCCTTCTTCCATCCAAGTTTACCGGCTTTATCTGCAATTTCCTCACATCCGCCAATACCCTCCCATTCGTGTGATACGGAGTCAACAACCAGGACTTCAACGCCAGCAGCCTGAAACTCTTGAATGGCCTGGATATATCTCTGTGGTGAATGCGGAGGAACAAGATCACCGATAAGAAACCTGTGGATTTCGCCTTTCTTATCAACAAGCTTGTCAGCATAAAGCGATCCGCGCCTGTTTTCTGTGTCAAGGAACCCTACCTTTGAAGCATCTCCACCTGCAAGACCCCATGCAAAATAAAGCGCCGACAATGTTTTACCAGACCCGCTTGGACCTGCAAATCCAAATACACCCCTTGCACCTGTTCGCTCTGCCTGGCGAATATTAAGCACTCCCATTAAATCTCTCCTCTATTTGAAAATTTTGGTGTTTCAGTTGTTTCAATACCTGGGAACTTACCACTTTTTAAGCATTCAAGATACCTTTTTGTGTTCCTCTTGCGAAGTTTTTCTCCATTTTCACGTTGTTCCTTTGTTAGTCTCATTACGTGGGTTTCATATCTGCCAAGAGTTTTACGTTTCGACACGGCGATAAAGAAAAAGTCTTTTAAATCTTCACCTGTTTCATGTTTGAAATCGTGCCTGTAATGAGCCTCCTGTTCATCATAGCACCTTTCCTCTACAGCATCGGCCCAGGCTTTTGCGAATGGCTTATTTCCAGGGTCAATTGATTTTAGGTCGCCTGAGATACGAAGCTTTTTCGAATTCAAATCGTGACGTGATTTTGTCTTGTGTGTTCCATGGTCACAAATATATGTAACCTCCTTTTTACATGCGTCAATAATAGCCCTTGCTTCTGGATGCGCCATTACCGACCCCCACATTAACACAAGTTTTCTTTTGTCCTTTGCGCCGATAACAATACGATCTCCGACAGTCAACTCAAATTCTGCGTGTTCGGCCTTTCCTTCTTTTGTATTCCTTGGAGAAGTTGGGGCGACCGCATATCTTTTATCAAACTCGTTAGGCTCAAGAACGATACAGTGCAATGCGTTTCCAAAGACACCTGCATCATCATCTTCGTCATCTTTTGGGCATTCTTTATCCCACAAAACAAGAGCTGGAGAAACTGCCACAAGTTTGAGTGTCGAGTTGTTTACGGCATCAATAGCCTTATATTCCTCGAATGACATATCATAGACTACCATTTACAACTCCCCATAGCATCAACCTCAGCCGACCGCTTAGCCATATCATCACTACCATAAGACGCGCTTGAAGTACCGTCTTTTTTGACCCAATAAAAATCTCCGTCAATGTCTTTCATTAGCGCGTATCCGTTTGGCATTTCAACGTGCCCAGTTGAAGACCCGCAATGTTCTGCCCAATAGTTTGAGATGTGGTACCGGACGTGATCTTCGAGTGTCGATATGTTAATTCTATTTTTCATATTTAGACTCCTTTATTAGTAATAAAGAATCTTCGCTGAACCCAGAAAAAGAATTGAAATTAAAACAAACACCTTCTCTTAATCCGAATCCTTTCTGATATAATTCCATACCCTTGCTTCCCAAGACATATAGTGGTGTTTCATCGCAATCACGAGTAAGGCCTATAATATATAGTCTCATCCCGTCGTGTTCATCGGGCCATTCTGGGTTAGCTATAATTTCTACCAAATCATTTATCTTATACAGATGTTTTTTTTCCATATTCAGTTCTCTATATGTTTTTCCGCTCTCTGTTTTGATATCTGCAATATTTTGAAGTATCATCTCATCCCCTCCGTTTCAATCAATGCTTGTTCGTCCATTACCGGTTCAGCCGTCTTGTACCAGTTACCGTCATGGCCCATGAATGGATTCGGCGCTCCTTCTGAATAGATAGGCAAAATCCATACAAAATCGTCGAAAATACCGCCTTGCGATGCTCGGCACCATACGGCCATCCCCATAGCCTCAACCATCCATTGTGGGGCGCTTTTGGGCAGTAGCTTGCACATGTTTTTTAGTTTTGGCGCGCACATTTATACAAGCTCCACATATTTGGCGTCAATAGAAGATCTGTTTCCGAGCAGAAATAAACGAACCCTACCGCCGTCACCGATAAACGAATCTGTAATAATTGATCCATAAACGTGGCCCAAATAATCAACTACAACGGGCTGACCTACTTCGTATTTTTTTACTTTTTGCGGGTGCATAGTATCTCCTTTTATTATTTTTTGTTTTTTCCAACTGTATAAAAATAGAATTCTTTATATACCCAATCAAAATCACATCTGGCAGAGTTTTTACTGAAATGCCATTTGTTTTCTGAGGGGCAATCTTCTCGCCATGTCTTCATTAATATGTCAAGAATATGGTTCCAGTTTTTCATGTTCAATCTCCTTTTTGTTATGAATGAAATCCCCTTACCGATACCTAAAGATACACAATGCGAATTGGCGTGTAAAGGATAAAGTTCAAGATTTGACAAATAATTTTCAATGTGCTACTGTGCATTATCTCCTTGAAGTTGATGACGCATTTCATGACATCCTCCTGGAAAAAGGTAGCCTGGGCCGTCTCCTCCCAAATAGGCTACCTTTTTTTTATTCTCAATCCAGAACCCCACCTTTATATATCAAAACAAAAATCGAACATTTTAAAATTAACTATTGCAAGGGCGAATTGTTTCGTTTATTGTTGGTTAGGACTTAATCTTAACAAGGGGGAAAATCAATGAAACCAATCACCATAACAAAAGAACTCAAAGACGCCGTTGAATATTACACGGCAATGAAAGATGTCAAGAGAATTGCTTTTACGGAATATTGCAATTTGCAAACGGATGACAATAAGGCGTCATACGATTCAGCCGTAAATGCTGTGTCTTACGGAGAAAGCCAGATTGCAACCATTATTGAAAATCATTTTAAAGGAGAATCAAATGAATAACACAATCATCACACCATGCGGCAAAAAAGACTGTTATTGCCATAATACCGAATACGTAGGACATTGCAAAGCGAACAACAAGCCTCGTCTTCTTGAGTGCGAAGATTATGAGCCGGATGCAACGGAAAGGATGTATGAAATCTTGGATTGTATTACGGCGGAGGTGAAAAAATGACACATATCAGCAATCTTGCAGGAACATCTTCCTCTTATCGTCTCGTACATGCCATATGGAATACTTCGGTGAAAGATAAGTGGTTAAACACACAATACCAATATAGATGGAGCCTTGCGAGATGGTCTGATTATTGCGAATATATACTTGTAAAATCAAAGGAGCCCCAAAAATGAAATGCGCTAAAATCCCATGCCACTATTACAGCTCAACATACGACAACCATTGCACCATGACAGTTGACACCGACGAATGCGACGAGTTTATCCCAATGGGCGCAAGATCATCAACAGAAACTCTGATTAAGGCTTTACGTATCTTGGCCCGTGATATAAAGTCGGGTGATGGTGTTGCGAATATGTGCATTGCTGAGGCTGCTGACCGGTTGGATGAACTTTATGGGATTGAAAAGGATGGATATTAACCACAAAAGATGCCATAACTGGTCGTGCATAAACTTCCACAATGGGTTCAGAAGAAACTGCATGAAACAATTAACTATTCTTACATGCGTTAATTTTTCTTCTGATATTTCGATTTATTTTTGTCAATACAAGGAGATATAAAATGGCAGATGGAAAACTTGAAGTTATAGGTGTTGGGACAGAAGATTATACAAATTGGGACCATGCAAAAACACCACAGAGAGCGATAAAAGAATTTTGCAAGGAGTGTATGGGGGACAACTACAATGAAGTGAAATTCTGCTCATCTAACATGTGTCCACTCAAGCCTTTTAGGACTGGAAAAAACCCTTTCAGAGCAGAGGTTATCATGAGCGACGAAAGGAAGGCTGAAATTAGCGAGAGATTTGCCAAGGCCAGGGAAGAGAAGTTGAGCGAGTAGATAGATCAGACCCCCTGCTTCGGTGGGGGATTTGGTATTTGACAAACACGCCAAAATAGTTTAATATAAAATCAAGAATAAAGGAAACAACCATGACAATTGTAATTGAAGACGCAAGGGCGGCAAGAATGAAGCAGATTAGAAAGGATAACAAGAAGACTGTTTTGGAATGGTGGGAAAGCCAAGAAAAACCTTCTATAATGCGTTGTTGTTCTGAGACAAATTTGTCCTATCCTACTGTCAAGAGATCTTTAAGTGAACTTATTATTGAACAAGGTGGTGAATAATATGGAGTTAGGTTTTGAAATTTCTGAAAAGAAACTTGAAGATATTGTATGCGAGCATCTAAATGGATATATAAAGCTTGACGGACTTAGAGATCTATGTCCAGGTTATTTAGAAAACCATGTATATAGGCAGCTCGACCTTGGCTTGTACGGACGCGCAGACATTGTAAATGTTCAGCGTGGAAGCCTTGTTACATTACCAAAGATAACAATCATAGAATTAAAAAAGGGGAGGGTTGATCAAGCATCACTAACACAGGTGATGAAATACAAGGCTGGACTCAAGCTTTTTATAGAGAGGTTTGATGGAATAATTCCGTTTCCGACCATAGAAACCATTCTTATCGGTGGAGATATATCATCAAACGAAGATTTCCAGGTTGCCCAAACAGCAATAGGTGGGTTGTCTGTATATACATATTCTATAGACAATGGCGGTATATCTTTTTTAGATAATTGCGCTCGTTCAAGATACATGTCAAAAACACCAGAAAAAATAAGTGATATTCTTAATTTTTGTGGGTATGAGACTTATGGCAACGAGCCATGTGGTGCTGATAGGTGCAGCGTATGAACTATGCATTCAACGTTGATATAGCTAATATCGTTGGTGTTGAAAAGGCCGTGTTGATAGAGAACATAGCGTTCTGGATTAAAAAGAACAAAGCTAATGGTAGAAATGAAAGAGAAGGGAGGTTTTGGACTTACAATTCATCAAGAGCATTCGCTGAACTTTTTCCGTTTTGGACGACGAGCAAGATTCAACGAATGCTTAGAACCCTCGAAGAGGACAGGTATATACTATCAGGAACTTATAACAAAGTCCAATATGATAGAACGAAGTGGTATACAATAACCGACGAGTATATTGAATCTCTGTATGGCTTAAATGACGCCATTGTTCAGAATTGCACAATGGAAAATGCAAAATCAACTAATGGATTATCAAATAATAACCAAACTATACCATATATAAACACAAATAATAAACCAGATATAAAAAAAGAAAAAAACGAACAGCCAAAGTTATTTGATGATCCAGGAGAAAAAACAGATACACCACCAACCCCAAAAACTATACCAGTTGAAGAAATAGTCTCTATATGGAATTCGATGATGGTTGGTCTTCCAAAGATTAAAGTGATCGGCAAGACGATACGTCCTAAGATTGAAGAAAGATGGAAAGATAACAAAGACTTCCAAACATTAGAGGCATGGCAAGACCTTTTCATCTATATTCTTGAGTCAGATTTTTTAACCGGAAAGAGTAGCGCAGATAAGCCGTTCAAAGTATCCCTTGACTGGGTCTGTGGGTCTACCAACTGGGAAAAGATCCTGAATGGTAAATATATACCGTCAGGCATGGCATATGAGGATGTTATACGAGAGGCCAAGGACAGAAAGAGGCGTGTTCATAACAGCCTTAACATGGCGAACATTCTTGCAGTTATAAAAGATACACCAAAGGGTCAGTAGGAGGGACATGAAGGACTACACGCAAGACTTCAAATCACATATGGCATCGTTTGGTTTGTTCCCGGATGACGTTATCGGTGACAGCAGGCTCCACAAATTTGGAAAGAATAATCACGGTTGGTATATCCTATTCCAAGAACAGGACGGTGCTGGTGGCGCCTTCGGTAGTTGGTCCAAAGGTATTGAAAAAGAAACGTGGTCATCTTTTACGAAAGGAGAGAACGCAGACCCGGAGCGTATGGCTAAGATCATGGCTAAGATAGAAGAAAGCAAGCTCCAGCACGACATCGCAAAAAAAGAACGCGCAAAAAATGCTGCTTTTGAGGCCGTGAAACTTTGGTCAGATGGTGAGCCTGTTAACGACGACCACCCATACCTGGTTAAAAAGCAAATTACTGGGAAAGGCTTGAAACTCGAAAAAGGAACCACGAACTTAATGGTTCCAATGTACGCAAGTGGAATGAAGCTAATCGGAATCCAAAGAATCATGGAGGACGGCACAAAGCGGTTCATTTATGGTGCGGCTAAAAAAGGTTCTTGCAGCGTAATCAAGGGCGAGTTTAACGACCGGCTCTATATAGCTGAGGGGTTTGCTACGGCCATGACAATTTACATGGCAACCAAAAGAACAGTTTTTGTTGCCTTCGACTCCGGGAACCTATATCATGTTGCTAAACAGATCAAGGCAAAGACAAACGTTCCTGTAATCGTTTGTGGTGACGATGATGTTTTCACAGTTCTTGAAGATGGTTCTCCGTACAATAGCGGTAGAATTTCAGCCTTAAAGTGTGAAAAAGAATTATGCTGTATTGCAATCTTCCCATCGTTTGATTCTGGCAACGTTTTAGGCACAGATTTTAACGATCTCATGGTGGCGCATGGGATAGGTAGAGTGGAGGAGATTGCATCGAATCCTTGGGACGATAGAGGTGTTAAAATCAAGAGATCAGTTAAACAATGGGCAAGGGCTGCGATTGGAAAATTCACGGCAACAGATATCGACAGAGAACTTGGAATAATTGCGATAGAGGATAAGAAATCAAGGGATGAAGCCATTAAAGAACTACTCGGAGATGGTACACTTGAACGTGACGATGTTAGAAATGGCGTATACAGGGCAAGGGATTGCCAAGTAAATGTGATCGATCTGAGAAAAGTTGAGAAAACTATCGGAATTGCGTTTTGGATTCCGTTTGGGCTTGGCGAGATAGTATCAATGAGTCCACGTAATATTTGCATGATTGCAGGAGAAAGTAACAGCGGTAAAACTTCAATGGCGCTTGAAATGTTAAGGGAAAACTTGTCGTTGTATAGAAATGACAAGGAAACCAAGTTCTACTATTTCACATCTGAAATGAGCGCACAGGAGCTTGAGAAGACAGTTCTTCGGTTCGGTAGCCTTGATGATTTCGAAGGGTGCACTTTTATAGACAGACAATTTGAACCGTTTGATCTTATTAAAAACGATAAGGGTATGCAGGATGGGATTGTTTTTATTGACTTCCTTGAAACTCGTGGCGGCGATTACTCAAAGACAGTCTCTGAGGTTCAAAGAATTTACGAAAGCATGAACAAGGGGATTGTCGTTTTGCTTGTTCAGAAAATGCCCGGAAGAGATCACGCAAAAGGCGGCGTCGGAATGATGGAGAAGCCAAGATTCATCCTTAACCTTGAAAAACGGTTCAAGTCTGATTCTGGCACAGTATGCATCGCTAATATATCAAAATGTAAAAGCGTTTTTGACGGCGAAATAAACCCAGACGGAAAAAGTCTTTATTATATAGTAAACGGTAGAGGGCTGTCACAACTCACCGATTGGAGCATGATCAACGATAAGGCAAAAGAGGAAACAGACGCAGTTTTAAAAAATCATCTTGGCGTGAGAGAATACGAAGGGCCTACAATTGATATGGACACAGTGCAGAGTATACGGAGATAAAATGTCAAAACTAAAATCACTATTAATCTGGCTTCACGGCCATGGAGTACCAATACCAATAATCCAGAGCCTATTCAACTTTTTTGGGCTTTGGGGTAAATAGGAGATAGTATGAAACCAATCGAAGAAGGATGTACGGCTATTGTTGTCGGACCACCAGAATCTCCGAATACAGGAAAAATCGTCAAGGTTTTAAGGTTTATAGGGAAAGAGCCAAATAGCACAAACTCGCATGGAATTGTTGTTTGCGGATATGATGATGTTTGGGAGGTTGATCAAGAAATGGCTTGGCAAACGACATCTGGAGTCTTAAGCCTAAAAAATAGAATGACTGAGAAGCGGCTCCAACGCCTCGACGACACCGACGAAAACGAGCTTGTAAAAAACGAAATTGAAGAGCGTGTTTAAATGATCCACATACGCGAGGAGATAGGGAAGATTATGGATGGTATATATATTTGTAAAATTGACGAAACTCTTGGATTGATAGACGGCGTTGATTTACAATACAGGTCGTGCTATGAACATTGCAGGTCTTATTGGCGAGAAGATATATCATGGGAAGTAGAAATTATGTGTGAAATTGATCAAGAGCCAGGGTCTTGGGATATGTTGTTTGAATATTTCACAATAGAATAGGAGATATTATGAAAAACTTTGAACGTTGCGAATACTGGGATTGCGGTTGGTGTTATCATTTGGATGGACCTAAAAATGGATGTGTCGGACGTGATAAATGTGGTATCTTTTGGACAGAGGAAGAATTATCAAGCCGTAACTATTGGAGATTATTTTCGTCTTTGACAAGTTGGTTTCTTGATAGCAAAAAAGATTGGGACATGATATCAGAATATTTTACAATAGAATAGGAAGGATTATGATTGATTGGAAAGAAGAGTTTAAAAGGCACAATAATTATGCCCAAGAAAACTGGTTTGATCTTGTTCGTGAATATTGGAGAGATGAGATGTCATGTACAATAGACGATCAATTTTCAGATTGGGACATGCTCGCCGATTATTTCACAATACAATAGGAGATATTATGGAAAAGCTAAACATCGACGAAGCATGGTCAAAATACGTCAAAATCGAATACATAGACGGGTGGGCAAGCTACGATTGCAAGAAAGGCTTATGGGGCTGTTCTGGACCCGATGGGCCTGATTTGTTGCAGACAGCCAAGCATTATTTTTGGCAATATTTTGAAGACGGAGAATATTTTACAATGAAGTGATTTAAACCTTTACAACAAAAACCAACAATGATAAGTTGGTATTGAACTTAACGACAACACTTCAGGAGACGCAGCATGAACTACTTCCACCTCGATAACGACCCTAAAAAATCGGTTCAATACCTTCATGACGTGCATCTTCGAAAAATGTGCACAGAAACGGCTCAGATGCTTTCAACCTCGCTGTGGATGACAGATTGCGACTTTGCAGAGTCAGCCTATGCCAGTGGTGAATTGATGCTGCCAGCATATGAGCATCATCCATGCACAAAGTGGTGCAAGTACGATATCGATTATATGACTTTCTATTTCAAGCTTATGCTTCATGAGTATGAGCACAGGTTTGATAAAGTCCATGCATCAGCAAGAATATTACCGTCTCTTCCTGATTTGTTTTGGGCCTCACCAAGGTATCGGCCAAATCTATGTATGCCAGACACCTACAAAACAAAATGCCCCGTGACCAGCTACAGGGCATATTACCGATCAGAAAAGCAGCACGACAAGAACGGCAAGTTTATTGCCAATTACACAAGACGTGAAAAGCCTTATTGGTTGTAATTAAAATAAAGGAGATTTAAAATGCCGCGAATGTACCAACAATACAAAGTCGTGTCTGATGCTATATTGGAAATGGATGAAGCACTTTCAAATTCAAGGAGCGTTTCAAGGTTTCTTTTTTGGGCGCTTGTTTTATCACTGGCAGGTAACGCAATGCAATATTATTCTTGGGTGGTGAAATGAAAAAACGAACCGACTACAAAGAATATGAAGAATCGCGCCAATGGATGAATAAGCGCAAGACACTTAAAAGGGCTGACCAACTTGGGTTTAAACTCATAAGTGAGGCTGTCTGCACAATGTTCGATGCCGGTGACGGGGCAAAAAAGATAAGTGAGATTTTCGGAACTACCCCGAAATGGTCAAGAAGAATCTTGCAAGACATGGGAAGGTTAGAACGAAGAGAATACAAAAAATCTAATCAATACCGAATCCCAAAAGATATACTTGAATCCTTCATGAAAGGATATGACGGATATGAAAGCATGATCTCATATTCTCGTAGGTTCAAAGATGGAAACCCGGATGTCAAAATAGCCGACACATGCCTTGCTGAACGGCTGACTAAAAAGAAAAAAAACAAGCATGGGAAAATATCAAAAACAAATTATAGGCTGATGGATCAAAATAGAACCTGGGCCTACCAGTCAGATTTGGTAAAAATTGCAAATGAAATTGGTTGCGAATATATAACAGAGGCGGTTGCAAAGCTTCACGCACTTGGGCTTTACGCACCAGATATTGCAAACAGGTTTGAACGGTCCCAATGTTGGGCAATATCTATCCTTGACTATCTTGAGTTACCTAAAAAAAAGCGCGGTGGTGTGGCGCATCACGGGAGGAACAAATGAAAGAACTTGAAATGCAAAAAGCAATATCCGATACATGCGATGAAGTCAAAAAACTTCTGCTTGAAAAAAACAGATCATATGGGAATGCTGTTGCAGAACCAAGTAACATTTTCTCAAAAGAAACTCCAGTAAATCAGGCCAGGGTGAGAATTGACGACAAACTGAAACGAATTGCCATGGGCCACGAATACGGAAATGAAGATACAAGGCTTGATTTGATCGGGTATCTTGTTATTGAAATGATTTTGATGCGAGAGGAGAATATCAAGTGACATCATTTTTTTTCAAAGCCAATGACAATATCAGCAGCGGAAAACGTGAAAATAAAAATTTTGACTATAAAAAGTTAGACGATGAAAGAAGTATAAAATTCAAGGAAGAAAAGCTTTACGCCGCAAAACTTCTTGGATATGAATATATTACTGAGGCTGTCCACAAACTTTACAACGAAAGAGGGCCAAGCGTTGCGGCAGAGAAAATGGATATGACAACCACAGGAATTTATCATATCTTGGGATATATCGGAGTTGAAGTTAACAAAAGAAAAAGAGGAGGGCGAAACAATACAAAACTCACCGAAGAAAAAGTGAAAGCCGGTCGCGCTATCTGGAATGGTAGAGTCGATGGCGAATATATCAGGGCGTTGATGGTTGTGCTTGAAGTTGATGCCTCAGAAAATTGCTTGCGATCTGCCTTGAGGGGGATTGATACATGGAGAGATATTGATTAAAAAAAAGAATATCTATAATAATGTAAAGTTTCCGTCAGAAGAAGAAATGGAAATGTACATGTGGTGCGTTGAGGCTTTGTCTCTCGGTATAATCGAATCATTTGAACATCAACCATCTCAATTTGTTTTGTCAGAACCGCGCAAATACAAAGCAGAAAAAGGCCCAAAATCGAAAGAACGAGAACTTGTTAAGGGGCATGTATACACGGCAGACTTTAGGATCGAAACAAGCGCAGAATTGCCATTTAAAAAGAGAATACAAAACATCGGAACAGTCTATATAGACGTAAAGGGTTCTTTCAATCGGTTCGGTGGTAGCAGAGAGTTTTCAATAAATCAAAAATGGGTTTTAAAAGACCACGGAACCTATATCCACAAAGTTATCCCGGAAGAGTTTTTTTCATTTACATTTGTTCCACGCGATGCTATGTTAACCAAGAAAACAAAGGTGATCAAGAGGAAGTATTTGGGATGTAGGTCGGCTGAAGAATATTTAAAAACTTTGGAGGGATGAATTATGGAGGAATACAGCGTGGAACCAAGCTTTACAGTTTGGGATGATAAGGAAGGTGTCGGAATACGTGTAGGATGCGATCCTGATTGCCCTGAAGTACTTTGTATCAGCACACCAAACGAAAAAGACAAAGAATGGTATGGAGACTTGAGGCTTACAATGTCAGTCAAACATGCCAAGGCGTTCATTGATGCGATTCAAAAACAGATTAATGCAATGGAGAATAATTAATGTCAGGGTTCCAAAAAACAACAATCATCGGAAGGTTGGGGCGTATTTGACGAGATGGCGTATACATGCTAATATGTATTTGTATTTAAACTATAGATAAGGGATGTATATGCCATCTAAGAAGATAGAAGTTAAATGTAGTACTTGTGGTAGTAAGTTTATGAGGCCTGGCTCTGACGTAAAAAAAGCATTGCTGAAGACTGGTATATGTGAATGTAAGAGATGTGCTATAAGACGTACGTGCAGGAGAAATGAGCGGCCATTGTGGACAAAAAGGATGCACAAGGGGCGTCAAAGAATGCAGATAAAAACAAAAAAAGGATGGAGAGATATACATGTTTTTGTAGTAGAGTGTTATATTGGAAGGGCGATAGAAAGGGTAGAATGTGTCCATCATTGTGATGGTAACAAGATGAATAATAAAATATCTAACTTAGAGCTAATGTTACACGGAGAGCACACAAAAATGCACCACACAGGATCTAAGAGAGGTAAGGAATGTGGCGAAAAGATAAGCATGGCTCTTATTGGAAAACCAAACAAGTCAAGGTTGATAACATACGAAAAAGCAAACGAGATGCGAAAAAAAAGAATTGATGAAGGATCGTCATATAGTCAGTTATCGAATATTTTTGGAGTATCAAGGGCTATAGTCGCAAATATTATAAAAAAAAGATCATACAATATAAAGGATTAAACCATATGTACAACAATAACTCTGTAATTATGGAATTAAGGCTTTCTGGTGATCCTCAGAGAAGCGATAAGGTTGATGCTGTAAAATGCAACGCAGGTATGTTTCAAGGGAAAAGAGATCAAGATAAAGATCCTATATGGGTTGAAATTGTAGCCTGGAAATTTTTGGCGACATGTCTTGAACCACTTCGAAAAGGTGATACCGTTATTGTTTCTGGGTCGCTTGAACAGCAGAATTGGGAACACCAAGGTGAAAAAAAAAGCAAACTGTGTCTGAATTGTGATAGTATCGCAAAAAAATGCTGGCCAGCACAGCAAGGCCAAGGCCAAACCCAACAACCCCAAACCAACTACAACCAAGCCCCACAAAACGGTGGATACGGAAGCCAGCCACAGCAGCCGAATTATAACCAGAATCAGGGTGGTGGGTATAATGGTGGACGGCCTGGAGGTTACAATCAGGGACGGAACGAAGGTGGAAATCCCAACGCAACTGGCGGATATCAAACGGCACCGGATGATGATTAGTTTGGAGAATTAATGGCATCCCGTTTTAGGATAATAAATAAAAACAGATAGTTAGCGATGGTATCTTTACAGATAAAGGTACCAAATAAAATCAAAAAAGCCTCACATTGTGGGGCTTAATTTAAGGGGGATTTATGAAAGATCTTGGAATTGGAATCGCGGTATTTGCAACAGGGTGTGCGTTGTTTATTGGAATGCTCTTTGGGGTTGGTGCTGGATGGGCAAAATATAGGCTATGGAAGGCAGAATATACTGGCAGGGCGCTTGAAATCGAGATGGAATACAATGGTAAAGCTATTTTGGCAGAGGCAGAATATTCAAGGCAGACGAGAGTTGAATCGGCAAGGGCAGAAAATGAGTCCGCACAACTCACAGCAGATGCAATTAAAATTGTAGGCGAAGCGGCCCAGAAATATCCAGAATATCGCCAGCAAGAGTTTTACCTTTCGCTTGGTGAAGCCCTAAAGGAAGGCAAGATCCAACAAGTAATTTACTTGCCTACAGAGGCAGGTTTGCCAGTCACAGAGGCCGGTAAACGATAAAAAACAACGCGCCGTAGAAATGCGGCGCTTAAAGGAGATAAAAATGGATATCAGAAATGCGAACTATAGAATCGAAATGGACGATGGCAGCAAGTGGGATGTTGCAGTTTCTGTGATCGCAGAAAATAGAGCTCATTATTATTCAAAAGAATTTGAAGGTGATTTGCAGAAAAGCCTCGACGAAGATACTTGGCCTTTTTTCGATTCAGATCACTATGCAATTGAGGATTGGGCGAAAAACAACATGAATTGGGATGATGTTAAGCACGACGCTATTAAGATTTCTGACGCAACACCGGACTATGATGATTCATGGGTTGAGGGTGACGTTGAAATAGTTGAGGGATAATATGAGAAAAAAAGAAGATAAAGTTTTAGTTGTTTCGCCTGAAGCAATTCATCAAAATGCGATTGACCACGGATGGTATGAAGAAAAAAGGTCTGTACCTGAGTTGATTTGCCTTATTCATTCAGAGGCTTCTGAAGCTCTTGAAGGCTACAGAAACGGCGTGAAAGATGGCGAAAAAGGATGTCTCGCTGAAGAGTTGGCCGATGTTGTGATCAGGGTTTTCGATATGGCAGAGGCTTATGATATTGACATCATTAATGAGATTCATAAAAAACACGAATACAACAAAACGCGACCTTATAGGCATGGAGGAAAGATTTGCTGATGGCTTATACACCAGAAGAACTAAAAACACTTATCAGCGACACACTTACACAAGCAAGTCTTGAAACTGGACTTGTTTTAAATTCACCAGAAGCAATTGGTTGGCTAATCTCAGTTTGCGCACACGAAAGCCACATGGGTAAATATCGGAAACAAATTAACGGACCTGCAATCGGTATTTATCAGATGGAGCCTATCACGCTTGTTGATATTCAACGAAATGTTTTGGCCCTTCCGAAGTATGAAGCACTGAAAAAGCACATTCAGTCAATTCCAGGAACAATTCAAGACAACGACGCAAAATCAACACTGTTTGCGAGGGCTCAAATGCTTCGTTTTAGCGAGCCTTTTCCGAGTGTAGGTGATAGGCAAGGTCAGGCCGAATTGTGGAAATTACGGTGGAATACTAAGGCTGGTAAAGGCACGATCAAGAAGTTTTTGGATGATAATGAAAGATTAAATCCGGTTTGATTGAAAAAAGGAAGCCCCGGCATAAAAACCGGGGCTTTTTTTATGGGATAGTTACACCTCTCAATATTGCGCCCTTGAATGATGTTTCTGGTGCCACAGATTGTTCCCTTGTTATTGTTATTGATCTAAGTACATCATCAACGCCATCTGACGCTGTCACAGTTATAACGTTATCGCCTACTGATAGGGGAATATCAGCAAATGTAAAGGCATCAACCGTTCCAGTGTTTGGTCTTACAGGATCACATGTTACAGATGTTGCATTTGTTGTGGTGCCGGTGGCTGTGAATGAGGTCGTGGTGTTGGTGACAGTTTGTGATGCCTGTATCACGGTTAATGATAAGGCCGATGGTTCAGTGATCGTAAAGGCAAAGCCTTGTGTGCCTGCCTCCTCCATATCTTGGTCTGAAACAACACCACTGCTATCAGTAATATACATGTATGCTGTGGAACCTGTTACTAACGCACCTTTGTTGAGATTCACATCCACCGAAGTGTCACTCCAGGCGATAACAGGTTGTGGATTAAGCGCAAGGCACTCTTCGTATGTGGATTTGTCACCTATCTCGACGCAGGACAGCGTGTCATCAAGATATACGTCATCATAGTAAATGCGCATATTTTCTACGCCACCTGAGCCGCTAACAATAGACCCGCCCAGCATAAAGTAACGCCACACACCATCGTCAGCATCGTGTGTGGTAAAATCTGTTTTGGATGATTTTAGCTCACCGTTGACATAGTTGTATACGGCGCCGTCAGGGGTACCGGGTGCAGATGATCTACGCAGGATAACCTTATAGTCAAACCATGTATTCATAGGGAATAGGTCTGAAGGGGCGCTGACACTGCCGGCGTAGCTATTACTACCATCGTAATATACATGAGGTGACCCTGTATTAAACCATCTATCTCCACCGTCACTTGTCCACCAAGAGTCATACAATACGATGCTCGTGGTGATCTCTGCATTTGTGCGATACACATCCTCGGACGAAGACAGTCGAATGTGCTTTAGCTGATACTGCGTTAATGTATCAGCCGTATTGTCAATGTACATCTTGCCGTGAAACACAAAGATACTTGGGAACTCACCAGCATCAAACGCTATCTGGTGAAAGTCGTCAGAGTCAGAAATGAACTCGACAGCTTGTGTGCCTGAAAAAGCCTTGGTGAGCGACACGGCTGGCGCGCCTGCAAGCGTGTACCACCCTTGAGGTATTTGACCTACTGGCATACCTTCCATATCAGAAAAGTATCGTGCCTGTGGTGTGGATTTTTCACCAAACCCTGACCCCGTTATGGTTACATGCCCGTTAGTGTTGACATCCGACAAAACCGCCCCTGACGCATTGCTACCATAGAGCACTGCACATATGACAAATAGCTGTAACACTATCCTATACATAGCATCTCCTCAACTAAGGCACTGTTAAGAACTCAGCACCGTCCACACGAATTGCGTCTGTACTGAAAACCATACTCGTGTTTGCTCTCATCCATATTCGACCTATAGTTCCATCGGTTGCGTTGGACCCTGTGGTTATTGCTTCCGCTCCACGGGTTTTTGACGTTGAAGGCCATAGCGTCAATGACCCATCATCGCTTCCAGAATCAGCAACAACCATAATGAACAAATAACCGGTAGTTCCTACAGGTATATTCGTTACTGATGTCAGCGTTTCGTAAGTCGACCCATTCCTTACGCGCCATGCGCCGGTGTCAAGGCGAATAATGCGGTAGAGCTCGGTCCCTGTAGATGTCATGATATATATGGCGTTTGTTGAACCCACAACCTCAGTATCAATCCTGATCGGAATACAGGCATACATTGTATTATAGCTTGTATGAGTCCATGTAATTTCTCCGTCAGGGGATGACAACTTTAAAGACTGTGCCCCTTCAATAGGGTCGACCGTGTTGTCGTAGTCATATGCGCCTGTTGCCACAAACGTACCGTCCGTAGGGGCGCCTGTCTCTTCGAAGTCTAAATAATGGTCAAAAGTCTGCGCGCCACCAGAGTACGTGAATATTTGGGTTAAATCAGTACCAGCGGCAGCGTTACCAGCAAGGTCAGCAGCCGCAAACGTTACAGTTGCGTCTCCCGTACCATCAGGCGTTAAAGACGGCGTTGTATAATTGGGATGAGTCCCAGTGAGAGATCCTGAAGTCGGAGTTGCGCCTGTTGCAGTAAACGTTGCGGTATCAGGATTGGCCTCTGTGAGGGTCATACCAGCTGTAAATGTTGACACGCCGTCGTGTGTCGAGTCTGAGTTGGCAACGACAACAGGAGCGATTGAATCAACGTTAAATGTAACTGTTTTTTCTGTCTGGTTTGCTTGATCATCTGTGGCACGAGCGTAAAGAGTATTCTCGCCTTCTGTAACAGGAACAGATGCAACTGACCATGTAGTAGTGCCAGTCGTCGCAGCATAAGTCCCGCCTGCTTCAAGTTTCCATTCCATCGCTGAAACAGACCCGCCATCAGATGAGGTACCATTGAAGCCGGTATAAGGAGATTCTGTAATCCATTGCGCCGTCGTAGGAGCCAAAATATCAACAAGGGGGGAGCCAAGTGTTTGATTTATATAAGCCTTAACCTGATCAATAGACCAAAGTTTATCTGAACCAGATGTCGCAATATCATCGATTGCGGATGTGTTAATTTTCAGTGCAAGTTCATCAAAAGATTTATTAGCCGACCATGTAACTGTTGTGTCGCCATCACCTGCATTGTCATCGATTGCTACGCCACCACCTGAACCAATCGCAGAAGAAACGCCATCCTCCATTTTATACCAAACATTATTTAGTGGGTATAACTTGTTACCCAATGCTGCCGGTGGGGTTGTGTTGTTATCAACTGTGATTGCGTTTTGTCCATCAATCCCAGTAACAGAAATACTATCTGCCGTAACATCACCAGCGGCAGAAGGGTTATAGACATTGGCACCAGCCTCAACACCTGCAAGCTTTGTTTTTTCAGCGTCAGTATAGGCATTTGTGTCTGCCTCTGACTCATAGGCGACTTTGATTTCTGAGCCTGTTAGGTCTGCTGTTGCGCCCGTCTCAATCGACGCCAATTTATCTTCGTCGGCTTGTGGGTATGTTCTCTTTGCTGTGTTTAACAAAATAGCGTCTTCGTTTGACTGAATAGCCGCATTGTACTTACCAAAATGGACACCAAAATTATCACCTTCTACTGGGGGATCGAAGGCATATACATTTGAACAAATAAAGAAAAATAAAACGTAAATATATTTTGTCATATTGCTACCCATATTGTGGTACATCGTTATAGTTTGGAGTATCTGTATAGACTGGCGTTGCCGGTGATACATCATCAATCAAATCAGGAAATTGTGCCGAAGAAAGCATGATGTTAGCCCTAATCACGCTGTTTATTTGTGTCGCTTTTCCACCAATATTAAAAGCTGATGCTATGTTAATTAGAACTTGTCCATGCCCGTGCGTTCTCCTGTCTGTATCATCATAGTCAAGGGGTATTTCAAGCGAAGAAACAGATAAATCTGCAAAAGTTCTTGAGTTTAAAGTATTACCCTCAATGTCGGTAAGGCTCCATTGCACTTTTGTAGGTGTAACGGAGCCCAACGAATTGACGTATGAAAATGGCACAAACACCGTTTGACGTTCTCGTATATTCCCGTATTGAATACGGTTTATCCCAAGATCTTCAATGTTTATAGTTACCATTATATACCTATTTATTTTTTAAAAAGCTTCATAGCAAGCCCAAACAAGCCTTTTGCAAAAGCCTCAATTGTTGCTTCTGGAACAGAGTTTGCTTTGATGCGCTTACTCTTACCGATTGCATACTCAATTACCCAAATAATACCTGCCACTGCTACTGTTTCGATTCCCATTTTTATTTTCCTTATATATTAAAAATTATAGACATTGCCTTCTGCTATAATGCTAAATGATACAATGCTTGTCAAATCATCCTGTACGATGACCTCTAAATCTTCTCCAGGACCAACCCTGATAACTGTACCCATTTTCTCGTCACCAGAAAAGGTCAGCCTAACGCCTACTCCATAAACACCAAGGCCAGGGTTCGCTGCGTCGTATGGAGAATAATCTCCTGAAAGCAAAGCGAATTGTGAGTTTGTTTTTACGTTGAAGATATTTTGTGTTGTGCCGTCTTTGAATCGTAAGACAATGCCATTGGAAAGCGCAGCCCTATCGCCAAATTTACCAAAATCTGGGGCTGTAGCCAATGTCATTTGAATCATTATACGATAAAGGTCGGCCGTTGCAGGTATACCTGGAGTGGGACTTCTGACCCCGAATTTAACAGGCGTCACAGAACCGTTTACATTTAAATTGGTAGATCCAATGTCTACGTTTGATCCAGCCGGAAGGACGCTATCGAGTGGGGAATCAACTGTTAATGTTGTGCCTGAAACATTGGTAATATATCCTGAGTAAAACCTGTTTGTAGGAATGCTAAACATTAGAATATATTTACCAATCGCGGCACCCGTGGCGTTATCAACTACAATTGCCCTGCTATCTATTACAGTTGGTGATGCCAATGTTGTTTGCTGCTCAGTCGTGTGAAATGGCAGGATTAAAACATTGCGAGGGTCTGGCTTGATAGAAACTCTTGTGTCTTTATCTAACACGGTAACAAGAGTGTCTTGATTAATTCCTCTTGCCCAAATTTTATCATTTAGAGAAATAGTAATGCTATGGGTTGCATCTTTTTCACCAAACTCTAAAATATATCCAACGTCTTTTGCTACTGGCTCAGTCGGCGATACTTTAAAGGTAATATCATCGCCACCAATATTTTGAAAAATATAAGTGGAACCAACCGACAGTCCAAGCGCTGTATTTAAATCTGTCCAGTCTGTCGTCAATCTTTGATTTGCCATTTTTTATCCTTTTGGATCTGTTTTTATGTTTGTAGTATATGGTTGTTTGTGTTAATTTGTCAAAAAATCAAGCTGTCCCCAAAATGAGATTGGTTTTTACGCCAATGCCGTTTGACGAACAGAATGTGGTTCGGTTATTGGATTATTTTATTTTGATATATTTATGTTAATCATGGGTATAAAGTTATAGTCGCCCACGCTACAGTGGAATCAGCAGTCGGGAATGAAATCGTTACCCCATCTTGATCGAAGGAAATAAGGTTTCCTATTTTTGCGTTTGTGCCATTGGGATACACCAGCCTTACTGCGTTGTTATGAATAGACGATGTACCCACCGCCCCGCCATAAGAAGTGTATATTCCATATTCTGATCCACCTGCGGAGGTATAAGACGAGCAGGATACTAACTGGGTAGAGCTAACCATGGCAGCTTCAATCCGCATGGCACGTGGCCGGAATCCTGCGCCTGTAACTACCAAGTTACTTGGTGATAGAGGTGTCTGCGCGTGCGTAACGAAAGGGTCATTCCCGTTGCATCCAAGGTTGTTTCTGTAAGAAACTGAAGTACCCATCTTGGACGCAGCGAAATGTATCCCCCTTCCTGACGAAAAAGTATTACCAGACGCGTTGTTGCCGTCAATAACTACGAAGTCAACAGCCGCACCAGCGTTCCCAGCAGACACAAAGGCATAAGCTGGGGATATAGTGTTTGAAAACCTGTTTCCTGATATAGTTATATTCCTGGGCTGAAGCGGAGACGCCTCTGTTGAGATCATAGACACACCGCTGGCTGTTGGAAAACTGACTGTGTCACGAGCGCAGTTTAATATAACATTGCCAATTATTGATACCGTATCGGCATCTGTGATAGATATCCCATCAGAGTCAGCATCCCTTAGGACGTTGTTGGAGATAAGCGTAAAATCTGATCCGACCTCTATGGAGGATGCAGATATGTTTTTCTTTGTTGTTGCTTGAAATGTGTTGTTTGTGACTGTAAGACCAGTGCCAGTTGAAAATATTGACGACTCTTTTGTGCTACTAAATAGGTTCCCATCGATAAGGGTATCGGTAGCCGGGGCACAATAGATCCCAGACCATTCTGTATCTTTAAATGTGTTGTTTAATATTTTCGTTCCACGTGTTACAGTGCCGTCACCTGATGACCCATGCCATATCGATGCTCCCCCCTCTGCTGTAACAACAGGGTTTCCTGTTCCCGTGAATAAACATCCCTGTATCATGGTATCCTTGGATGCACCAATCGCTAAGCCTATGTATGGAGTATCTTTAAGGGTGCAGTTAATCATTGATGCATTTAGGGTTTTTGTAAAAGCTACAAGTGATGTGACCCTGTTTGCCCCGATATTGTCACCATCAAAAACCAAGTTTTTAAGAACAATCCCTGTCGCTGAATAATCATTAGGGGTTGCAGATACGGTCTTGTTGCTTATTAAGGTTTGATTATCAGCTAATGTTGGGATGGGCTTTATTGTTGCGCCGCCTCTGTTTATAGCTGTCAGTTCTGTGTCATTTGGAATATTGATTGGGCCTATTTGATATATCCCGTCATCTACCACCCCAATTTTGCCTTCAGCTGCGGCTATGAACGACTGGAAAGATGCCGTTGTATCAGTCAAGCCAGTGGCGTCACATCCAAACCACCCAGATTGAATCTCGGTGACATCATTTACAAACAACCAAGCAGCTGAACCATCGCCACCGGTTGCAACAATGATAGACCCACCGTCGTCAACGTATGTCCCAGCAGGCTCACCATGTTTCCATATTCTGAGCGGTCCACCGCCACCGTCCCCTTGGGCGTAGTAGCCTAAAACAGTTGCGTATTCCTTGGTAGGGTTTAAACCGGAAGCCCTTAACTGAGCAATAGTGTCATAAACCCCAGTATCAGCCGGAACGTTTTTATGGTCAGCCCAATATGCGCTTGATGGGGTTGTTGGATCTTGCCCTAAAGATGATTGCAGTGAATCATATAAAATGCCATCAGATCCACGTGTTGAGCAGGGATGAATGTACTGAAGAGTTGGTTCCCAATCAGTTCCTAAAAACGCTATTTGATCTCGTTGGGCTTCGATTGCTGTTCTATAGGCGTCTCTTAGTATGTTTACGTCGCCTAATGTGTTTTTTGCTGGTAGTGTCATGCTCTATACCCTATGTTATTGGTAATATTATTCCATCCAATACAATTGAATTACCAAGCCCTAAATTAACATTGTTATCTTTTTTGGCGATGACCCCACCGTCAGTGCTAAAACCAGCATATCCAAACGTAAGGCCAGGGCCTAAGTCTACTTGTGCCGCTATTCTGTTAAATTTTATTGGGCGAACATCTAAAGGCAGAGTTAAAAATGTTGACCCTGCATATGATGTATTGTTCAATAATATTGACCCGTATAATTGGATTGAGTCTCCTCCATTAATAACCCTATATTCAGCAGGGAAAACTGCGGAACTCCATCCTGTGTTAATGGATAATATATTCCTTTCGCCAGTGGACATTGCATCTATCCTGCGCTTTACGAGGGCGGGTGTCATATACCTTTCGTTGTCTGTTCCGCTGTCGGCTTCTGTCTGTGTAGCCTTCTCAACAACACCTTTTACTGTTTCAGATGAGTCTCTTATATGTTTAGCCCAATATACATTCAAAATATCATCAACTGGATTTTGCCCCGTAGAGCTTTGTATAGAATCATATAAAATCCCATCACTTCCACGAGTCATGCATGGGTGAATATATGGCGTAGCAATTTCCCAAGGAGCACCATTAAACGCAACCTGGTCCCTTACTAATGTGTGGGCATCAGCAGCTTGCTGGTTTGTAAGCGTTCCAAGTTGTTGAAAAGTTCCTCTGTTTGGTAGTGCCATTAATAGCCTCTTATGTCTGCATCAATTATTGTGTTTACTGGATTTCCCAAATCGTTAAAAACCTTTATGAGAGGGCCAAGGGTTGCGTTTCTGTCGAATATCTTTGCCGTAACCGCACCGCTCGCATCATCTTGTATAGTAAGGCTAACGTGCTTAATACCTCTATATGTCCTTGACAACGGTAGTCTTGTGCCCAAGCTTGATATCGCAACATCATTAAGAGATTCAACAATGTCTGGAACATCTAAGGATACAATGACAGATGTTATTTTAGGTGTTGTTACATTTTGCTCACCAGGGACAACAAGCCTAAATCTATAATCGCCATCTTTGGCATTCTTTATTACGCCACCGAATGGTGAAAGAGTAGAAACATCCCTTGATCCAAGCGCGAATCTTTGGAGATATGCAGAATCAGATGTTGTAATATAAGATACCACAAGTTGGCTACCCTTGTCTAAAGGGTCGACCGTATAACTAAAATCATATATTAAATCAAGGAATGATGTGTTGTAATAAAGTTCTGTTGGTGCTCCGTAATAAAGAGCTGTCGGAGCGCCATAGAATAGGCTTTGATCAAGTGCCGTTATGTTACCATCGATATCTATTAAACCTGATTCGTTTTGGTATATTCCAGTGTTTTCGTTAGGGTAAAAATTTGTGTCCGAAGAAGGATAAAAATAATCATGGATATATAGGCCATCGTATGAAATGTCACCAGGCCAGCCAAGACCCTTATATTCCTGCGAAAGAATAATATTATCTATATCAGGGTCGCCAATTCCAGTGATTACATATGCCGCATTTTCCGACTCAATTAGGCTTGTATCGACTGCCTTTACTAAAAATGTTTTAGTGCCGCTTAGTTGGTTTGACACATCAAAGCTTGTGTGGGAAATGTATCCTTCATGCGAGTCTAATGCGATGTTCCATATTGTGTCTCCGCCCTCAAGCCCCCTGACTTTAAAACCAAGAAAATCAGCAGGTTTATTTGGGTAGGTCCAAGATAATATCCCGTCAGTTATTACCATGCCAGGAACGTCTGGAGGCGGTGCGAGTTTACCCAAAACAGTATATGAAGCCGATGACCAATCTGATTTTTTACCAAGACCGTTTATAGAACGGACTCTGAATTGATAAAGGCCAAGCTGGAAGTCATCAAGTGGTTTTTCGTTTGCTTGCCAATATGTGGCACCATTAACCCAAGCGCCTCCAGGAATTCTATACTGAATATCATACCCAATATCGGATGCACCGCCAGCCCAAGAAACAAAAACTCTTGTCTTTACTTGAGTCTTTGCATTGGTAGAATATAGCTCTTCGCGAAATTGAATATTTGAAGGTATTGTAACAACTAAGCCACTCGGTATGTTAAGCGCAGGTGGAACAGTAACCTCTAACGCATCCCCTTCCTGCCAATCCCAAACATCAACAGAGTCCTCTCGTAAAACAACCTTTACGCCAGTCATTAAACCAAAAGACAGGTCTACAACTCTGAATGTTTTTGATATCCAGCCCAAATCGGAGATGGTCAAATAAATTCTATCGCCTACAATTGCGCTCAACATTCGGTATTTAAAAGTCGCCGATACAGTAAGCCCAAAACGGCTGTTTTCGACTGCTATTTTTGACAGCCTACGTGCCGCAGTGCCGCTATTGGTTAAAGGCCATTTTTGATCATATACAAGCTCCTCACCGTCCCTTGCTATATATCCTTCTATTGGGAGTTGAACAAACTCAACAAGGGCATAGTTATTTGATGGATCAACAAACGTCCCCTTGGCATAGTTGTATTTGCTATTTTTTCCAGATCCTGGAGAGAAACTAAGCCCAGAAATAAGGTCGTCTTCGTCAAATTGTAAATAAGAATCTGGTGCTGTATAGATACCTGGGACAAAAGTAAAAATACCATTTGGGGCTGGGCATGATGCCGCACCAGCTTTAAGTAATTCCTGAAAATTATCTAAAACAGCGGCCTGATATGATAGAGAGCCATTCACGGTGTATCTTTTTTCTGTTTTGCCAACACCGGACGCTACAAGTTGGTCAGATATCGTTGCAGATTCTTTAAAAGAGTCTATATTTAGTTCTGAGACATTGGCCCTTAGTCCATCTCCCCAAATTAGATAATCAAGGCAGCACAGAGCGTGGTTTGACGTATATCCGTAAGTGTTTGTTCTTGGGTCCCATATGGTATCTTTGCCTTTTAAAACAGCGGATATACTCGGTACCCCACCAGAATAAACTGTTGTGTCATAAACAAGCTTGAAATATGCGTATGTCTGACCAAGTAATTTGTGGTTTTCAGTCCAACTTAGAGGCGAATCTGCTAAAATTTGAGCATTTGCACCAGTCTGTTTCCCTGTCTCATAATATACCGTGGCCTTTCCAACAAAATCACCTTGGGATACGTGAAATGACCCGTTCCAAACAAAAGCAAGTTTGTCACCAAAATAAATATCTCCAATTTCTTGGCACGAATGCGCCGCAAAAACAGAAATTACATGAAAATAAATATCATCAGTTCCGCTTGATTCCCAGTATGCAACCTGTCCTCCGACTTTAGCTTGACCATATACGATACGTCGTGCGTTTGCTGCGCCGTTAGTCATTCGTTCGCGGTCTTCATACTCAATCGGTGGAACGCTTGGAGTTATATAATCTAACACAGCTCGGCCAACAGAAGGTAGGCCGGTAAGTTCTAACTGAGCAACAGTTATATCACCGCCAAGTTTAACAAAGTCTTTGAAAGCCTGATCTAAATCACCATGGGCGATATCGGTCGCAATATCACCAACTCTTTTCGCTGGCTTAGTTACTTTATCCCGGAATTTTGTCCACTTAGACATATTTTATCCTACTTGTTTTTTTCAAACCACTCCTTCGCGGGCCAAGTAACTTTTTTGGTTGATATTTCGCTTACGTATTCGAAGCCTTTGTCGCCAGGATATTTAGCCTGTTGTTCTTGATTCGTATATCTGGATATTCTCGCCCTTGACCACTCGGCCATCCTGTCTGTAACGCTGATAACAACGCTTGCCTCATTGCCATATGTGCCATCAATAGAGTCAACCAAGCCTTTAAAATACAGTATTGGCTCGCCTATGATTTGCATATTATCATCAAGAGCCGCAACCCAACATGTGGCAGGCCTGTTAAGATAATCTTGATCAAGAGCAGCAACCAAAACAGTGTTATCAACACCTGTAATAGTTATTGCATAATCAGCAGGGTCGAGTTTTGTGTTTTCGGCTGTATTTGATACGTTTCCAAGGTTTCCAAGTCCTATAAAAGTTGTACCGTTCCACGTAAATTCAGCAAAAGATGAGTTAAAAGCCAGAGTTTCAGAATCAAACTCTACTTTAGTTAAAACAAGCCACCGAACATGGCCCTGTTCTAACGCAGTAATAGTATCAGGATGTAAGCCCCTCATTATATATCCAACGCCTCTTCACACGAAATTGACATGGCGTAAATAATAGGTGATGTAACATCCCATTGGGATTGGTCGTTTGAACTAAGCATCATAGTAACTTTTGGGTTGTCAGTTACAATTTGGTTTCCATCAGATACAGGCTTTCTTAGAGGTGGAGCAAATTGCAAAGTTGCGTTTCCGCTTCCGTCGCTCGATATATCAGCTGTGATCATTTTCAGCTCACCGTTAACCTCAAAATAATCCCCAATAGCAAAAAGTAAAGGTTGACCTGCGTCCCATCCATCAGTTACGAGCGTAGAACCTGTTTGACCCGTTCCGTTGACCGTACCAGTGCCAAGGGCGGTGCCAATAGATTCTGAGTCTTCAGGGGATAACCTAAATCTCCCAGCCATGCCGTTTAGTCCGGCAAGAAAACCCCTTAAAGCCCTTGCCTCTCGACCAAACCGGTTAGTAAATGTCAAGGTGGAAATCCATTTAGAACCGGGCAATTCTCCAGTCTGGACGGATTGGTTTAGTTGCGATGTAAAAGCCTTTGTGTTTGCAACTAAACCCCACGTCATATTTTCAGGGATGATATTTGGAAAATCAACAACAGCCATTATCTACGTCTCCCTGCTGCCCTTGACATGCTACCACCTTTATACATTGCTGATTCTACTCCTGACTGCGCTTGTGCTGCGATTAGTGGTGCCATTCTCATCATTTCTGCTCTTACTGTGCCTTCAACTCCGGCTGATACCTGAAAGACCATTGTCATCGGAGGTAATCCGCCACTTCCACCGAGCTTGTTATTAGGTGTAATATTACCACTATTATTCCCCATGGTCAAAAGTTCAGGACCTCTCTCACCTACAAGGTAAGATGTTCCTGATGATACCTGCCCACCTAATGCTCTACCTGAATAACTCTGTTGGCTAATCATTGCCATTTGAGTCGCCACAAGTGCGCCCGTTGTTGCTGCCAAGATTTGCGGAATTGGAGGCGGTGCCGGGGCTGCTAACGCTTGGATTACAGCCATCGCCCCAGATACGCCTGCTTGTGCTATGGCAAACACCTTGTATGCCTCAAATGCGTCTTTACCACCTTGGCTCATAAGCGTTGCAAGGTTTCCAAAAATGCTTCCTACTGCGTCAATCGTGCTGGCCTGGGACTCTGTGAGATACTTGTTCCGCATCTCTATTTCTTCTTTGTCTATTTCGGATAAGCGCTGTTGGTGTCTCGCCTGCTCTTGTTCTATTAGGGCATTTGCCTCTTGCGTAGATAAGAGCTTCATTTCTTCTGCGCTTATAAGACTTAAAACTCTTTTGGTGTATGATTCGTTTTCTAATTGTTCTTCTGTTTTAAGCGATTCTTTTATTACACTTATCCTGTTTATTAAGTCTGGATCTAAAACTTTTGCACCTGTTTTTTTAACTTTACCAACCTTTGAAGGGCCTTCCATTGTACCAGCCCCTCGCATGGCGTTTCTCATTTCATCAGCGAAGAGTTGGACCCTATTTCTAACTTCTGTGTCAAAAGATGTACCAGCGGCTCGCATTGCATTTTCAAGTTCTATTTTGAGTGTTGACGTTTCTTCCAAAGTAGAAATTTCTTTCTTAAGCGACCTTAACTCATCGCCGACTTCCTTGAAACGCTGAACGTCAATATCATCTCTAAAAACTCGCATGTTGAGCTTGTGTAGTTCATCATATTCTTTTTGCAATTCGATTAAGCTACGTCGCATTTCTCTTGGTACTGGGTCTTTCTCCATTTGCTTTAGTAATGCGTCAAGTTCTTCGGCGCTTGAAAAAGCGAGGTCGCTAAAATCAAGTAAATCATTATTTATTAAGACAATAGCCCTACCTATGTTCGAGAAGGCAGAAACGAGCCTTTCAGCCGCACCAGCAACCGGGCCAATCAGACTCCCCATTCTCTCAAAAAATTCTGGCAAATCTTGATTAAGTAGAGTTTTATTGCTTTTTGCCCACTGGTCAATATTATCGCTAATCCTGATTATGGTCATAGCGACACCTTCGCCAGCACCAGTGGTAGATGAGAACTCACCAACTAATTTTTGCAAACTATTAGTAAGCGTTGTTGTGGCGGAACCAATTGTTGGTTTTATATTTGAAAACTCGTCATTTAATGCGCTTGCTTGGCTAAGAATTCCCTTCAGAACAACGTCAGAGGTTAGCGCTCCCTCAGCCGCCATGTTTCTTAGTTGTCCCGTTGTGACACCTAATGAATCGGCAAGGGCCTTAGCTATCCGTGGCGCTTGCTCCATGATAGAGTTAAATTCCTCACCGCGAAGAACGCCTGACGCGAATCCTTGCCCCAACTGTATTAGTGCGGCCCTTGCGCCTTCGGCTGATCCCCCAGATATAGCAATTGCCTTTCCAAGAGCTTCTGTGGCCTTTGTAACCTCCTGTGTTGTAACATCAAGTTCACTAAAAGAGCGCCTTATTCTATAAAACAAATCGGCCGTCTCTTCATATCCGGCCCTGTTTTTTTGCGATATTTTAAACAAATCATCGGTTACAGAAACAAGTTCTTTTTGAGACTTTATAAGTATTGATAATCTTGAGTTAACTTGTGTTATGGCGTCCGAATATTTTATCGCCTGACGCAGCACAGCACCAGCAAAAGCAACCCCGATGATACCCTTTAGCGCGGTAAATGACTTTTCAGCCTTTTGCCCTGACTTGGTAAGGTTGTCAACCTTTGTTTTGGCTTCAGCGACTCCTTTTGAGTCGACACGTAATATTAGCCTTGCTATGTCTGCCATTGTTTCGCGTCCTCTTGCCTCTTGGCGTCATCTGCATATCTAATAGCCCGAACTTCCCACGGCTCTAAAATCTCGCCTGTTAGTTCACAGTAGGCTTTGATGTCTGGAAATGTGATTACACTTTCACAACTATTTTTTATTTCACAAAAAAGAGGCCACAAGTAACCAATTTCAGCCTTTAGTTTTGGCTGGTCTTCGAGTTCCTTCGGCCTCCTCTTTAACGTTTTTTCGACTTGTCTTAGGTTCTGTATACGGCTAACTTTACTGCCCTTGTCATACCCGTTAGCCCAAAAGCACCAACGGGCATATTTAAGGAAATTATCAGTCAGCCCTAAGTAAAATTTTCGCGGTCTTTTACGAACCTCTCGGCCTGTTCTCTTACCGATGGAGCTGCAAGATATAATTGTTTTGCTTGTTCTTTTGTAAATTCAATTTCATCATCACCGTTAAACAATCCTCTCCAACAGGTTGTGCATTCAACAAGCGTATCAACATCCAACTCATCAAGCTCTTCGTCTGTAGGTGTTTCACCCTTCTGTAACCTATTGAGAGCTTTGCTCATGTTTGACTTGTTTTTAAAGCGGAAAGACTTAGAATCCCTGCCTTGTAGAGTGATTACAAAATCGGTTTCTGTGAAATCAATTGGGTCAATGATTGTCAACTCAGCCCCTTTATCATGGGCTTCAGCCGTGCAAAGCTTATTAAAATCCACTATACGGGAGTCCTTGTAATCTGAATGTTTGTGCCGGTTACGCTATCAAGCAATGCCTGAAAATCCATAGTGAGCGTAATTGGTCCTTCTGCCGTTACGTCAGGTTGGCCTGAGTTGTATTTGATGCGAGGCAAAAGGATCTCATATTGATTTCCGGCAGGGTCTTCAATTGTCAAGTTAATTGATGATTCGGTTTCGTTGATGAACTTTTCAAGAAGTGTTTTATTTTCAAAATAAACACTCATTGATCCAGTGACGTTAGAGCGCCCAATTGATGGCCGAAGTGTTTCGTCAGAGCAAAGAACGAAGGTGGTTTCTTGCCCGTTGTCGAGGTTGATATCAAGAGCTGTTACAACATTGATGCCAACGCCACCCTCAAGCAGGGTACAGGTGAATGAATCGAACGGGCTTGTGGTAGTAGGGCTGTCATATGTTGCTCCAACAATCAAAGACTCACTAACATCCATCCCCTGCGCCATCATTCCAAACGTTACACTCGAAATAGTGTTAGGTGCAACGGAAATACCAATAGTGTTAACTTCTGCCCCTGTAAATCTATTATAAAGTGTGATATCTGAGAAAAATCTTTCTACCGTAAACGATCGCCTTTCGACTCCGGCCTTAAGGACGTTTGTTGTCCAGGTTCCGCCAAGACCTGCTTCGAGGAAATCGTCAAAAGAACCGTATGAAATCTCAGTATTAATATCACCAGAAGAACTTTTGTTTCCATGTCTAAGATCCGAAATTTGCCTATCAGATCTAATCTCTTCTGACTGGATACTGTCTTTAGACAAGCCAAGAGTTGTACCTGTGTGTCTGATTGGTTTAAATACAGGTGTTGCAGGGGTTGTCCCGTATGTAACTTCGGCAACATACGCCATCGAATGACGTGATCCGGTTGCAATTGTCATTTTTTACCTCGGTTGTGTAAAAGTTTGGTATCTTATTCGAACCGGGATCATATAAAATATATCATCCGTAAGCGGGACACCTATTGACCCGCCTGTAATTCTTAAGTTTGTTGAATTTTTTGTTATTACTAATCCACGTGAGAAATGGTCGGCAATTAAATCAGCCAGCTCTATAGCGCGTCCGCGCCCAATATCTTTAGGTATATGAACGTTTACTTGGTATATTCCTATATCCTCGTTTATTCCAGAGTCGCCAAGACCGGCTTGCTCGGTGTCTGCCGGGAGAATAAATTCAGCCAAATATTCAACGCTACTTTTTCGCTCAAATTTAGCGTTCATCCATGCTACATCTGGCAGGTTCGGCATAGTAGCGAGCCTGCCAGACAAACCAGACAATATATCATTAAAAACTCCCATTTATCGCCTATTTTTATTGGCTTGTTCGTTTACAACTCTCTGGAATTCGTTCACCGTTATAGCGACCATGCCATTGGGCGCTTGTGTTGATGATCCATTTTCCAAAACTACAATATATGGCAAGTTATTAGTCAAAAAAAATGATTTGTCTGTTGTCAGTTCACTTACCTTTTGTACCGTCCTTATAATTGATTCAGCACCAAGTTTAGATGTTTTGGATGTTATTTCTGTTGACGGTGTATCAAATGATGGAAACCAATTGCCCCTTGCTCGGCCCGTATCTACTGGTGTTTTTTCTATTACGCCACGAGACATGGCAATCGAAGTACCCCGAAAAGTCTTATCGCAAACTTCGCCAAAGTTGATTGAGAATGTTTTGAGGTCTTTCGAAAATGTCATTCTAACCTCTCAAATTCAAATCAAAAAGAATATTGCTACCAGCTGGACTAAGCGGCCTTGGATTCTGGACGCGCCAAGTTTTTCCGTCAATTACGCAAGTATCGTCAACTTGCGGAACATAACCTTTAGCCTCAAGATAAACACGACAATCGCCTGAAATGATAGTTGTCCCGTCGATCTCTCTTGAGTTGTAGTCGAACCTTGCGCCGTTGGCTATATGGTTTGTGGTAACACCAGCAGCGTATGAGCCTGAAGCCGGGTCAAAAACGCCCTTTTCTACGTGGGTGAATGTGATGGGTTGCCCAAACTTTTTAAGTAGATTCTGGGCCGTTTTTGCTGCGTTATCGTAAAAACCCATTACGCTCTTTTAACCTCAAATTGAAAACCGATAGCACCAACAACCAATCCTAATAGGGCCTTTGAAATCTTAGGATTTATTGCGTTTACTGAACTGCTCTTGCTGTATTCGACTTCAATCGGGCCCACCTTTTCCATTGTCGTTTGCCTGTCGATAACAGCCAAAGGATCAAGGTCTGAATCAATCGACAATGCCACTTCAATCTGAGCCACTTTTAGCTTGTTTGGAATCTCAGTTGGAGCATAGTAAAAACCATCGATGTAAACGTTTATCCTGGGCCACTGTAAAGATTGATCGCGGGTTTCTCTGGTGCCAATAAACTTCAGCGTCTCAAGATAATCGATAGCAGAAATCAGAAGTTCGGAAGCATCAGAAGTAAGTGTAATCCCCCTATCTGCTGCGTATTGGCTCAATGTTGCAACGTCTACATAGCTATTAGATCCAGCAATAATGGTTCCATCTTCAACGATAATTGTTGCCATTATTTATCGGCCTTCTTTTTTCGCGGCTTGGTATCTTGATTGGTTTGTTCTTCTTTTTCAGCAAAAACCTCTCCTGCAAGACGGCGATCAATCATAGTTGCTGATTTTAGAAGATCTTGAGGACTAAATTGATGTTCCATGATATCCTTTCAAAGCCGTGGGTATTATCCCACGGCTTATCTATTTATTAATATGTGGCGTGTGCTGCTCGAACCCAGTTGGCGTCAAAAATATCGTTGTCGTCAAGAGCAGTATACTCGTAACTATCATCGATTTTCTTCTCGCCAGCCTGCCCCACCGTTCCGTCAACTCCCACTGTGGTTGTACCAAGAGTGGCTGCGTCGAATACGTTTGTGACGGCGGTAAATGTTTCGGTCGTCGCAATTAGATCGCCAGAAACACCCTTAACCTTTGCAGTGATAACGCAATCGTCGCCAACGAATGCTGCGGCAGTAACAAGCGGGTGTGCCACGTTGATACCATCCGTTCCGTTAATAGCTGCGACCACAAGAGTTTTTGCGTCGGCGACATCCGCACCTACGTCAATCTCCCCGGCTGTTGCTGCTGTACCGTCGGTTGTGAATGTATAAATCGTGGTGCCGATTGTCATTGTGTTGCCAACTGTCGGCTGCGTATCCATTGTGAGTGTGCCCTGAGACGCAACAGCGTTTACAGGTGTTCCGTTTGTGGGCAGCATAATGTTGATGTGTTTTGTTCCATTTTGGCCTTGTTCAAGCCCGTATACTCGTGACATTTTCAATTCCTTATATATAAGGGGGCACTAAGCCCCCAATAGTTAAAAAGTTATTAACCGTTAGTTACAAGGAATGCCATAGGTACGTTTTTACGCTCGACAACACGCTCCCAGGTGGTAGCAAGTTTGAGTTCAGCAAGGGTGTAACCAGGCTCACCAGCGGCAGGGGTTCCAACCGCTTTGTAACCGAACGGATGAAGTAGCCAAGATTTACGCTCGATAGCAATATCGATACCACCACCGTTGCCCTGGAGCTCTTCGCGCTTGGTAGCCATAGGGACATCGGGAGTACCTTCGCCATACCCGAAAGCGCCTGAGCCGAACAGCACACTGGTGTATTTGTAACCAGAAGTTCCACCGGCAACCACAGGCATACTATCGTCAACAATAACCCTTGATCCAAGGAACATGGGAATATCGGGAGTGCCGTCGGAAGGTCTGATAAAGTCGATATCGTTATTATCAACCATTCGCTTGTAAACAACTGAGTGTACAGCGATTGCGCCAACCTCACCGAATGCATCGCCAAGGGTGAAGATAGATCCGGTATAACCTGATCGGCTAAACAGGTTGGTAGCAGCTGCGTTGTTACCGTCTTCAATGGAGATATCGTTCACCATATCGCCACCGTTAGCTGCTACGTTATCAGCAAGGAGGCCGACTGACATCGCAATGATACGGCGGTTCCACTGACGCTGCCAGTAGGTGCCAAAACGGTTTCGAACCTGCTGCATAGGGCTTGATCCAGCAATCTCGCCGACAAGATCAGCCGCGCTATAAGATTGGTTAAGATAAACCATGCGAGCGATCTGCTCACCAGCCGTAACCTTCTGAGGCACAGCAATATCGGCAGGGTTATCGTTCGACAGGTTAGGCTCTGCGGTCGCGTCAAGATCCTTCCAGAAAGGAAGGGTCAGAATGTTACCGCCCTCGTTGGCCTTAGCCTGGAGCATTGCGTTTTGAGTTACGATTCCACTCTGATAAAAAGCGGTGGTTTCGGGTGAGTCTACTGCGGTATATGTTGCGTAAACCTCTGGAATAATTACATCTGACAGCAATGTTGATGCCATTTTTTACTTTCCTTTTAATTTTTCGGCGGCTGCAAGTTCCCGGAATTTTTCCGGTTTAGTTAGAAACAACTGCACTCGTTCTTGTTCAGTATAATCTTTGAATGGTTTGCCTGGTGCAGCACCGCTGCCGCCACCAACAGCACCGCCGCCAGTAGCCTTTGAGCCTTGGATTAAGGGGGCGAAAAAAGGATCATCTTTGATATCAGCAATTAACTGATCCTTGTCCCACGATACGGCCATTCCAGCTCTATCCAATACTACAAGCTGACCGTCCACCATTTTTGTTCGTTTCAATTCAATCAAGAGGCGAAGTGACTCAACAGCCCCAGGTAATGCAATTTCAGCTGAAATTTTAGAGCAATAAGCACCGATTTTCTCTCGTTCTGCCGCTTCTTCCATAGCCTTAAGTTTTGCATTCAAGGCCGCAATTGCTTTTTCGCTCTCGGCTTTGTCGGTAAGCCTTTTTTCTTCTTCAAGTTTTCTCAGTTCTTCCCATTTACCGGATGTCTCAAGCTCTTTTTTTCTCGCTTCCTCAATTTCATCTCGACGTTTTTTGTCAAGAGCCTCTTGAGCAGCGATTTTTTCTTGTGCGGCTTTTAGGGCTTCCGTCTCTTTTTTTCGCGCCTCTTTTTCGTGGGCCTTTGCCTGTAGCGCCCCGATAAGGTGCCTTAAAATAAAAACTTTTTCACCGTTATCGTCATATTCTGTGTAGTCGTCTTCAAAACCCTCTGGGATATCTTCTTTCTTGCTGTACTTTTCAGCGATTGCCATATTGTATCGAACCTCGATAGTTGGTTATGGTGGGCACAGCCCTCCGTTATTGTTTGCTACTATATTACCTATAGAAACGTTCTATGTCAAATTTGTGAAGTTTATCATTGTAATACGTTCGGATATGGGTTAAGGTGAAGTAACTTTAAATAAGGAGGAACAATGCAACCAAAACCCGAAGAAATAATGACATCGCTTGAAATATTAGCGTTGACCGTAAACCTAATAGTCGAATCGTTAAATGCGTTTACTGTTGCTATCGGAGAACAGAACAGGCGCATTGAGGTTCTTGAGGAGTTTGTTAAACATGAACAGTAAGGAGAATGCGATGGACAAGAAAGGGCATGTTATTGTTAAAGAAAACGGTATGATGTTTGTGTTTGGGGACAATTCTGAAAATTGCGGATGCGATGGGTGCCCGGCAGCGATAGGGGACGCATTCGAATGGTGCGGAACGAAATATCCAAACACTGGCAGGCTGTGCGAAACAGGCCGCGACACATTCCGATGTACATCAGCCACAAAGATCGAAGATGGGGCCAAGGTTTATGGATCATGGAACCGAGATGATGCTCTTTATCTCGTAAATAAAGAAGTAGAGTGGCTTGGTGGAACAGACGGAACAACGTGGATTAAGAATAGGCTTCAGTGCGTTGACCACACGGGATCACCATTTTACTTCGGCACGTTTTACGCATCTATTATCCGCGAAATCAAACCCGAAACAATCACCCTAACCGAAGCAAGGCGACGGTTTAATATTCCTGATAATGTTTTTATTGATGGGGAGTGATATGACAACAATAACCTGCGTAAAAGGATGTGAATATCAAGTTAATGGTGTCTGCTCTAAAAGAAGTGTGACACTGTCGTTTATGCACGGAGAAACACCTGAGTGTAAAAATTTTGAAGAGAAACGGTATAAATATAGGTGCGATAAGTGTCATATGATTGTAACCGCCGACCAAGAAAGATACTATTGGAGTTGTAACTATTGCTTTGGCCGAATGGAGTTGATAAATGGATAGATCAGAACTAAACCCAACAGAGCCGCATCCGGCAGCATACGAAGCTCTTGAATACATCAAAAAACTTTCTATCGGCGAGTTGCAAGGATATCTTGAGGCGTTCGCATCGTGCAGCATTGAGGGCAACCGTTTAGGCGAAATATGCGCCGGAACAATCAATAGATTGCTTGAAAAGAAGCCAGTGAGTGACCGCTACTTGCTTGGACTTGCATGGGCTATCAGAAATATCAAAGACGCAAGAAAAGACGAATTGGAGGTGTGGTAGATGTCTGGAAACAACGTAATAAACCTAAAAACAATCACAACGCTTGACTTGCCACCGGATAGAGTGCTAACAGAAGCAGTTGGCAAACTCGATAGCGCTTTGGTTCTTGGATATGACAAGGAAGGTTTCTTCTATTTTGGGTCTTCCAAGGCAAATGGTGGTGATGTTTTATGGCTGCTTGAGGTGGCAAAGAAGCTGTTGCTTGAGGCTGCGGAGGATTAAAATGAAAAAAATAGATCTTAACACGATGACAGAAGATGAACTTGACGAACTTAGGGATAAGGTTCAGCGCGAAATAGGAACAAGAATCAACGGGCCCAAAAAAAGAGTTTGGTATGCTGAAATGAACGGTGGACGACAATATTATAAAAAACTCAAGTCTGCGGTAGATGAATTGATTGGCTACGCAACCAACTTAACGGAAGATGAGGATGTTTATATTAGGCTTGACAACTCAAATATTTCTGAAAAAGATTACAATCTCAAGCATGATTCGTGGTATATTGGATAAGTAAGATTGATAACCCAAATACAAGCATATATTTTTTCTATAACAAAGGATGTTAATATGACATAAAACTACTATTCGAGCTTATATTTGCAACGATGTTTTTCTTGGCGTTTGGCCTGCTTGGTATTGTTCCATGGGCCATTGTTCGCGGTATAGGAGGTATGGCTTACGGATTTTTTGCAGGTATTTTTAGAGGACTAAGTGGAGATTGATTCGAGCTGTCAAGTTTTTCTTTACAGCTGATTTTTTGACTTGACGAAGCATGTGATGTATAATAAGATACAAATCAACTGAGCAAAGGTTAGCTACCTTGGCGCTTGACTTCCTTGTCCACAAGCGCCGCGCTCAGTCCCCATATTTCAGGGCAAGGGCGGACAAGGAACATATCATGATATCACACGACTATCCACTGAACAATCTCACCACGAATAATTTCTATCTCGAAACTCCAGCCGGTAAATTAACACATTCAGAGTTGCGCATTCTGTTGACAATATTGAAGCACCGCAATACGATAAGTTATATTTGTATTCCTGGTATGCGTAAAATATCAGAGCAGACAGGGTGTTCACATACAACAATTGTAAAAGGTGTTTCTGCGCTCAAGAGTAAGGGTTTCATATCTGTCACAAAAAATAGGCACGGATACAATGGCGGAAGGGCTAATAACTTTTATTGGTTCAACCATGATATTGGAATAGTCCATTCTGCATTTTCTGATTATGAAACGAATAGCTTTTTCGAGACGCACCATACTATAACATATGATGCGTATATAAGTGAGTTCGGTGATCCGTGCTAAATCCATGTTACACCGGGTGTAACAGAGTATGTGCCCTAACTGTAACAAGGCATGTTGTCAAACTGTAACAGAGTAGGTATCGAAACTGTAACGGAATAAAGAATATAATAAATAAGTTTAATAAAGAATCTCAATAAGCCATCAAATCCTTTGATGGGAGCGAGAGAACTTTAACCAGAAGGAAAAAAAATATGAGTTTGGACATTGAGATCATTAGTGTGTTGCCAGAATCTTGGCACCAAGATATTTATGATAACTTTTCGCCCGAGTATTTATCTAAAAGGTTATCTGACTATATCGTTGAACTTAAAAGATGCGCAGAGATTATCAGGAAAGACGTTCATCCAGACGAGCCAAGCCCAAGTGGATATGATGTTGGACACGCATGGGCTGTCTTGTGTGAATAAAAACTTTAACAAAGGGGCAGCAATGAAACAAAAACTATTTGCTGGTATAGGATCAAGAAAGACACCACAACACGTCTTGGCAGCCATGGCACAGTGGTCAAACTTTTTGACTGCTAACAACCACACGTTAAGATCTGGTGGCGCAATTGGTGCAGACGGGGCTTTTCAAGCTGGTGCAAGAATATCAGAGATATTTACGGCGAAAGACTCGACACCACAGGCCGAACAGTTAGCCTCAGAATTCCACCCAAACTGGAAAGCCATACAAGGATATAGCAAGGGCCTTATGGGTCGCAATATGATGATTATTTGTGGTAAAAACCTTGACAAACCTGTTGACTTTGTTATCTGCTGGACACCAAACGGTGCTCAGGACGGTGGGACAGGTCAGGCGCTAAGATACGCACAGCACCTTGGAATTCCGGTTTACAATCTTTTTTACAAATATCAGTGGAATAAACTGTGGGAATATTGTAATGTTATTGAAGAGTCACATAGCCTTAAATATCAACCAAAAGGAAGATAATCCCATGAAAGACCACAAAGCCAAGATAGACGACTTGAGAGAAAGATTCGAACATGCAGCAAAATGTGTCGCTGATGCCATTTACGTTCAAGATCCAGACGGTGTATGCCTTAGCGATCTTGATTTTAACATGTACGAGTTTAGGGGCGTTATCTTTGAGATAGAAGAGCTTATTAATAAATAATGAGACACCATGAAAGAATATCCAGAATATTATTACAAAGTGGCAGCAATTAAAATTTCATATCGACTTTTATGTAGTGTTGAGTTAAGCTCTGAATGGTTCAGAAGTTGTGTCAAAAACAGACACAAGCAAGCCTTGTATACCTTACTATGCGAAGGGCAAGTATGGGACGATACATGGCCGATTAGCCAATAGCCAAAAAACCAAAAGGGCAACTATGGGAATATATTCATTCATAGGAAGAAAGATACTGACAGCCGAAGAGCTTGAAGAAAGAAGAACGAGGATATTGAGCTATGATTTCACAGACGAATCATTCGTTTGCAAAGTAAAAACAAAACATCGTAAATGGAAAGTTAAAGTCAATTCTATTTCAAGCCTTTTTAAACGGTGCGAAAAGTGATAGTGTTGAAAACAAATAACCACAAACAAGTTAGATTAATCTTAGGGGGCTGTATGGAAATAAAATTCGGTGGATTATCGCAAGATCAAAGAACGAATAAATGGGTTGTTATTTGTGATTGCGGGAAGAGATTTTCGCCATTAACAACAAGGTTAAGCACACAAGTTTTTCAATGCCCGAAATGCAATCGTGATATATTCGCAGATTACAACGCTGAACCTACTGTTGTTAAATATGTAGTTTGTGGGGAATAAAAGGAGGAACAATGGAAATCGAAATCATAACAACAAAAAAGAAACTGTCAAAGTCAATCATCAAGCAACTTAAACCTGCATCTCTTGGAGATCTTAACCATCTTGTAAACGTTGTTAAGATTGGATACCACTTCAGGGGTCTTGGTAATGGATACCCAGCAAAGGTTTACGTTTTTATGGGTATCAATGAATGGTGCTTTTTTGGTTGTAGGCCTTGGGGAAAAGTTCCAGATAGGCCGATACTTGAGTGCAAATCATTGACAGGTGTAGGCACGACCATTAAAAAATTTGGCGACGAGGAAAACTGTGTTTCGTGGCTTAATGCATATAATGACGCAGCCAAACTATGCGATAAAAACCATTTGTTTATTTAAGTCGTGAAAAAATAACAAACAACCATTTACATACCAAATCAGCGGTGGTATGGTTTGGTATTGTTAATTTTAAAGGAGATTGGGATGAACATTTTCACAGATAACGCAGGATTCTATCCGACAAAACCAGAAACAATAAAGAAGATGCTTGGCAAATTGAAGCGTCGACCTAAATTCATGCTTGAACCATCAGCTGGTAAGGGAGACATTCCAAAATTCATCGAACAATACAATGAACAATGGCACTATAGCCGTGGCGATATGGACAGTCGCCTTAGTTCTGCGCTGTCTATTAAAAAAATCCATGTAATTGAAAAAGACCCAAACCTTCAGCGTATTTTATTGGCAGACAAGATGATTTTAGTTGACACTGATTTTCTTACCTTTGCGGGAGATAACAAGTACGACGCAATATTAATGAACCCTCCCTTTGCCGATGGTGACAAGCATCTATTAAAAGCAATAGACATTATTTATAACGGCGAAATCGTTTGCCTGTTGAACGCCGAAACAATACGCAATCCTTACTCTACATCGAGGCAATATCTCGTTGAAAAGCTTGAATCATTAGGCGCTGAGATTGAATACCTTGAGGGAGAGTTTAGCGACGCAGAACGAAAGACGGATATTGATATCGCACTTATTTATATCAACATTGAAAACGATATCAAGTCTATTTTATTCGATGGTTCAGAAGACAAAGCGAGCGTTTACGAAACTGGACACATTAACGAAAACGAACTTGTTGAGCATGGTACTGTTTCCGATCTTGTCGCACGATTTAGGCTGACTATAGAGTCTGGCGTTAAAACCATAATGGAGTTTTACAAAAACCATACAGTCTTGAAAGATTATTTGTCGTTGAGCATTGCGAACGGAGCTACAACATCAAAACCAGAAAAGCTAACAGAACGTGTTACAAGCGAAGTCAACGAGTTTATTGATTCTGTTCGTAAAGATTTTTGGATGTCAACCCTAAACCTAAAAGAAGTACAGGAGAGGATGACAGAAAAGAAGCGCAATGAGTTCACTTCGGAGCTTGAGCAACGTGCGCAAATGGATTTCACAGAACGCAATATCATGACATTTATTATGAACCTTATGAATTCATATAAAGACATTGTGTCTGAAGCAGCTGTTCAGTTGTTTGATGATATTACAAAGTCTTATGCATGGGACGCAAATATTCACGAAAAAAACAGGCTGTATTGGGACAAGTGGAAGACTAACGACGTATTCAAGGTTGGCCCAAAGGTTATCATTCCGTTTCATTCAAGCGCATTTGTTGATTCTTACAGTAACGGATGGCGGTCCTGGCTTGACCATTCCATTGTTCGAAAGTTTGATGATATAGACAAGGTGATGGACTATTTCAGCGCAGGAACCAAAACAACAAAGCTTTCTGATGTAATTTCGGACGGCCTTAGAAGTAATTTTACATCAGGTCTTGAATCAACTCATTTCACTGTGAAAATCCACAAAAAAGGAACTGTTCATTTACAATTCAAGAGCAATGAAACGCTTGCCAGTTTTAACAGATCAGCATCTATGTCAAAAAATTGGCTCCCACCGTCTTACGGTAAAACAAGCTTCGATGAAATGAGCCAGGATGACAAAGACATTGTAAAAGCGTTCGAAGGTGAAAAATCATATAGCAAGTTCTTCAAAGGCGGCTCCCAGATTATGGCAAGAGGTAAATCATTTTTGCAGATTGCGGAATAATCATTTACAGATGCCGCCGAATAGGGTAGGGTGGTTGAAAAAGGAGATTGATTATGACACACGCAGCAGTAGCAGTATTTTGTGCCTTTTATTTTGTGCTTGGGTTTGGAGTTACAACACTGGTAGCCAAAGCAAAGTCAAGGCGAAAGAACCTATTAGAAGTTATATTTTGGCCGATGGTTCTTTTTGTTTATTCATTTATTGGTGACGTTGATTGAAAGGAGGATTTATGAAAACGGTAAGAGGCGAGGTTATTTGGGCTAATATACATTCAGGTGATGATAATGGAAATGGCGTGGATTGCCAATGGCTCATATTTTTAGGATTTAAATGTGTACGTGTCAAAGCATTTACTGATTCATTGGAAACAGTAAATATCAAAACTGCTGACACTATATATATCAATGGAGACCTGCTTGCGACTATGCGCGATGGCGAGTACATTATTAATGGTAAATTTGATGGATTCGCCCTTGTGTATGATAAATATTTGCCAGATCGACTTAAACACATAGTGCCAAATTATGACGATTATAAATACCACCACGACGATATGTTTTTTGTTTGCTTAAAGTATAATTATGATCTATGGTTTACTGGGTATAACATTTTAAACTTAAACGATTTCAAATTTGAAGTTGAGGGGGCTATATGAAAACAGCACGACAACGCGCAGAATTTTGGCTGGCAATGAATGTTGCAGGGTATACTGAGGCGCAGGTTGATTATCTTGAGGTATTCGCAAAAGAACAAGACAAGATTACTCGACACGCTTGTGCTGAGGCCGTGATGGACCCTTATTTAATTGCTGGCGAAACATCATTCACAAATAAGCTTACTATTGTGCAAGCTGACGCCCACAACGCTTGCATGAATGTAAAAGCCGTTTAAGGAGATAACATAATGGGCCGACACCAAGAAAAAGTAAACTCCTCAGATGAAAAATACACGGCTATGGTTGCAGGTATCAACCCGCACAATGCGACTGCTATTGCGACTATTAAGCATAGAGAAAGAGGACGCATGAGAACAAGGCTAAACTCTGCGAAATTTGAGTCGAAACGAAGCGGTAATGGTGATCTGTATATTCAGGCTGGGGTTAACGAGATTATTAGGATTTTGGGGGTGTGATGTTTAATAAATTCAACTACCATATCGATAGATCAATAAAATACAACGCAAAACGAGCATTTAAACTTATCAGTCGTGGAGTTTGGATGACTCCAGGCGGTGGATATTATCACAAGAACGAAAACGGATGCGGATATTATTTTGCGTATGGTGAATACCCTGGATGCGTAAGAACGTGTCAAGCACACACTTTGAGTGGAATAGAATCTAAAACAAAGGGCTGTGGATGGTATAGGGTGGTGATTGATGAGTAGGCAATGGACAAAGCAAAAGCCGACTGATGTAGGGTGGTATTTTATGCGTGACGTTGATAAAACAAAAAAAGGCATGGAATATCACGTTGTTTTATTAATGGCAGGATGGGTTCACAACGTACTCGCAATTGAACCTTTTAGGTTAAAAGATTTGGACGATGGCGATGTTGAATTCCTCGGACCAATCAAGCCTGAACACTTTTTGAAATAAACCATTTACAACAAAAAAACGATGATGTATTGTTTATGGAAACAATTCAATTACAGGATATTAAATATGGAATTCCCAAGAACGATTCATGCAAGTGTACTGTTGCTCGACGAAAAAATCATCAATTGGAAAATCGGAACAACAAGTTGGAAGGGCAATCGGTTTCTCGGATCATCTCAGCCAATAAACTTAGTCAAGCGTGGATGCGATAACGAATGGAATCCTAAAGACAACCTTAGGAGCGAGGCTTTCACAAGGGTTGTAAACTCGGAAGCTGAAAACAACATGTTTTTTGAAAGGGCAGAAGAGTTTTTACGTATGTATGAAATTCATGAAGATTATCCGGTATATATGACGCGGCCTTATAAGTAGCGCGACAATATGGAATAAGAAACCAACAACACTTTTTCTGGCATAAGGGCATAAAAATGGAACAAAAAATTATTTCTTTCGCAAGAGAACTTGAAGAGCAACGTGATTCGGCGTATAGGCTTTGGTCGTGGCTCCCTTCGTGTAAACAGGCAGAAAAATATCACGGTGATTATGCTGTAGAATATATGCCAAAGGTATCAGACATAATAAAAGAGGCTTCTATGTTTATATCGCATGGCTTAAATCCAAATGAAGATCAAGTGAAACATGCTGGAGAATATTATGAATGCCCATGCGGAGAAATTCATGATGAAACAAAATAGCCATTTACAACCCGTCAAATCTGTGGTTTAGTGGGGTTGGGTTTTTGATTAATGCAAAGGAGACATCATGACCAGAATCAACACAATCCCACCATCCGAACTTATGGACGAACATCTTATTGCAGAATATCGTGAGCTTCCGAGGATCTTCACACTTACTTCATCAGCCATCAAACGAGGATTCACGCCGCAAACCTACAACATTCCAAAAACATTCAAGCTCGGTCCAGGTCACATGAAATTCTTTTCAAATAAACTCTTGTGGCTCAAGAATCGTTATGATACCATTGTTTCCGAGATGTACGAACGAGGCTTTAAAGTTTCGTTTCCTGAGCCTAAGATTGATTCGGCTATACCTTTGCATTGGTTCAACGACTTGGAGCCTAATACGAACGATTTAGAGCTAAGTAGGCAACGTATTCAAGAGAGATTATCACAAGGCAAATATCATTATTGTGGGGAGGTTTTATGAGCCAGATCGTTATTCCGAAGACTATGGTTATTGAGAAGGGTGGTAAGGAATTTATATTCACAAAAACAGGCACAGAACTATGCACAAGGTGTTTATTATTGTATAATTGCGCTGATGATGTGGATAACTTCTATTGTAACAGGATGGTTAGGTGTGGTATTTTGAACTACATCTGCACGGAGGTTCGCAACGGAAGATACTAAAAAGACATGCGCAAACTGCAAACGCCTAATCAAAAATGACCAACAAATCGATGCCCCATATTCGAATTACATGTGCATTGATGGCGGTTGGTCAGGTGTTGAAAGCGTTCTTGATTTGGACGAGCCTGTTGATTGTGAATATTTTGAGGTGGTTGAAATATGAAGAAGGCAACGCCAGTAGAAATGAGAAAAGCCTTAGAAACAGTTGAGGCGCTTAAAAAATCAGGTATTAATTTTGTTGCAATCCCGGTTGTTGACGATTCGGATTACAATTATCTTGTTGGGCTTCTTATGAGTCAGCTTGAAAAAATGGAGGGGATGACAGATGAACAGAGAGATTAGGTTTCGTGGGATTTCGGTTGAAAGTGGGGAGTGGGTTTATGGCTCATTAATTAATGTTGACGGTGCTAAGTGCATTGTTGATGGAAAAGGAATTACAAAATCAGAATTTAAGGCTATAGGATATTATTGCAATGAGGTTAAGCCGGAGACTGTCGGCCAGTTTTGTGGGATTAAAGACAGCAATAATGTTGATATATACGAAGGTGATATTATTCAATACAAACAATCAATAGCTTTAAATTCAAATCAACACTACAATATTAAAACAAAAGAAGTACCTATTATGTCAGATTTCAGTTCTTTCTGGCCTATCCATTGTTTGCATAGTTGCGGAAATATAAAGGTAGTCGGAAATATCCACACAAAATGAAACCAACCTCAAAAACAGAATCAAACTACAAAACGTTTTTGGACGAAACACAATACATGATAGGATATAGAAGAAAGGAAAAACGCTGGCTAAAACGCAGGATTTCTAAGGCGAGACGGGCTGTGGATAAAATTATTGAGGGGAGGGGTTATGAATACTGAAAGTTATGAACTGGCGTATATAGTAATGGAAAACGGAGCACTAAAGATAGACACAGGTAAGCATGTAAGCAGATCAGAAGATTGCTTTTGCGAGAACGTAACTATTGAATATCATGGTGACACTGTCGTTGTGCACGGATACCAAAGAGGAGCAACATTTCATTATGATAGCGATGGATTTATGGATGTAGATATTAGAACAAAGGAACATAAATTCTGCACAAAACCAGAGGATTGGTATGAACACAAATCAAAAGTTCCTTTCGCCAAACCTCAAAAACGGCTCAAGGCAGGATCATATCTGTCAAAAGATTTTTCGGAAATAATGATAGTGTCAAGCAACTTCACAATCGTTCATCACAGCTAAAAACCGATTAGGAGAGCGTATGAGTGCAGAGGAATGTGTTGATGTTCGTGAGATCATACTTGACAATCCAGGGCTTGGAAGGCGATTATTGTCAAGGAAGTATCCAGACGTGCCAGAAAGCGTGTTCAGGCGTGTACTGAGACAGCTTGCGGAAGAGGCAATGCTTGACGAGGTTAATGAAGAGGACATTGTTAAACTTCAGCGCCAGAAACAGGGAGCGATGGATCGTGCGAGGCTCGCCAACAAGTTGACACGTGATGACAACCGGAAAGCTAACTGTGTAATCGAATTAAACGAACGTTTTGAAGAGCTGTTCAACAGAATAGATTTACCCGCCAAGATTCACCGCGAATTCCCACCACAAGGCAAAAAATCAATCGTGATCAACGTGTCCGATCTTCACGCGCAAGAATTGATCAATGAGTCATTCAACCAATATAGCCCCACAATACTCGGTAAACGCTTCCGGAAACTCGCACACAAAGCCCTTAAAATTGCAAACGACAACGATGCGTCTGAGGTTGTTGTAATTGCTACTGGCGACCTCATCAACTCAGATAGAAGACTTTCTGAGATCACAAGCGCTGCCACCAACCGTACCAGGGCCACATTCATGGTTGCGTCGATTTTCGAGCAGTTTATCAATGATATATATGCTGACTATCCTGTAAGAGTTGCGTTCGTTTTTGGGAATGAATCAAGGGTTGATAGCGAGTTTGGCTTTGACGATTTTCTGCTGTCTGATAACTTCGATTATTCTATTTACAACATCTTGAAAATCATGTTTCGCAATAGTGATGTTGTATTTGAAGATGGGAGAGGCGCAGAACAGGTTGTGAATGTTAGAACAAAGAAGATTTTAGCTCTACATGGTAACGAGAAAGGATTCGGGCAGAACCCAACAAACGGCGTCATGAAGAAGATTGCACAGTACGCACTTGATGGTATCGTGATTGATTATCTAATTTTCGGTCATCTTCATGGGTGCCTTATATCGGATAGGTTCGCACGTAGCGGTTCGGTTTGCGGAGGTAACGCCTATTCAACCCTTGATCTTGGATTCCCGACATCTGCATCACAGAACGTTTTCGTTGTTGATAGTGAAAGCATCAACGGCACCCGCATTGACCTGCAACAACACGACGGATATGAGCCATACCATGTTGACCCCAACATATTGAAGTGGAACCCTGCATAATCAGACAAACCGTCACCACATAAAAACAAGTAGCGACAGTTTTTCATTTACAACCCCACTACCACATGCTAATGTTTTGGTTGGGTTTTATTTTAATGATAGGAGGACGAAAAATGAACAAATGGCTTGATCTTTTAAAATCATCAAAAAAATCTGTCGAGGAATTTGGTCACGAACCAATGAGCAACCTTGAATATTTGT
>JBFHGX010000005.1:0-61823 GCA_041582875.1 Bacteroidales bacterium | reverse complement strand
TCTTGAAGTTCAACTGCACAGGCAATACTGTAATAGGCTGCATTTTCGTAATAAGCTCCATGCTGGTCCGATTCTTCGCTCATGGCTTGCATAAACATCTGTCGGGCAGCGCCAAAATTTTGCGATTCAAATAAGGTTTGCGCTTTTCGGTAGGTTTCTGTGGGAGGTGTATTGTAAACAGTTTCCTGCGCATCAACTCGAAAAGTTACCGCGAAAAAGAAAAACAATAGAATGGAAATCAGTGATTTTATTTTCATATGAATACGATTCTTAAAAGTCAGTAAATGTAGCCATTGATATAGGGGCGACAGGAGGATGACCAACATTTTATTAACAAATTGCCTGTTGATCAAACGCAGAAAAGGCGGAAATAATATACCTTCGCCGTAATAAATCCCCTTGGGTTGCCTAACTTTTCTGAATTAAAACCAATTTAATGTCGTTCAACCGAGATAAAACACTTTTTGGAATCAAACATATCGCCATTCTGGTGGTAATGTTGGTTGTGTGGTTTCCCATTCAGGCCCAGACCGGATGGACCGCTTCAGCCAATAAAAAGGCACAAAAGAGTTTTGAAAAAGCCCGTGGGTATTATCAATCACAACAGTGGGATGATGCGGTAAAATCATTGCAAAAATCCATTGAATACGACTCGCTTTTTGCCGGAGCCTGGTTGTTGATGGGTGATTTGATGCAGCAGGAAAAAAATATCGATTTGGCTTTTAAGTCTTATGAAAAGGCAGTTTCCATCGATTCGGTAGCCTTTCCAAATGTGTATTTTACCCTGGGTAAACTGGCTTTTGATCTTTCTGAATACGCTTTGTCGCGGGACTTTTTTCAGGAGTACCTTGATAGGGCTAACCTGGATTCAGCAGGATTTGCTTTGGTAAATGCGGCTAGACAGCGATCGGTAGAGGCACTTAATATTGTTTCACATCCTTTGCCAGTATCGTTTTGCAACGGAGGTCCTGATTTGAATACACCATCCGACGAGTTTGTCAATTTTATAAATGCAGAAGAGAATAAATTGATCATGACTCGAAAAACAAAAAGAACGGAGCTTAACTCTGAGAAACCTGTTTTTGAAGAGAGGTTTTTCGTGGCTTTGCGCCAGGATTCTTTGTGGAAAGCATCTGGTTTGCTTAATATTCCCTGGTTGGAGGGGAATAATGTGGGAGGCATGAGCATGAGTGCTGATGGAAGAAGCATGTTGTTTACAGGTTGTTATTGGCCCAAAGGCCAAGGCAGTTGCGATTTATATTATTCCAATAGGGTAGGAGACGAATGGTTATATCCCACAAGCTTTAGTCGGCGCATCAATACGTCAGGTTGGGAGTCGCAGCCTGTAATTTCTTCCGATGGTAAAGTGATTTATTTTTCTTCTAAACGACCTGGAGGACGAGGTGGTGCTGATATTTGGAAGTCGGTTTATTTGGATGGAAAAGGATGGAGTCCGCCTGTGAATTTGGGCGATAGCATCAATACCGAAGGCGACGAAATGGCGCCCTTTATCCATGGAGATGGCCGGACTTTGTATTTTTCGTCCAACGGACATGCCGGATTGGGAGGATTTGATCTTTTTGTTGCTCGAATGGATTTTACTGATCAATGGGGTCAGGTAACCAACCTGGGTCTTCCGGCCAATTCACCGGCAGATGACATCAATATTTTTGTTGGATTGGAGGGTAAGCAGGGGTGGATTTCATCCAATCGTGAGGGAACACTGGGCGGGATGGATATTTGGCGATTGGAAATGCCAGAGCTGTTGGCGCCTCAAGAAGTACTTTTGCTAGGAGGCAGGGTCCTGGATAGTTTGTCCCGAACTCCTTTAGGAGCTGAAATTGAGGTGGTAGAACTTCCTGATGGAATTGAAAAACGGCTATTGCATTCCGATTCGCTTACAGGTGAGTTTTTGGTGGTGCTTCAATCGGAAAAAAGTTATTTGTTCAATATTTCCAAACCTGGGTATCTGTTTTATTCGGAGCAGGTTATTCTTGATAAAGATTCAATTACTGACTATGTAGAAAAAGAATATTTACTTCAACCCATCTCATCGGGAGTCAGTATGAATTTGCACCACATCCTATTTGACTTCAATAGCGATTCGTTGCTTCCGACTTCATATATCGAGTTAGGTAAACTACTTCGTTTCCTCAAATCGAATCCACTTGTTCAGGTAGAGATTGTAGGCCATACCGATCATGTGGGCACTCCTGATTTTAATCAAAGGTTATCTGAAAGAAGAGCTCATTCGGTGCTGAGCTATTTAATTGACAGTGGCATTAGCCCGGCAAGATTAACCTCCCGTGGCAAGGGAGACACATTTCCCATTGCTTCAAATGAAAATGAATCCGGATGCGCTAAAAACAGGCGAACGGAAATTATTGTTCAATAAGGTTTCAGGTGTTTTTGGGGTTTTTAAAGTGCCTAAAGTGAGCTAAATTGCCTTAATTGCCTTAAGTTGGAGTATTGCTTTGGTTTTTGGGGTTTTTAGGTTTTGGTGTTAGTTCTTTGCGCCTCTGAGTCTTAGCGGTGATATCAAAAAATCCGTGTCCATTCGTCCCTCCCGTGTTTTCGTGTTCCATTAATCACGCTGCAACGCTAGCACTATACGGTTTTACAACTCCAGGGTTAATCCATCGTAAGCCAGATGAATATTCTCAGGCAGTTCTTTTTCTACCTCGTCATGGAATCCCATCAAATGACTTAGATGAGTGATATAACCCCTTTCTGGATTGATGAATTGAATGACTTTAACTGCTTGTGCCAAATGATAATGAGAAACATGTGGTTCCTTGCGTACTGCACCAATCACCATGTATTTTACTCCATCCAATAAGGCCAAAGTGGATCCCGGTATGTAATTGGTATCAGTAATGTAGGCAAAATCTCCAATTCGAAAGCCCAATACTTCCATGCTGCGGTGCAAGGCAGGCAACGGAGTAATGTGTGTATCTTCAATTGTGAATGGCTTTTCATTGATGGTATGAAAGGTGTACTGCGGTAGCCCAGGATATTGCTTATCGACAAAAGCATACGAAAATTCCCGCATGATTTCTTGCTGGTCTTTTTCAGAAGCAAAGATGTCCATTGGGCGACGAAAAAGGTAGTTAAACGATCGCACATCATCCAGTCCAGCGATATGATCGCGATGTCCATGCGTAATTATGATGGCATCTAATTTTTCAACCTTTTTCCGAAGCATTTGGTACCTGAAATCAGGTCCGGCATCAATCAATATGATCTGGTCATTGGTTTCGATGAGCACCGATGAGCGCAGTCGTTTGTCCTTTAAATTTAGCGACTTACATATCTCACAAGGGCACGCTACCACAGGCACTCCTTGCGATGTTCCTGAGCCTAAAAATGTAACTTTAATCAAGGGATCGTGTTTTAATTGTTGCAAAGGTATGATGTTTGCATTTCAAGCTGTTATTTTCTTGTTATTTTTACAGCCTTAAAAGATGTACCAACCTTGTCACTGTTAATTCAAATTAAACGTTCGCTCCGTAGCTTGATTTCCAGATGGATTAAGAAGCCTCAGGTAGATCCCTATTTTTCAACACACGAGCTTAAAAAAACAAAGGCGATTTTAATTGTTTTTGTAGAGAGTACGACAAAACTCAAGGCTGTTTTACAGGATTTGCCTCATACGAATGGGTCGCTGGAAAGTGCAAAGGTTGTGATTTTTTCAAATAAACCTTTGAAAGATGTGCATTCTAGCGATGATGTTCTTTATATGTCACAAGATGATTTTACGCTTGGCGGACGACTAAACCAACGCGTGGTACAATTTATCAAACATAGGCATGTTAATTTACTGATGGGCTTAAATGATAGTGATAATAAGTGGTTCCGTCAATTAATTCAACAATTGCCAGCACATTTTAAAACAGGATTGAGTTGCCACACAGAGGTTATGGGTTATCATTTGGTATTAAATGTAAACCCTGTTCCAAATAAAATAAGTGATAACTTTGAGGAATTATTAAGACATTTAAAAAATTTGAAAATATATCATTAATGGAGAAGAAATTTAAAGGAACCGGGGTTGCTATTGTCACTCCTTTCACTTCCGACGGAGGTGTTGATTACACTGCGCTTGATGGACTGCTTGCTCATCTTATTAAGGGCCAAGTTGATTTTGTTGTGGCATTAGGGACGACCAGCGAGGCAGTAACCCTTACCAAACAAGAAAAATCAGATGTGATGGATTTTGTGAAATCAAGGGTCGTAGGTCGTTTGCCCTTGGTGATGGGATTAGGGGGAAACAATACACAAGCAGTGCTCGACCAAATTGCTTCAACCGATTTTAGAGGGATTGATGCCATCCTTTCGGTGGCTCCTTATTACAATAAACCCAACCAGCGCGGACTTTTTGCTCATTTTGCTGCAATTGCTCAAGTTTCTCCTGTGCCTATCATATTGTATAATGTTCCGGGAAGAACCAGCTCGAATTTAACTGCTGAAACTACCGTTAAGCTGGCATCCACATACGAAAACATCATTGCAGTAAAGGAAGCTTCTGCAAATATGGGGCAGATCATGGAGATACTCCGAACGAAACCCCAAACTTTTTCGGTGCTTTCGGGCGAGGATGCCTTAACTTTACCTATGATGGCGCTTGGGTCTGATGGTGTTATTTCTGTTGTGGCCAATGTGCTTCCTGCGGAGTTTTCGAGCATGGTAAATTTATGTTTGGAAAATAAAATGGAAGAAGCACGAGAACTTCATTACAGGGTGTTGCCCGTTATTGATATGCTGTTTGCAGATGGTAATCCTGCGGGCGTCAAGGCTGCCTTAAATATTAAAGGAATTTGTGAAAACAAACTGAGATTGCCCATGGTGCCGGTTGAGGACGCCATTTTTGAAAACCTGACAAAAGTATTGTCATAATATAGTTATTAATCTGACAACGATCGTGGATTTTTACTTGTCAGATATACATCATCTATTTGAAATTTAATAAAATGAAGAAACTGTTTATTTGGGTATGTATTGTTGTTATAACTGTTCAGGGGCTGTTTGCACAGAGTCAGTTAGATGAGCTTTTTGAGGAAAGAGGCGAGTTGGTTTTTAGCTTTTCCGTTGAGAATAGCACGCCAAAGCTACTTTCCTCGCTTTCAAAAATGATTTCCATCGATAAGGTTAATGGAACTGAGGTAGTGGCTTATGCTAACAGCCAGGAGTTTGAGTCATTTTTGGAATTGGGCATCGATTATACGCCCCTTACCGCCCCCTCCATGTTGCAGCAGCCGGTTATGAAGTCGGTAATTCCGGAAAGATCGGTAAATGATTGGGATTATTATCCTACCTATGATGCATACGTCGATATGATGAACCAGTTTGCTTCGGATTATCCCGACTTATGCGAGTTGGTCAATATTGGCCAAACCGGCGAGGGTCGTGATTTGCTTTTTATACATATCAACAATGAGTTAGGTGTCGATCAGGATGAACCTGAATTCATGTACACTTCATCCATGCACGGAGACGAGCTTACTGGTTATGTTTTGATGCTGAGGCTTATCGATCACCTCTTGAGTAATTACGGTAGCAACGATCGCATCACTAACTTGGTAAATGACATTGATATCTGGATTAATCCGTTAGCGAATCCTGATGGTACCTTTGCGGGAGGAAATAATACTGTTTATGGGGCTACCCGTGCCAATGCCAATGGAGTTGACTTAAATCGGAACTACGCTGATCCCGAAGACGGTCCACATCCAGATGGGTACGCATATCAAATTGAAACATTGGCTTTTATGGAGTTTGCAGAGAATCATCACCTTTCGATGGCTGCGAATTTTCACGGGGGAGCTGAGGTGATTAATTATCCTTGGGATACATGGTCGCAATTGCACGCCGATGATGCCTGGTGGCAATATGTGAGTCGCGAATATGCTGATACTGTTCATGCTCATGCACCATCAGGTTACCTCACCGACTTAAATAACGGGATTACCAATGGTTACGCTTGGTACACTACTTCTGGATGTCGTCAGGATTATATGAATTATTTCCAGAATTGCAGGGAAGTTACCATGGAGGTGTCTGCTCAAAAAACACCTAGTGCAGGCCTGTTGCCTTCGTATTGGGACTATAACTTCCGTTCATTATTGAACTATATGGAGCAATCGTTGTTTGGTTTTACCGGGTTGATTACCAATCAGGTAAATGGTAATCCTGTAGCGGCTAAAGTCTATATTAACAACCATGATAACAACAATTCATGGATCTACTCTGAACTGCCTTTGGGTGATTATCACCGTGTAATTAAATCGGGTATTTACAATGTTACTTATTCAGCTTCAGGATATTATCCAAAAAATATTCCCTCGGTATTTGTGTCTGATCGACAGATAAACCAGTTGAATGTGCAGTTGGAACCTATAGAAGGACTCAATGCCGAGTTTTATGCTTCTAAGACCATTGTTGGAGTGAATTCTCCAGTTGATTTTACCAATGAAAGTTCTGGCGTTGATATTGTTTCATGGAATTGGGTTTTCGAGGGAGGAAGTCCTAGTAGTTCTGGAGAGGAAAACGTTACAGGTATTGAATATGACACTCCTGGAGATTACAATGTGAGTCTGACAGTTAGCGATATGAATGGTTTTTCAAATCAAGAGGTTAAAGATGAGTATATTCATGTATATGAGTCATATATCATGCAAAACGGACAAGCCTCCATCTGTAGGGCATTGTTTTACGATGCTGGGGGAGCGGATGAACCATACAGCAATAACCAGGATTATATGTTTACGTTTTTTCCGGGAGAAGCCAATAAAGTGGTTTTGATGGATTTTTTATCCTTCAATGTTGAGGATGAAGCCGATTGCAACTACGACTATCTGGAAATTTTTAACGGTCCTGATGATAGTTATCCACTCATTGGCAAGTTCTGTGGAACTAATTCACCCGGGGAGGTCAGGTCATCTGATGTTTCGGGGGCATTAACCGTCCACTTTTATTCTGATGACAGTGAGGTGCGCTTGGGTTGGGAAGCGGTTATCTCCTGCGATTCTAATGTGGGAATGGCTGATTTGATGAGCCCTCAAATCGCTATTTATCCCAATCCTGTTAAAGATTTGCTCATCGTTGAAACGGATGGTTTTGTTGATCAGGTGGTGTTAACCGATCTTTTTGGAAGGGTTGTTTACCAACATGCCATGGAGGGTAACAAAATTTCTATTCCAACCATGGATTTAGCTAAAGGCATTTATTTGATTTCATGCCAGGCACCAGGTCAGAAAATTACTCGTAAGATTATGGTGGAGTAGTTTGGCCTTGCCTAATAAGCTATAGGTTATTAGTTGCGATTGGTTTTTAAACAACCTCAAAGAGTTGACAATAATACAAAAGGGCAGTCGATTTTTCGACTGCCCTTTTTGCGTGTTAACTGTTCTTTTTTATTGAAAGCTTACTTGGTTTTTTCAGGGAAAGCCGGAATAGTTGGTAATTCAGGATAGGTTTTCATTTGTTCCAGAATCACCTCAATGGCTTTGTTCAGCTGCTGATCTTCACCAGCATATTCCTTTGCGGGATCGTTGTCAATCACGATGTCAGGGTCAACTCCATGACCTTCAATGACCCAATGACCATCTTCATCAAATGGAGCAAATTCAGGACGACGAAGATCGCCACCATCGATAAAGGGCATGGAACCCCTAATGCCTACAACACCTCCCCAGGAGCGGACACCTATCAAAGTTCCCATGTTAAGTTTTTTAAACTGATAAGGGAACAAGTCGCCGTCAGAGGCTGAGTAATTATCTAACAACAACACTTTTGGTCCACGCATGATTTGTGCAGGTTTGGTGTTTACATTGTTATTGCGCGACATGCCATACAAGGTAAGTTCACGGTTCAGACGTTCGATGAGCATGGGCGACACATTTCCGCCACCGTTGCCACGATCGTCAATAATGAGTGCTTTTTTGTTGAGCTGAGGATAAAAATGTTTTACAAATTCATTCAGTCCTTCAGGTCCCATGTCAGGAATATGGATGTACCCCACTTCTCCATTGGTAGCTTCATTTACCTGGCGGGTATTTTCCATTACCCAATTGTAGTAATACAATCCTGATTCATCAGCAACAGGAACCACTATAACCTCACGAGAGCCTTCAGCTTTAGCGCTTTTGTTGATGGATAGCATCACTTGATTTCCTGCAGTCCCCAATAGCATCGAATAAATGTCATTCACGTTTTGGGTCGATTTTCCATTCACTGCTGTAATGTAATCTCCGGCATGAATATCAACACCTACTTCAGTTAATGGTGAACGAGTGTTTTCGTTCCAGTTTTCACCGTCAAGAATTTCATTGATCACAAAATATCCTGATTTGTCTTTGTCGATCTTAGCTCCGAGCAAACCTGTTTTAATGCGTTGCGGAGAGGGTTTGTCGCCACCACTCACGTAGGCATGTCCTACGCTTAACTCACCAATCATCTCACCAATGATATAGTTGAGGTCGTTTCTGTTTTTTACATAAGGAAGAAGCACTGCATATTTCTTTTGGATAGCTGGCCAATCCAGACCATGCATGTTGGGAGCGTAGAAAAAGTCACGCATTTGTCGCCACGATTCATTGTAAATCTGTGCCCATTCTTCTTCCATATTCACCATCGTTTGCATATTGCTCAGATCGAGAAATTCATCGGCTTTAACTTTTCCTTTTGGGAGATCAATCACAGCATATTTACCCATGAGACTTACCAACATTTTATTGTGATCGGCAGAAATTACATAGGAACTTACATCTCCAAGGTCAGTTTCTTTTTTACTTTTCATATTGAATAGTTTAAAAGCAGGTTTTCCTACTTTTGAACTATAATATACGTAATACACATCGTTTCCAATGGCTTGGACATTCCAGTAATTACCTGCCTCAACAGGAAGTTCAATAATTCTGTTGACAATACCATCAAAGTCGATGTTGACTTTTAAGTCGGTTGCACCAGCTTCAGGAGTTGATTTGCTCTTTTTATCTTTTGCTTCTACATTCTTTTCTTCTTTTACAGCTACCTCGTCATTTACAGGCTCAAACGGCGAAGGTGTCTTTTTTTGCAGTGTTATAAAATACAGTGTACTCATGTCCTGATAGGCATGATTCCACTCAGTATTGCTGTATATAGGATTAAAATCACGTGCTGAAGAAAAGAAAAGGTATTTGCCTTCTGTATCCCATGAAGGATCTGAAGCATTGTACCAAGAATCGGTAACAGGGTTAGCATTTCCTGTTTGGGTGTCAAAGATAAAAATCCGGTTAACGGTGAACGATTGAGGCTTGGTGTAGGCAATCCACCGGCTATCGGGTGACCAACTGTAATCACGTATTTCCCAGCTTTCTGACTCGCCAGCTTTGGCGATTTTCTTTGTTTCGATATCGATGTAATTCAAATCACCCATTTTGTCGGACCAAAGTAGTTTCTTGCTGTCGGGTGACCAAATGGGGTTGTATTTATAGGTGGATGAATTGGTGGTTAGCTGAATGGCAGGTTCCAATCCATTTTGATTTTGAATGTATATTTCATCTTCTCCTGTTCGGTCACTAATGAACGAAATGTATTTTCCGTTGGGTGACCATTCAACGTTTCTGTCGTGAACTCCACTACTCATGGTCAGATTTCGGGTAATACCTGTAGTGGCCGGTACGGTAAAAACATCGCCTCGTGCGCCAAATACAACGCGTTTGCCATCTGGCGACAACGCCCATGAATTGATGAATTTACTGGCATCTTTGAGCTCGTTTCTTCCAGTGGTCATATCGTTGTTAATCACTACATTTATTTTGGTGATTGAACCATCTGAAATCTTGTAATTGTATAGGAATCCTCCATTTTCATAGATAATTGACTCATTTCCTAGGGAGGGGAATTTGATGTCGTATTCCGTATAGGTGGTTAGTTTTTGTGTTTGTTTACTCGTTAAGTCATACACAAACAAGTTCATGGTGCGGTCGCGGTCGCTGAGGAAATAAATTTTATCGCCATGCCACATGGGGAAAATATTCTGGTTGTCGTTGTTGGTTATGTTGACGGTGGTTTTGGTGTCAAAATCATACACCCAAACGTCATCGGCCATACCTCCTTTGTAGTATTTAAAGGTTCTAAACTCGCGAAATACGCGGTTGTAGGCCATTTTTTTTCCGTCAGGCGAAAAAGAACACCAGCTTCCGAAAGGGAGAGGTAACTCTTTTGACATGCCGCCAGTTTTATTTACTTCAAACAACGAACCTTTAAAAGAGTTGAAGGTTTGTTTCCTTGATCGGAATACAATTTCATTGCCGTTGCGCCAAGTCATAACAATGTTGTTGGGGCCCATACGGTCACTCACATCATCTCGGCCTAAAGTTGCTGTGTGGGTGAGTCGTTTAGGAATACCACCTTGGGCAGGAATTAAAAATACTTCGGTGTTTCCATCGTATTGACCCGTAAAAGCAATGTCTTTTCCATCAGGTGAAAAACGGGCAAACATCTCATAACCATTTACATCGCTGGTGAGTTTGCGAGCAACGCCACCTTCCATGCTAACCGTGTACAGGTCTCCTGCATAAGTGAATACCACTTGGTTGCCATGCACAGCAGGAAACCTCAACAGGCGAGCTTCGTCCTGAGCGCCTAAAAAACTGCTAATTAGCAGTAAAGATACAAATGTTAGAAATCGCATATTCATGTAATTAATAATTGATGGGTACTAAATTTAATAATTATCGGTTAAAACATCCAATAGTATGCCAGTATTTCTTACCTGTTGATTTTAGGTTGCTTAACATTACGTTCATTTGTGCCAGTGTTCGGAATTAGTCAGGGAGTGTACGAAAAAGAACATTGGTGTCCGATAACGAAACGGCCACGGAAACACGCTTTATTGGTAGTCAGAACGAGCAGTGGTCGCTTAAACCAATCGAGTTAAATTAAATATCTGCTTATTTTGGACAATTTGTCACGCACTTTTGTCATGGCACAGGCTTTGATCATGGCTACATCAAAATAAAAACCATAATAGATAAACTGAAAAATCATGACAGTACAAAAAGGTAAAATTGGTATTAAGACCGAGGACATTTTCCCTATCATTAAAAAATTCCTTTATTCCGATCACGAGATTTTTCTCAGAGAATTGGTTTCTAACGCCACTGATGCCACCCAAAAGCTAAAAACATTGGCTTCATTGGGCAAGTTTAATGGTGAGTTGGGAGATTTAACTATACATGTAGAAGTGGATAGAAAGAAAAAAACCATCACCATTCGTGACCGTGGAATTGGAATGACTGCTGAAGAAGTGGAGAAATATATTAATCAGATTGCTTTTTCGAGTGCCGAAGAGTTTGTTAAGAAATTTAAAACCAAAAGTCAGGCCGAAACCAATGCCATTATTGGTCATTTTGGTTTGGGATTTTATTCTGCGTTTATGGTTTCCGAAAAAGTTGAAATCAAAACCAAGACCTACAAAAAAGGCGGTCAAACCAAAGCAGTTCGTTGGGAATGTGATGGGAGTCCTGATTACTCCATCGAAGAAATCGAAAAAGAAGATCGTGGAACTGAGATTGTTCTGCATATAGACAGCGAAAATGTTGAGTTTTTGGAGGATGCTCGTATTGAACAACTTCTGAGTAAATACTGCAAATTCTTACCCGTTCCAATTCAATTTGGCACACGCAAAGTAAACGAACCCATCGAAGGTAAATTAGATAAAGATGGTAATCAGGAAACTGAAGAGGTCGAAAAACCGAATATCATTAACAATCCTGATCCGCTTTGGCGCAAAAAACCGGCAGATGCAACGGATGAAGATTACAAAAGTTTTTATCGTGAACTTTATCCATATTCATTCGAAGAGCCTCTTTTTCACATCCATTTGAATGTTGATTATCCCTTTAACTTGACAGGAATCTTGTATTTTCCTAAAGTCAAAAAGGATTACGAGATGCAACGCAATAAAATACAATTATATAGCAACCAGGTTTTTGTAACCGATTCAGTTGAAGGTATTGTGCCCGATTTTCTTACCCTGCTTCATGGAGTTATCGACTCACCAGATATTCCATTGAATGTGAGTCGTTCGTATCTTCAAAGTGATGGTGCTGTTAAGAAAATAAGTGGCTACATTACGCGCAAGGTGGCTGATAAATTGGACGAGTTGTTCAAAAAAGATCGGAAAGCTTTTGAGGCCAAATGGGATGATATTAAGATTTTTATCGAATATGGAATGGTTTCTGAAGAGAAATTCTATGAAAAAGCCGAGAAATTTGCTTTGCTGAAAAATACAGAGGGAAAGTACTTTACATTTGATGAATATAAAACCCATATCGAAAAAACACAGCTGAATAAAGATAAAAAGCTGGTTTATTTGTATGCTACCAACCGCGACGATCAATACAGTTATATTGATAATGCCGTTACACGCGGTTATGATGTGTTGATGATGGATGGCGTGCTCGACAATCACTTCATTAATTCGTTGGAACAGAAATTTAAAGATACCACTTTTGCACGTGTTGACTCGAATACCATCGATAAACTGATTGCTAAAGAGGAAGAAATGCCTTCAAAACTGGATGAAAAAGAGAAGGAAAGCCTGAAAGAAGTTTTTGAGCGCAATATTGCCAAAGAAACCTATCATGTTACTTTTGAGAGTTTGAGCGAAACCGATCAGCCCGTTACCATTACTCAAAATGAATTCATGCGCCGCATGAAGGATATGGAAGCCCTTGGGGGTGGTGGTATGATGATGGGGTTGGGGAGTATGCCTGATACTTTCGATTTGTGCATCAATACCAATAATCCATTGGTTTCAAAAATCATGAGTGAAGGAGATGCCGAAAAACAAAATCAATTGGTAAAACAACTTTACGATTTAGCCCGGTTATCAAAAAACCTGCTGAAAGGTAAAGAGTTAAATGATTTTGTGAAAAGAAGCGTGAGCATGATTGATTAGTAAAATAATGATGATAATAAAAAGGAGCTCTCATGGGCTCCTTTTTTGTTTTAGGATTTGTTATTTGGATTGCATTTTATTGTCATATCGCAAAGTAATCGGTTATTAATTCCTAATTTTGCACAAATGATTTCGATTCATGGAGAACCATTCACCTTATAAAGTAGAGATACCTTCCCGTTTTTTTTCCGATGCAGAAGGTAAACCATTTGAGTTTTGTCAAGTATGTGGAAAATCACTTTTGAAAGAAGGGGTGAGCTATGTTGTGGAGAAAGCCATGAAAAACTACACGGGTTATGAGTTTACCTCCACTATATATGAATTGGCCATTTGTACCGATTGTCATCAAAACGTGCAAAAGGGGATGTCAGAAGAATCAATGACCAATTTGCAAAACTATTACCAAGCCGTTATGCAACAGAAAAGCCAGCCCATGTACATCGATTTACGCACCTTTAATTTAGATGATTGGCTGTCAAAGTGTTTCTTTAAAGGAGGAAGCATTAAAGAGATGGAAGAATATCAGGTGGTTGCACAGTTTGAAGGAGATAAGATGCTGATGACCACACCTCCCATGATCATTGGTTCCACAGCCATGAATGAGATGGCTGCTTTGATGTCGGATAAAACCATCGATGACATGAATGACTTTCGTAGCCGTTTCATGGGACCTTCACCAGAACTTGAAGAGCTTATTTATGGTAAGAAGCTTATTATGTTATAATTTAACAAAACTTTAAGATTAAAATTTCTATTGCGTAACGTGGTGTAAATTACTTTTGTACAAAGTTAAATGCGGTGCAAAAGTTATTCATTATTGTGTTTCTGTTGTTTAGCTCCTTAGTTTGGAGTCAGCAGGTTCATCCCAATTTAGATAGTATGGAGAATTCAATTCATAAAAAGGCCACTTTTGGCACAGGATGTTTTTGGTGTACCGAGGCGATTTTCTCATCATTGAAAGGTGTTGATTCCGTTACGCCTGGGTATAGTGGAGGTCAAACCGAAAACCCTACCTACCAGGAGGTGTGTTCAGGGACGACCGGTCACGCTGAAGTGATACAGGTTGTTTATAATCCTGATGTTATCAGTTATGGCGATCTTTTGGAGGTTTTTTGGAAAACCCATGACCCTACTACACTTAACCGTCAGGGGGCGGATGTAGGCACCCAGTATCGTTCGGCGATATTTTTTCACGATATCGAGCAGGAGCAGGAAGCTTTAAATTATAAACAGGCTTTAATTGATGCAGGCATTTGGGATAAGCCCATTGTTACCGAGATAACTGCTTATTCGGTGTTTTATCCTGCCGAAGCCTACCACCAAAATTACTATGAAAACAATCCTGCGAATGGGTACTGTAATTTTGTAATTACACCTAAATTGGATAAATTCAGAAAGGTGTTTTCCGATAAGTTAAAATAGAAGGTTGTTGAGGGAAAAAAAATTCTGAGGTACTGGGCTCAGACCAACTTTGACGTGTTGTTTCTGTTTTATCGTCTATCTAATCTTGTTTCTAATCAGGATGCTAATGCACAAAAAAAAGGTTGTCTTAACAAGACAACCTTTTTTTTGTGGCAATTGAATTATTATTCAGCTGCAGGGGTTTCTTCAGTAGTTGCTTCAGGAGCAGCCTCTTCCGGGGTTGCTACGGCAGCTTCCGCTTCGCTTTTGGCGGCTTGAGCAGCTTGAGCAGCTTTTACTTGAGCTTCAACTTCAGCAGCTTTGGCTTTGGCTAATTCAGCAGCACGTGCTTCATTAACTTTTATCTCAGCTTCTATAGCAGCTTTCTGCTCATTGCGAGCTTTTTCGCTCAATTCACTTGATTTAGCAGCAATTTTGGCATCTTTTTCCTTTTTCCAGGCTTCGAATTTGGTCTCGGCCTGAGCTTCGGTTAAAGCACCTTTTAAAATACCCTTATGTAAGTGGTTTTTGTACAAAACACCTGTATAGGATAAAATTGCGCGTACTGTAGGTGTAGGCTGTGCGCCGTTTTGCAACCATGTTAATGCTTTGTCAACATTAAGGTCAATGATTGCTGGATTGCTAATCGGATTGTAAGTGCCAATCTTCTCTATAAATTTTCCGTCTCGTGGTGCACGACCATCCGCAACAACGATATGATAAAAGGCAGCGCCTTTTTTACCATGTCGTGATAATCTCATCTTAGCTGGCATAACTAATTGTTATTTAAATGAATACTTACTGTTTTTTAAAACGGCTGCAAAGGTGCAAACTTTTTATTAGAAATGAAAGGATTTTTTGTAATAAATTGCAGAGCTTCAAAAGATTATTTTAAATAGTAGGATCGGGAATCCATTGTTGTATTGGTATTTGAATCTTTTTAGGATTTTTTTTGCCAACAATTGCCTTCAAAGTTATCAACATAATCCCTTTTTGAGGTCATTTTCCTTAGCTTTGTCAAGACTCCATGTTAAATGTAAGTAACACAATACCAGTTGAGTGCGATTTTTGTTCCTTTGGGTTTACGCACACAGCTGGTAGTAATTATACAAAATCACAATATAAACCGACCGCATGTTTTTAATTTTTGATACTGAAACCACCGGATTACCACAACGTTATGATGCTCCATTAACTGATTTTGACAATTGGCCAAGGATGATTCAGCTTGCTTGGCAGTTGCATGACGAATTAGGCGAATTGATTGAAGCAATGAGTTATATTGTTAAACCAGATGGATTCGTCATTCCCAGGGGATCCGAAAAGGTGCATGGAATATCTACAGAACGCGCTAATAGCGAAGGTCTTCCCTTAATGGATGTGTTGAGTTATTTTAATGCAGCATTAGCTAAATGTTCCATTATATCCGGTCACAATATTGAGTTCGACAACAGCATTGTAGGTGCTGAAATGTTACGCATGAACCTCACTACCTCTTTGTTTGATAAAACAGTAGTAGACACAAAAGAGACTTCTACTGATTTTTGCGCATTGCCCGGAGGTAGGGGCGGAAAGTTTAAATGGCCAACGCTGGAAGAATTGTATTTCAAGTTATTTGATGAGCAATTTGATGCAGCTCACAATGCAGCGGCTGATGTTCAGGCTACTGCCCGAAGTTTTTTTGAACTTATACGTCTTCGCGTGATAACCATTGCCGACTTAAAAATACCTGGCGAGGTGATTGAAAACTTTATTCTGGTGCATCCTGACACGATACAATCTGTTGGTCTTGATTTCGATTCATTTCATGAAGAAGAAATTCTTCATCCTATAACTGAAGTTCTTCCGGCTTCAGAAGAAGCTGTAATCCGTAATGGAGAAGTCGTTTTTACTCATTTGCATGTTCATACCCAATTTTCCGTTCTTGACGGATTGGCAGACATCGGTAAAATGGTGACCAAGGCCAAGAAAGATGGAATGACTGCTCTCGCCATTACCGATCATGGTTATATGTTTGGTGTAAAGAAATTTCACGATGTTACAACCCGAGCCGGAATAAAACCAATTATTGGATGCGAGACCTATGTTGCCCGTCGTGGAATGTTGTTAAAGGAAGGCAAACAGGATGGGTCAGGGTGGCATCTGGTATTACTGGCGAAAAATCTGACTGGTTATCACAATCTGCTGCGATTGGTTTCTCGTGCATCCACCGAAGGATATTATTACAAACCACGAATTGATAAGGAATTACTCAAACAATATAGTGAAGGGTTAATTGCCCTTACTGCTTGCCTTGGAGGTGAAATTTCGGATAAAATTGTACATCAGGGCGAAGACAAGGCCGAAGAAGCTCTTTTAGAATATAAAGCAATTTTTGGGGATGATTTGTATCTAGAAATACAACGCCATCCTACCGGTGATCCGGAAATGGATAAAAAAGTGTTTGATGACCAGCAGTATGTGATTGGGGTGATGAAAACTTTTGCACAAAAACACCATATTAAGCTCATCGCTACCAATGATGTTCACTTTGTACATGCTGAAGATGCAGGTGCACATGATAGACTCATTTGTATTGGAACGGCCAAGGATTTGGATGATCCAAAGCGGATGCGCTATACCCGACAGGAATGGTTTAAAACACGTTCGGAAATGGCCACACTTTTTGCCGATATCCCTGATGCATTGAGTAATACACAGGAGGTCGTAGACAAAATTGAAGTCTATGAACTCGATCATACCCCTATTATGCCTGAGTTTCATATTCCGGAGCCTTTTGCCAACGCTGACGAATATTTAAAACATATTACTTATGAAGGAGCAAAGTGGCGGTATGGAGAAATTAGTCAGGAAACTTCAGAGCGGATAGATTTCGAGTTGGATACTATCAAAAATATGGGTTTCCCTGATTATTTCCTTATTGTTTGGGATTTTTTGAAAGCGGCACGCGATATGGGGGTTTCTGTTGGACCCGGTCGTGGTAGTGCAGCAGGATCGGTGGTGTCTTATTGTTTAAAGATTACCGATATTGATCCCTTAAAATATGATCTGCTGTTTGAGCGATTCCTTAATCCGGATCGTATTTCCATGCCTGATATCGATATTGATTTTGATGATGATGGACGAGAAAAAGTGCTCGAATGGGTGCGTGATAAATATGGTTCAAAAAGGGTAGCTCACCTGATAACCTTTGGTACAATGGCGGCTAAAATGGCCATCAGGGATGTGGCCAGAGTGCAGCGTTTGCCCCTGTCGGAAGCCGACCGACTCTCGAAGCTTGTTCCGGATACCCCTGGTATTTCACTGGATAAAGCTATGAATGAAGTGCCTGAGCTTAAGGCTGAGTTGGATTCAGGTACCGAAGAAATTTCATCCGTTCTTAAGAATGCCATTACCCTGGAAGGCTCTGTTCGAAACACTGGAACTCATGCCTGTGGTATCATCATTTCACGTGAAGATTTGGAATCTTATGTGCCAGTAACTACTGTGAAAGATTCAGTACTTGATTATGCTACGCAGTATGATGGTAAGTTTATTGAGTCGGTGGGATTGTTAAAGATGGATTTTTTGGGTCTTAAAACCCTCTCGATTATCAAAGATACCATCAACAATGTTAAAAAGTCACGTGGTATTGAAATTGATCTTGAAAAAATATCTTTTGATGATGAGCTTACATACAAGCTGTTTGCCAAAGGTGATACTGTTGCCCTTTTTCAGTTTGAGTCGGATGGTATGCGTAAGCACCTTAAAAACCTAAAACCCTCTCGATTTGAAGATCTTATTGCCATGGTTGCTCTGTATCGACCAGGTCCAATGGAATATATCCCCAATTTCATCGATCGTAAACATGGTCGTGAAAAAATTGAATATGACGTTCCTGAAATGGCTGAGTATCTCGAAGAGACCTACGGGATTACGGTGTATCAAGAACAGGTGATGCTTTTGTCGCGCAAATTAGGCGGATTTACCCGTGGACAGTCGGATAGTCTGCGTAAGGCTATGGGAAAGAAGAAGATAGAGGAGATGGAAAAGCTGAAAACGCTTTTTATTGAAGGCTGTCAGAAAAATAATCTACCCATCGAGAAAGTAGAGAAGGTCTGGAAAGACTGGGAGGCTTTTGCCAAATATGCGTTTAACAAATCCCATGCAACCTGTTATGCCTACTTGGCTTACCAAACGGCTTACCTCAAGGCCAATTACAAACCTGAATTCATGGCGGCTAACTTAAGCCGTAACCTGAATGATATCAAAAAGATAACGCATCTGATTAGCGAGACCAAGCGAATGGGAATTGCGGTGCTTCGCCCGGATGTGAATGAAAGTGCATTGGATTTTACGGTTACGAAAGACGGTGTAATCCGATTTGGGTTAGGAGCTATTAAAGGTGTCGGTGCTTCTGCTGTAGAACAGTTGATCGAAGAAAGAGAAAAAAATGGGCCTTATTTGAATGTGTTTGATTTCGCTAAACGGGTGAATCTTAAATCGGTAAATAAAAGAAGCTTTGAGGCCCTTGCCAAGGCTGGTGCTTTTGATGGATTCGAAGGAACACATCGGGCTCAGTATTTCTATAAGGATAATGAAAACGCAGGTATTTTTATTGAAAAGATTACCCGGCATGGTGCTTCATACCAAGAGCAAAAGCAGTCGCAACAGGTTAGCTTGTTTGGGGATATGGAAGATTTGGCTATTCAGGATCCTGAGTTGCCAGCCTGCAATCCATGGACTGTTCCTCAGCAGCTGTTTTTTGAAAAAGAGGTTACCGGGTTTTATATATCGGGACACCCATTAGACCCCTATGCAATTACTATGAAACGCTATTGTAATACTACCCTTGATTACTTGAAAAACAACATGATGTCGTTGGTTGGGCAGCAGGTAACCTTTGCAGGGATGTTGACTGCAGTAACGGAACGAACCACCAAAAAAGGGTCTAAATTTGGCCAGTTTGTTTTGGAGGATTTTAGTGGTGACCATTCTTTTACGCTTTTCAGCGAAGAGTATCTTAAACGTAAATACATTCTTGAAGAAGGAAGTAATCTTTTTGTTACGGCCAAGGTGGAAGAGCGTCGGTTTCAGCCCGGTTCATTGGAAATTAGAATCTCAGATATTGGTTTACTGAATGAAGCCATGTCGAAACTGGTCACTTCTGTGACAGTAAATCTTCAGGTGGAAGAATTAACTGATGCATGGTTGGAACAGTTGGACAGTTATATTCAGCAATCTCCCGGAACTTGCCCCTTAAAAATCAACATTGTGGAGCGAGAAGAATCCATTCATATGGTGCTGAAATCGGGCAATACCAAAGTTGATCCCGAAGCTTTTGTGAATGCTTTGGCAGATGATGGTGATATCTCATTTTCAGTTCAGTAAAAAATTAACAATGATTTTCAGATTAGAGAAGTTTTTCTCTTTATTTTTGCACTCTTTTAATTATTAATATAAAAACTAGAATCATGGCATTGGAATTAACTGACGCTACATTTGAATCCCTTGTAATCAAATCTGACAAACCCGTTATCGTTGATTTCTGGGCTGTTTGGTGTGGACCTTGTCGCATTGTTGGCCCTGTTGTTGAAGAAATTGGTGAAGAATTCGCAGAAACTGCAGTTGTGGGTAAATTAGATGTTGACCATAATCCTGAGGTCGCCCGTAAATATGGTATCCGCAATATCCCCACTATTTTGTTTTTTAAAAATGGTGAAGTTGTTGACAAACAGGTTGGTGCTGTTCCGAAACAGGTTCTTGTATCGAAATTAGAAGCGTTACTTTAGCCTTTATTTACATATAACACAGAAGGCTGTTTTTAGCAGCCTTTTGGTGTTTATTCAAATATTATCCCACTGGAGAAACAAATTCAATATACGCGTGTAGAACCATTTAACTCATTGGAACTAATAGCCAATCAGGCCGTTGAGGGTTTTATTACTGGGTTGCATAAGAGCCCGTTTCACGGCTTTTCGGTGGAGTTTGCTGAGCATCGTCAATATAATGCCGGTGAATCAACCAAGTTTATCGACTGGAAACTTTTCGGTAAAACCGATAAGCTTTTTGTAAAGCGTTTCGAAGAGGAAACTAACTTGCGTTGTCATTTGGTAATCGACCGATCGTCGTCGATGTATTTTCCTCAAATAAAACAAGCTGATCCGGATCATCCCAATAAAATGGTTTTTTCAGTGTATGCTGCTGCGGCTTTAGCCACCTTAATGAAAAAACAACGCGATGCTGTTGCGCTCACCTGTTTTTCGAATCAATTGGATGTGCATACTGAAGCACGATCGAGTGTTGTACATCATCGGTATTTGTTTTCTGAATTGGAAAAACTTTTAAATGCGAAGCAAACAATGGGGGAGGGGACGAATGTTTCATTCTCACTTCATCGAATATCTGAAATGATACATCAACGTTCTTTGGTGATAATTTTTAGCGATATGATGGACGATCACCATAGTTTAGACGATCATTTTGCAGCACTTCAGCATTTAAAGCATGACAAGCATGAGGTAATCTTATTCCATGTTAAGGATAAAAAACTGGAAGAGAATTTGGATTTTGAACACCGTCCCTATCGATTTGTCGACATGGAAACCAACGAGGTGATTAAGTTAAATCCAATGGAAATTAAAGAGAAATTTCAAAAAATCGTTCGGGATTTGCGCATTCAATTGGAACAGCGCTGCGGTGCTTATGGGATTGAATACGTGGAAGCCGATATTAATCAGGGTATTGAAGGAATTCTTATTCCCTACTTTTTTAAACGGCAGAAGTTATTTTAATGGCTTATTCCTGTAAATCCCCAAGGGCAACCCATTATTTTATAGCTTTATCTTTACTTCAGCTTTCACTTCTGTTTTATGATTTCCATTGATTTCATCTGCTCCTGAGCCGATGCTATTTTGATGAAAATAGGTTGTACGTGCCACGCGCAGCCAAAAGTTGATTCGGGATGATAATTTCCATTTGGCCAATAAATAAACTCTTTGACCATCTCCGAAATATGAAGGCACACTAAAAGCGTATAGTACGTCATTTTCGTAGGTGTAGATGCGTGAATCGTAACCATCTGTGCCAAACAGTGCATACCTAAACGTAAGTTCCACCGGAAATTGCTCTGGTCGGTAAAGAATATCCTGATACATCAAATATCCATGTTCAGCTGGTTCAGAATTGTTACGAAAATAAACAATGTCCAAGCGGTTTTTTAACACAATTTCCGGCCAAATTTCATACGACACAAAAAACCTGAATTCATTTCTTTTCACCTCCTGAATCAGTTTGGTATATTCGTATGGTAGGCTGTAGTTTTCCTGTTTTTGTTTAAATCGCAAACGGGCATAGGCCATTACTTTTTTTGTAGGTGTATAGGTTAGCTGAGCGAGATAGTCCCATCCCTGAGAGGGTGCGTCAACGCGGTATTTTATCCATGGGAATCTAAAATGATCTATATAACAGGATAGGTTGAGATTCTTGGAAATGAGTGCTTTAAATCCAAAATAGATTCCTTGTTCATTGGCGATGGCGCTACTTTCGTAGAATGGGTTATTGTACAGGTTTTGGTAGTTTAATCCATAATTGTGGTAAAACAAGGTAAACAGAAGCCGATCTGATAAAAAGGTATTGATGCCGGCCAACCCTGCTTTTCCACCATTTGACGACAATGAAAATTCTCCAAATATGTTGACTTTGTTTAGGTTGATTCCGAAATCGGCTCCGTAGTTTGAAAGTTGATTTCCGGTAAAGTTGAAGCTTTTGTATACCTCAGATGAGGTGGTGATGGGTGTTCCTAAATTCGTTTGATAAGCCGTTAGCCCTATTTGAATGATATTGGCCTGGTAGGCGGCATGTGCGCCAAAGGCTGTAATGTGAAGTGAGCGTTTGTCGAGCAACTCATTGATCGTTCGATGTAAACCCGTTTCAATAATGGATGTCACTCCTTCATCCTGGTCTACTACGTTGCGTTCGATGTTGCTATCCACCTTGTTAGATGAATAAAAGGTAGTCAAACGAAAATCACCAGAACCAACGGTGAGGGCCGCTCCCCGGAAAAACCGGTTTTCATTGGCCGAGGTATTGGGACGAATGCCCCTGCCATATTTTCTGATTTGAATGGCTTCGGATGACTTCCCAAACGCCAATCCACTCCATAAAGTGAGTCCCTGACCAAATTCAAGATGGTAGTCGCCCAAAGCGAGCTGTTTTACAAATCCATCTGTTTCAGCATAGGCAAAAACAGATGCAAAATCGAATACCGGGGTTACTTTGTTTCCAATCAGCTGCTTAATGGTATCGGAAAGGTTATTTTTGCTCATCAACTCTCCTGGATCTTTGTCTAAAGTAAACCCGAACCTCAGGTTGTTTTTAAAGTTGAAGGCATAGCGGGCGTAGTATTTCTGAGGTGATCCCAGATAAGCAGAGCCAGGAAAATTAATGGCAGAATCGATGGGGATCGCGTATCCCGCTCGTTTTTCCAGTACTTGTTCATACCGGAGTAGGATTTGATGCCTTCCGTATTTAAAAGCATCTTTGATGTTAAATTTGGTAGAACTACCCATTGGGCCTACCTTCACAAAAGGTAGCATATTGTTGATGGTTTCCTCGTCAAAGCCCGGAATATTCTGTAGTTCATAAATGCTTCCCAGGGGGCCGAACTCACGAAGCGTGGTTTTTAAGTTGTTTAGCTGAATGTCGTTGATCAAATAAAGTGAGCGAAGTTCTTGGAGATGTGGCCCATTAAGGTTAATGGGATTTTTAGCGTAATACAAATAATCCTCCAGCAAATCGCTGAAATCGAGGTCGAGGTCAGTTCTTTCAGCCAGATTTTCCAGTTGATCTGTAATGAAGGAAATGTTGGTCACTTGCGTGGAATCTGATTGCTGTCCCTGCAGGAGGGAACCCATGAGAAACATCAGCAATATAAAGAGGAGGTTTCGGAGGAACAGCTTTTTTGAATGGGCAAAGCACGTCATGACTAAAACTGAATTTGTAATGAGGCTTGTGGAGAGAATCCCAGTATATCATTCATACAGGCAGCGATATCAAACCGAAAAAAACTGGAGTTAAATCCAAATCCAAGAGTGAAGATGTCGTCTCGGGTGCTTGTACCTGTGCGAATAAAAAACTGATTGTGAATGTTGTATTCCATCCCAAGCCGCGTAGTTATAGGTCTGAATTGGGTGTTCTTTTCTACTTCGACGGTGGCAATGAATTCATCGGATAACTGCCAGCATAAGCCAAATCGATAGATGGCCTGAATTTTTTCATTGTTGTCATCGGCAAGCTTAACCCTAACCGGATTGAATGTCCAAATCCCAATGGTCACGCTTTCAGTAATGTCACTTTGTATTCCCAATTCAAAGGTAACATTGTTTTTTTGGCCATATCCTTCACCCAGTTTGGTTTGTAGGTAGTCCAATTGAAGACCAATGCGCAGGTATTGACCAAAGGATTTTGCATAAGCAAGGCCCACTTTTTGTTCGCTGTAAAGATCGAAGCCCTGATGTTGGTATGAAATGCCGAGTACGCCGTATTTGGTTGGGGCAACTAGTCCAAGGCTTTTTGTGCTCAGTTCGTTAAGCCTAAAACGGCTTTCATAGGCAATTGCTGCGGTGAACTGATCGATTAAGGCCATGCCTGCCTGGTTGTTGGTGATGCTCCAGATGTCGTGCATTGCTACCGAACAATGCCCCATTCCGGCACTTCTTGCTCCGGTTGATAGATTGTTTCCTGTTGAAAAACAAAGGCTTGGGGTGAATAGCAACATCACCATAAGAGAAGTAAATAACGTTGTGTGCTTTTTCATAAGCTGGGTTTTAACTTAATGAAATCGGGAAAAGATTTTCTTTTAACTTTAGCACCTTAAAAATACAATTTTTTTTATTTCACAAAGACATGGATCAAAAAGTATTGCAATTTCTTTCCGACTTAAATCGGAATAACAATAGGGAGTGGTTTGCTGAAAATAAGCCGGTTTATGAAAAAGCTCGGAATCAGTTTATTACAATTGTTGAACAACTTCTTTTGAAGTTGGGAGTAAATCAGCCCGAATACCTGGCGTTAAAAGCCAAAGATCTTGTATTCAGGATATATCGTGATGTTCGTTTCAGTAAGGAAAAGCTTCCTTATAAAACTCATTTTGGGGCTTATTTGGCGCTGGGAGGGCGAAAGTCACCGTTGGGAGGATATTATTTGCATGTAGAACCTGGGAATAGTTTCTTGGCCGGAGGAGTTTTTCGACCAGAATCAGAAAATCTGAAAGCCATTCGCAATGAAATTTATTTCAATTTATCAGAATTTGAATCGATTATTGAAGACGTTTCTTTTAAATCGTTATTTGGATTCATTCATGGCGACAAATTAAAACGACCACCTATTGGTTTTCCGAAAGAATTCGTAGGAATAGAATACTTGAAATTCAAAGATTTTACACTTGTCCATGCAATAAACGATAGTCAAGTTGAATCCAATACATTTGTTGATGATGCGGCCATTGTTTTTGAAGCAATGATTCCGTTTAACTCCTTTTTAAACAGGGGTATGGCCAATAAGCCAGATCCGCTAGTTTAGCGAATTGGCCAAAATAAAAACGGGTGTACTTGGCTTGAGAATCCCAATTAACTGATTGAAATTCAAAAACAAGGTGGTGGATCCAAAACTGTAGGGAGCAATTTCGTATGGATTATAGGTAAAGCCAATGCCTGATTGTTCGAGGAAAATATTGTGGTTGGGGACAATTGAATCAACGAAAAATCCACCGCTTTTCAATGTTGAATCTATCGGAATACTACGATCTTCTTTCAATTGTCGTGTAAGCAAAGATGTAAGAATGGAGTCACTTCCGTGAATAAAAATATCTTCAAACTTAAGTAACGAACCATCATGAAGATTGATCAGCTGATAGGCAATATTGCTCATTCCATGGGCTCCTCCTGAATAAGCATACCGTTCAAATTCGAGACAAAGGAGATGATTTGAATTGTAAGAGATGTTCATGGAAATCACTTTTTCCCAGCTAAATGAATGTCCGCCTGTTTCAAGCCATTGTTGGTTTTGCTTTTTGTAATTTTCATAATATTCTCTTTCGTAATTTAATAGAAGTGAGTCGGGATGCGATGGGGTGACTCCCTCACCAAAAAAACCACTATTGATATGATGTGAAATAGAGTCGAACACACCTTCATTTAAGTTGTTATTTTCAGGATATACGAGGGTGAGCTCGATAGATGCTGTAGGAGAATCGGCTTTTTCAGGTGCAAGATTGAGTTCTGACCTTAAATAACTGACTTCAAAAGGTAGACTTCCAATAGGGTAGCTGGCTTCTAAACTAAAGGCTTTAGGCTGATTAGCTGAAAGCATCCAATACCCATTCATTTGGGTTGATGACAAGGAGCCTTCAATTACTTCTGATTTTCTGCCAAATTCTTTCATCGAAACTGAGTCTCCGGAGATTTGACCGGATAAAACTTTTTTTCTGGACATGCTTTCACTTTCAGTCAGATCCGATGGTGTTACATGATAACTCCCTGTTACCTGACCAAAGGCGCGCATGATGTTTGCCGTTACCGGAATATTCTCGTCTATATTTCCTTCGTAGCGACCATAATATAAATCTGGAGAACGCAATACCTGTGCGTTGAGTAAAGTGGATGCAAATATAAAAAGGAGTAATGTTAAGGTCTTGATATTCATGGCGTAAAAATAGTTAATTCAAAAGCGCTTCGGTGACAAAGCTACATATATATTACAGATTAGTAGGTGAAATTATAATTGATTTTCTAACAAATGTGAAAGCTTTAAGGTAATTGCTGGGATACCTGTTTTATATCCTTTATTTTTGTTGACTCAAATCATTTGAAACAATATTCAACGCGTAGTATTACAGATTGTATTTTCATGGAAAAAACAGATCAATATCTTACAATTAAACAAAGTGGAGAAGGATTATATAAGGAGAAGGGGAGCAAGTTCATTTCTCTGGCTGTTTTTGTGCAGGACGAAGAGGAGGTAAAGCAACGACTAATCGAAATAAAAAAGCGGTTTTATGATGCTCGACATCATTGTTATGCCTATCGGTTGGGTTTGGATGGAGATCAGTTTCGGAGCAATGATGATGGTGAGCCATCCGGAAGCGCAGGCAAACCCATCTTAAACCAAATCTTCTCTTATGAAATGTTTCATGTTTTGGTTGTGGTGGTTCGTTACTTCGGTGGAACAAAATTAGGAGTGAGTGGATTGGTTACTGCATACAAAACAGCGGCTCGCGAAGCACTCGAAATGTCCAAATTTGAGACCAGATATATCACCGGAAAGTTTCGTATTACCTGTGAATACCCAATGGTTGATCAGGTGATGCGCATGATAAAAGAAGAGGATTTAAAAGTGCTCAAACAGCAATTTGAGCTCGACTGTAAACTGGATGTTGAAGTAAAAAAAAGTCAACAAGAAAAATTTTTATCTAGGGTGGGGTTATGGTATGAAGTACTCGTTAAAGAGTTGTAATACAGATTATTCAGTTAATACTCCTAAAACCCTTATATACAACAATATTTCTTTTGTGTCAATGATATTTAATGTTTTTTTTAAACTAATTTTGAGTCACTTTTGTTAATTCAATTGAGGGCAGGCGTTCGTGCAATTGTGTATCTGGTACAAAGGATTTTAAGGGATTTTGAAATTATTATTGTCGCAAATTTGTTATTGTTTACAGTATTATGAAGAGAAAATGTGAAGAGTTGTGGTCGCGGTGTTTGTCTGTTATAAAAGATAACGTTCCGTTACCAAATTATAAAACTTGGTTTGAGCCAATAGTTCCAGTAAAGCTCGAGAATGACATTTTAACGATTCAAGTTCCAAGCCAGTTTTTTTATGAATGGCTCGAAGAGCACTACATTGATTTACTCAAGAAAATCATCCGTAAAGAACTGGGGTCCTCCGGACGTTTGGAGTACAGTGTGATTATGGATAGCAACTACGATAATAAAAAACCTTACTCTGTTAATTACCCCACTGCCAATAAAAAAGATACTTCCAATAAATCTGTCTCGATGCCACTTGATCTTAACAAAGGGAAATCGCGCGACATTCCTAATCCTTTTATCATTCCCGGGCTTAAAAAAATTAAGGTGGAGTCGCAATTGGTCGACGGTCTGTCATTTGACAATTATGTTGAAGGCGATTGTAATCGACTTGCTCGTTCTGCCGGCTGGGCCATAGCCGAAAATCCTGGAAAAACGGCCTTTAATCCACTACTTATATATAGCCAGGTTGGTTTGGGTAAAACCCATCTGGCTCAAGCCATCGGACTGCAGGTTAAACAGAATCACCCCAACAAGACTGTATTATACGTTAAAACCGATCAGTTTATCAATCAGTACATCGACTCGGTTCGCAATAACAATCAAAACGATTTTGTCCATTTTTATCAAATGATCGATGTGCTCATTATGGATGACATTGAGTTTTTGGCCAACAAAGAAAAAACGCAGGATGTCTTCTTTCATATTTTCAATCATTTACATCAGAATAATAAACAGATTGTTCTTACATCTGATAAACCACCGGTTGAACTAAAAGGCTTAGAACCCAGATTGCTTTCTCGCTTTAAATGGGGATTGGCAGCTGATTTGCAAATGCCGGATTTGGAAACCCGCATAGCGATTCTGCAAAAGAAACTGTACAAAGATGGGATTCAGATGCCTTATGAGGTTATTGAATATATCGCATACAGCATTACCACCAGTATTCGTGAAATGGAAGGAGCACTAATATCTATTTTGGCTCAATCCACATTAAATAAGAAAGACATTACCCTGGAGCTCGCCAAACAAATGATTGATACTTTTGTTAAGAGTACTAACCGGGAAATCTCCATCGATTTTATTCAAAAGGTAGTTTGTGACTATTTTAGTATTGCGCTCGAAACCATAAATTCAAAAACAAGAAAAAGAGAAATTGTACAGGCCCGTCAGTTGGCTATGTATTTTTCGAAAAAGCACACCAAGAATTCGCTTGCCACCATAGGATTACATTGTGGTAATAAAGACCATGCAACCGTACTGCATGCTTGTCGTACTATCCATAATTTGGTTGAAACCGATAAGCAGTTTAAGATTTATGTAGAGGATATCGACAAAAAGCTTAAAATTTAACGCTTGTAATGCGCTGGTCCTATTGAATTTCCTGAATGATTATTGTACCTTTACAGATTATCTCACATAATCATATCGCATCATGAATATTTTATTTGTTTGCAGGGGAAACCTTTGCCGTTCACCTATGGCAGAGGCTCTATTAAAGAAGAAGTATGCCGATCATCGCCTCAATGGCGAAATTGATTCGGCCGGTTTCGAAACTTTTCATATCAATGAACCTCCTCATAGTAAAGCCAGAGAAGTGGGCAAAAAATACGGTTTGGAATTGGATGGGAAAGCCCGATTGTTTGCTAAACAAGATTTTGTTAGGTTTGATAGAATTTATGTCATGGACGAGTTAAGTTACCATGATGTATTGGAGTTGGCACGTACCAAAGCAGAAAAATCAAAGGTCGACTACCTGATGAATGTTATTCATCCGGGCAAGAATCAGATTGTTCCCGACCCAATTTATAGTGGCATTGAAGATTGTGAATCGGTATATTCAATTTTAGAAGAGGTTACCGATAAAATCATTGACCAAATCAAGTAATATGCAATATTTGACGCCTGGTTCGCAACAGATTTTGGAGGCCAGAAAGCGCATTGAACCGTATGTGCATCGTACACCGGTTTTAACGAGTATGTTGATCGATCAATGGATTGATAACCATCTGTTTTTTAAGTGCGAAAACTTTCAAAAGGCTGGTGCTTTTAAGAGCAGGGGAGCGGTAAACTCACTATTAATGCTGAGTCCGGAGGAACGCCATAAAGGTGTCGCTACGCACTCGTCAGGGAACCATGCTCAAGCCCTTGCCCGTGCCGCACAGTTGTTTAATGTTCCTGCTTATGTAGTTATGCCTGATAATTCACCTCAGGTAAAAATTGCTGCTGTGAGGGCGTATGGTGGCAAGATTACTTTTTGTGAGCCAACACTGGCCGCGCGTGAATCCACCTTAGCCCAGGTGATAAATTCAACACAGGCGACCGAAATCCATCCTTACGATAATTATCAGGTAATTACTGGTCAGGCAACGGCTGCCGCAGAATTGCTCGAACAATCACCGGAACTGGACCTTATTCTTTGTCCGGTAGGTGGAGGTGGTTTGTTGAGTGGAACAGCTCTGTCCTCAGCTTATTTCTCTCCCAACACCAAAGTGATTGCCTGTGAGCCTGCTGGTGCCGATGACGCTTATCGCTCATTTAAAACTGGATCTATAATTCCCAGTGTTAAGCCAAAGACAATGGCCGACGGATTGTTAACTTCTTTAGGCGTTCGAAATTTTCCGATTATACAAAAGTATGTCAGTCAAATTGTTACTGTTAGCGAAGAAGGGATTGTCGCAGCCATGAGATTGATTTACGAACGAATGAAAATTGTAGTGGAACCTTCCTCAGCAGTGCCTTTGGCGGCACTTTTAGAAGGAAAAATTGAAGCAAATAAGCTCAATATCGGTATTATTCTCTCCGGAGGGAATGTCGATTTGGCTAAACTCCCATTTAAATAAAATGTAGCATAGATGATGTCAGAAACAAAAATAGCTAAAGGAAAACTCATTTTAATTCCCACAACATTGGGCGATTTTGAGACATCCACTAAAGTATTACCTCAATATAATATCGAGGTAATATATGGATTACGTGAGTTTGTAGTAGAACAAGTGAGGACGGCCCGAAGGTTTCTGAGTTTTCTAAATCATCCCATTCCCATCGATCAACTTGTTTTTCATGAGTTGAATAAGCACACTAAAAGTGCAGAGGTTAGTACCTATCTCAAATCACTAAAGTCAGGGGGATCTATTGGGTTGTTATCAGAAGCCGGGACTCCTTGTGTGGCTGATCCGGGAGCAAAAGTAGTGGCCATGGCACAAGAGTCGGGATATCAGGTGGTTTCGTTGATTGGGCCCAATAGTATTTTGCTTGCTTTGATGGCTTCAGGATTTAACGGGCAACATTTTGTATTTCATGGATACCTCCCCATCGATAAAGCTGCTTTGCAGAAGAAAATTAAAGAAATGGAAAATCAGGTCTACAAGTCCGATCAAACTCAGATCTTTATTGAGACTCCCTACAGGAATAATCCCATGTTTGATTTACTAGTAAGTACCTGTCAACCTTCTACAAAGATGTGTTTGGCCACTAATTTAACGCTTGATACAGAGCAGGTTGTTACGAAAAGTATTCAGGGCTGGAAAAAAGAAAAACCGGAACTCCACAAGAAGCCCACGGTTTTTCTCTTATATAAATAGGTTATCTGACTAGTGTCCGTGATGCCCTTCAGGACCATGAACATGTCCGTGATCTTTTTCTTCTTCAGAAGCCTCACGCACCTCGAGTACTTCGCCAGAGAAGTGAAGGTTTTTTCCTGCTAACGGATGATTAAAATCCATTTTAACTGTTTTTTCACCAACCTCAAGAATAAGGCCTTCTAGTGGATTGCCATTTTGGTCTTGCATAGTTAACACTTTGCCCACTGCAACTAATTCTTCGTTAAATTTTCCGTCCATGACGAAAATTTCCTTTTCCAAATCGATGATCGCTTCATCAGAAACTACACCATATCCCTGATCAGGAGTCAATGGGAAACCAAACTTGTCGCCAACGGCAAGGCCACTTAAATTTTCCTCGAAAGCAGGTAGAAGGGTTCCGTTACCAAACATGTGAACAAAAGGTCTGTCATTATCAACTTTCTGAATAATTTCACCATTTTCATTGTCTGCTCTCAATGTGTAAGTCAATGTAACTACTTTGTCGTTACCAATTTTCATATCTAAATGTTTTATGACCGGAGATTGCCGTGTCGACCAGAAATCAGTCGAAGTTCTTACACTCAAAGCTCCTGGCTATTCCAGTCGATTTTAATTATTTCGCGCGGCAAATGTACAAAATATCTGAAAAACAGGTTTTTTTATCTAATATTGTAATAGAATTAGATGTGTTAAATTAATGGGATTTAAATTATACAGAACATGAGATTACAATTTTTTGCCATTATTGCCACAATTGTCTTATTGCACATTGGGTGTACTTCTAATAAATCAGTTTCATTTAAGAGCGATTTGGCCAATGGTAGATACGATAGCGAGTTTCCTGCGGTCAGTATTTCTGAAAGCCTGGATAATATTTCGGGATCAGTTAAAAAGCTCGATTGTCTGGCGTTTTACGCTAGCTATGCTTTTGATGATGATGAACAGGTCACTCCCAACATTTTAACAAAAGATTTTCTTTCGGCGATGCACAATAGAAAATTAATTACCAATGAATCAGTTTCTGGAACTGCAACCGTTGTGTATCATCAGAACGACTTGGTAGGATTACTTACCTGTGCCCATGTAGTTGACTTTCCAGATACGGTATTTTCATGGAGTGAATCCCAATCTGGAATTTTGTCATCAGTTTCAATCCTAATTAAGCTACAGTTGTTTGTGGTAGAGTTGCCTGAAGGAGAGTCGGTTGAGATTGTTGCAATGGATAAGGAAAGGGATATTGCTTTACTCTCAAAGCGCATCAAGCAGACAAACCAAGTGATTAAAGTATTGCAATATCCTATTGGTAAAACATCACTATTTGAATGGGGATCTGTGGTTTATATTGTGGGTTATCCGCTGGGTAATTTAATGGTAACTCGGGCATTGGTTAGTAATCCAAAAAAAAATGCCGGAGGACAGTTTTTAACAGATGCACTTTTTAATCGGGGGATTAGTGGAAGTCCGGTATTTGCTATCAAAGATGGAGTTCCAAATCTTGAATGGGTTGGGATGGCATCGGCCACTTCAGCCTTTGATTTATTGATGATACAACCTGAAGCAGAAGCAGGGAAATTGCCAATCAGTAACCAGCCTTATGTTGGGGAGTTGTATATGGAAAAAGTAAAGATGATTAATTATGGTGTTACATATTCGGTTTCCATTGAGGAAATAATTACTTTTATCCGCCGAAACGCCCAAAAACTCGAAAGAAAAGGGTTCGTGATAAATGCTTTTTACCAATAAATCAATAAGTTAATTTGAATAGAAAGTCTATATATCCTGAAATTAATTTTCAGACTTGCCGTATCGGAATGGGTAAACGCATTTTTGATGTCGTTTTTTCACTTTTTGCACTGATTTTATTTTTCCCATTTGGGCTGCTTATAGCCATTGCTATAAAGCTTGATAGTAAAGGACCTTTATTTTATATTTCTGAACGTGTTGGCACTGGATATGATTCTTTTGACTTTTATAAATTCAGAACCATGGTAGAGGGTGCTGATCAACAGCGTTCTCAACTTTCTGATATGAATCAGTACCTAATCTCGCACAAAAAAAGTGACGGCTCTTTTTCATCCATTTCAAAGTGCCCTGATTGTGTACCTGATGGAGATCCTTGTTCTCCCATTTTATTTATTGATGGTATCGAGATTTGTGAACGACAATATTTACGCAATAAACGTGATCAATTGCTACATTCTGCCTTTTTTAAAGTTGAAAATGATCCACGAATTACCCGCGTAGGACGCATTATTCGCAATATGCATTTGGATGAGTTTCCTCAGTTTTATAATGTTCTAAAGGGTGATATGTCCATTGTTGGAAATCGACCGCTTCCGGTATATGAAGCAGAAAAACTAACTACCGATGAATGGTCGTACCGGTTTCTGGCTCCCGCTGGGATTACTGGACTATGGCAGGTAGGTGACGAAAGTTATTTGGAGGCTGAAGAGCGAATAAGGCTGGATAACCAGTATTCCATGATTTCCGGACCTTGGTCGGATTTAAAAATTATCCTAAAAACCATTCCTAAAATTTTTAGTTTTTATAAGAAGAAGTTTTAATGGCATTCATTCGCTGCAGTAGGGTTGGATGTGAAAAGTGGACAAAAACATACCAAGGATGAGGTTGTAGATTATTTAAATTATTGATACTAAGCTGAATGAGTGCATTGATAAGTGACGGACCGATGCCTGCCCTTGTAACGTATTCATCTGCCTCATATTCAAATTTCCGACTAAATAAATTAGATATCATTCCAAGTAATTCAGCAACTGGTGTATACAATAGTCCGAAAACGAGTAGGTTAATGTAAATCTGCGATTCGTTTATTCCAAGGGCATGCGAGAGTTCAGGTAACCTCAATGCCCATGCTAGTAAGGCTACCATAATTCCCGTTTGTAACAAGGATAACGCCATTCCTTTCAATACATGTCTATTTTTTGAGTGTCCCATTTCATGCGCCAAAACCGCAACAATTTCGTCTACAGATAGGTCGGTAATCAAAGTGTCATATAGAATAATGCGTTTTCTGGAGCCAAATCCGCTAAAATAAGCGTTGGCTTTGGTGCTTCGTTTTGATCCATCAATAACACTTACTTCTTTTACTGAAAACTGATGTTGAAGCGCAAAGTCTCTGATGGCTTCTGCTAGTTCACCCTGAGGTAACGGTGTGATTTTGTTAAATATTGGAACAATTAACTTGGTATAAAATAAGGTAATAGTGATTGAAAATATAGTTATTCCTGCCATAAAAATGAGGAAAAACCAAATTCCTGTAGCCATGAATGCCCACAATAAAAACATCAGCAATCCACCTCCAATCATGGCAGTGATGACCCACCCCTTAAGTTTATCAAAAACAAATGTTTTTAACGAGCTTTTGTTGAACCCGAATTTTTCTTCAATAACAAAGGTGTGGTAATATTGGAAGGGAATGGATAAGAGATCTGAGACCAAAAACAGTACACCAAAAAATAGTGCACTCCGTCCATAAACTGATGCTGTTATGGATGTAACCCATTGGTCGAGAAGAGAAAATCCTCCCAAAAGCAACATAGCCATGATCAGAATAAATGAAAAACTGTGACTGAAAAATGAAAAGGTTGTGTTTGTTTTTTCGTAATTGACTGATTTCCGATACTTATTCTCATTATAGAAGGGCTTCATGATTTCAGGTAGTGTCGGTTTTAAATTTCGGATATTAAGCCATTCTAATCCGCTGTCAAGTATAAATCCTGTAACTAAAAATATCAATAGAACGGTGTAAATAAACGATTCCATATAATAAGGGATTAATAAGTTCCAAAATATTTTCTTAAAAACCATTCCAGCGAAAGCATCACTAGGATAATAATTAAAATGAAGGGTAGTGTGCCCAATTCGAAGAGTTTGATGTCGTATTCAATTCGGTTCTTTAATTGCAAAGCATCAAAAGTGTTTTTGATTTCACTCATTTGTTCTGGGTATAAAACACTACCTCCACTCATTTCAGCTAGCTTAAACAACAGTTGATGATTGGCTTTAATATCTTTAGATTCAAGCGAAACACCAGCCACAATAAATTCACCACTTTCTGTTAGTTTTTTTCCTTGATAATCAACAATGGAGCTGTATCTGTATATGCCTTCTGGAAGTAGTCCTAAATTTAAGGTGTAGGCATTGCTTGTTTTGCTGAATACAAATTGAAATAGCTCTCCTTGCTCATTGCTGAGTGTGAGTGGGATTTCGGTTGTATTTATCAGCTCACGGCTTGCATTTAAATATTCTGCACTGAGTATAACCGGATCAAAAATTTCGTATTCATCTTTAGCAAAAATCTGGAATGGACGCTGACTATTTCTGTTTATTAAATATTGGATGCTTTTCAGTATAAAGGTATCAAATGACAGAAATTCATCGGTTTGAATAAACGTGTGAATGCGCCATCTCCACAAACCTTCACCCAGTATAGCTCCCGATTTTTGATCAGTATTTTCATAGAATAATACAAGAGGTAAATCACTTTTAAAACCTTGGATTTTTTGTGTGCTAAAAACGGTAGCACCCGGATTGGTTTGATAACTTCCTAAAGGGACAGTTAACGGTGGTAATTTCTGCAATAATTCCTTGTCGGAAGAACTTATCTTAAACAAATTAAACAAGGGATTTATTATGGCTGTTGCCTCCTCTTTTCGTGATGAAGCCGTAGATATATTCACCCCTGTAAACAAGAGGTTGAATTCCTCTAATGCACTTTGGTCGCCAACAATAGACAAGGTTGGAGTTTTGTTTTCTTTTATCAGCTTAATTATATTTGAATCGCGATTCTTAAGTCCTGGAATCTGATGTAGAATTACCAGGTCAAAGTCCTCAATATTATCTGAAAAGTCATTAATCATTGATACAGTCAACTCGTAGTTTTTGTTGGTTTTTATACTGTGTTTTATAGCTGAAATGTCGGGATGAGGCGCATGAGCTAACAGCAATATTTTTTGTTTGGTTTCCAATATATCGATGTACTTATTTTGTTTGTTGTTGATGATGTTTCTTTCATTTTCAAGAGGTTGTATAGATATCTCCAAACGTTGCTTTCCCGATCGAATGGCCGTTACCGGTAGTGTGAGGGTTGCAACTTGTTTGTCAGATTTAATCAAAATGGATTCGCTGAAAAGCGTTTTATCAAAGCCTTTTACCATTAAATGGATGGTTTTGTTTTTAAGTTTTGATGTCGCGTAAGTAATTTCAACCGGAATCTTGTCATCAAGAAAAGCTGTGGGGTTCAATCTCACCTCGCGAATAGAAGCATCTACTTGTTGTAGCGTGTCGCCCATTGCAATAGAAATAATAGGAAAGCTTAATCTTTGGGCCTGATATACAGGGTCATACCCGGTATTGTATATGCCGTCGCCAATGAGTAATAGCATACCTGTGTTGGCATTTGACCAGGCTGAATTGACAAAAGCAAGGAAGTCGCCATAGTTGGATCTCCCATCACTAAAATCAGGAGTTTTGCCGGGAACTATCTGTTTTCCAAATAAGTAAGTTTTTACTTCGTATTTTTCTTTGAGAAATTCCAGAGTTGCCATTAAGTCTTTCTGAAAAATCGTTTTATATTCTGTAGAATCTACTTGGCTTACCACAGAGGCTGAATTGTCTATACCTACAATAATGACAGGCTTTTCAATATTTTTTACACGGGTTTTAATGTAGGGAGATAACAACAAAAAAGTGATCAGGCTGATTGTGAAAAACCTGAGAATGAATAAAAATGCTGTAAGCGGTTTGCTAAGTTTGTTGTTCTTATTTTTAAAATACAACAGACCTGCTAAAAGCAATCCTGTTACCAAAACCAATAATAAACTCCACCACGAATAGGATATAATCAGGTCGTTTGCCCACATATGCATTATTTGTTGCAAAAGTACAGAAATGTCCCCTTGCACCCAATAAAAAAGCGCCAACAAATTGCCGACGCATAAAAAGGTTATGTTCTTGAATCTTAGGTGGTCATTCCGCCACAAACATTAATTACTTGTCCGGAAACATAAGCCGATAGATCTGATGCCAAATAAACGGCTGTGTCAGCAACATCTTCCGGCTTTCCTGAACGACGCAATGGGATGGATTTTATCCATGTTTCGCGCACCTCTTCTGAGAGTTTGTGGGTCATTTCGGTTTCGATGAAACCAGGTGCAATGGCATTGCATCTGATATTACGTGATCCTAGTTCTTGAGCAATCGATTTAGTAAAGCCAATCATACCAGCTTTAGAAGCTGCATAATTTGACTGACCGGCGTTACCACTTACGCCAACAACTGAACTCATATTAATAATTGATCCGTTTCGTTGTTTCATCATTACTTTTTGAACCGCTTTGGTGAGGTTGAAAGCAGATTTCAGGTTAACGGTTAATACCATGTCCCAATCTTTTTCCTGCATACGCATCAGTAAATTGTCGCGTGTTATCCCTGCATTATTCACCAAAATATCGATGCTTCCAAAATCTGTGACAACCTGATCAATGAGTTTTTCACTGTCTTCGAAAGAGGCTGCATTAGATGCATATCCTTTAGCCTTGATGCCCAATGTGGTTAATTCGGCTTCGGTGGCGCTCATGTTATCGTCATAATTAAGGTCAGAGAAAGCAACGTTTGCGCCTTCTTTGGCAAATCTCATGGCAATGGCTTTTCCAATACCCCTTGCTGCACCTGTGATCAGTGCAGTTTTACCTGCTAATAACTTCATTTCTTTTGCATTTAATTTGAGAGCCCAAATATAGTATTTTATCTTTTATCCAGAATTGATCTAAATCCAGTATCGAAATTTCAGCAATTTTCCCCGATTACTTACTATCTTTGTTTGGTAATTTTCAAAATATTGTGGATGAAAACTGTACTTGTTACGGGAGCTACGGATGGAATTGGACAAAAAGCTGCTGAAATATTGGCAATTAAAGGTTATAGGGTAATATTACACGGGCGTAACAAGCAACTTGTGGAAAAAAATCAAAATTTAATAATACAATCTACAGGGAATGAACATATAGAATCAACAGTAGCAGATTTTACTGATTTTCAAAGCATTTCTGATATGGTTAGTTATTTGAAAGAAAAACAGTTAGTGCCTGATATTTTGATTAATAATGCAGGAATCTTTGAGTCTCAAAGAATTATACTTCCCAATTCAATCGAAAAAACCTTTATGGTGAACTATTTAGCTCCATATTGCCTAACCAGGTTGTTATTGCCTGATATGCTCATAAAACAGTATGCCCGGATTGTCAATGTAAGCTCCATGGCACAAACAGGGACCGTTGATTTTAATAACTTGATGGGGCTTAAGAAATTTGACGGTTACGAAGCCTATGCATTATCAAAATTGTGTAATGTGTTGTTTACCTACTATTTGCATCGATCAATTAAGCAACCAAATTTGACAGTTTTATGTTTACATCCGGGGGTTATTTCAACTAAATTATTGCATGCAGGGTGGGGCAAAGGTGGAGCTCCGGTGTTGCAAGGAGCAAACCGGTTGGTTTATGCTGTTGAACAGCCAGGCAGTGAGATGAATGGGAAATATTTATTTAACAATCAACCTTCCAGATCAGGCGCTATTTCTTATGATGTGCGCGTTCAAGAACGACTTTGGAATATCAGCGCTAAATTGTGTAATATATCACCATAAAGTAATTAATTAGCATAAAATGAAAACACCTAAAATCCTTGTGCTTGGCGGCGGCTTCGCCGGAGTAGAGGTTGCCATAAAGCTGCGTCAATACGGATATGAGGTAACGCTAGTGTCCAATCGCGATTATTTGTTTATATATCCAATTTCTATCTGGATACCCGTCGGAAAAAAACGTTTTGATCAGGTTCAGCTCTCGCTAAAAAAATTGCAGCAAAAGCATGGGTTTAAATTGATCATTGATGAGGTAGAGCAATTGAATCCAAAGGACAAACAGGTTAAGTTGCAAAATCAAACTGTCTCGTACGATTACCTGTTTATTGCCTTAGGGATGTCAAAAGTATCCTCGCAAGGTATTGAGCATGTACATAGTATTTGTGGTGCACCTCAGGAAGCTGTTACCATTCGCGATTTGCTTCAGAAAATAATACAGAAGGGGAGAGGAGAGATTTCCATTGGTTTTGGAGGAAACCCAGCTGATCCAACAGCTACAGCTATCAGAGGAGGCCCGGCTTTTGAGTTGTTATTTAATATTAGTTATTATATAAAGCAGTTAGGTCTGCGTGATACCATTACTATTAATTTTTTTGCTCCCATGAAAGAACCTGGTAAAAAGTTGGGCGATAAACCTTATGCTCGATTAGCCGATTTTTATAACCGATATCATATCCAGGTTCATGTTGGGAAAAAGATCAAGCAATTTGAGGATCGTAAAATTGTTTTTGAAGATGAATCAGTTTTAAAGAGTGATCTTACCATCTTTATATCTGGAGGAGCAGGACATCCTGTATTTGTTGATTCCGGACTTCCATTAAATAATGCTGGGTTCCTGAAAATCGAGTCTTCTTGTCAAGTTGTGGGCTATCCAGATATTTTTGCCATTGGTGATTCAGCGGAAATTGTCGGCCCCGATTGGGTCGCCAAACAAGGTCATATTGCTGAAGTAATGGCAGATGTAGGAGCTTATAATCTTAATAATATGCTTTCAGGTAAAGAAACCAAAAAAAGCTATCAAGATAAGTTGAGCATTATTTGCATAATGGACTCAGGAGATGGTGCTGCCATCATTTCAAGAACAATCAAAGGTGGCAGGATTTTACTGTTGCCCATCCTGGGGCATTGGCTTAAAAAGGCATGGGGGTTTTATTATATTCACTCAAAACTTAAAAATATTCCTAGAATTCCAGGGATGTAATTCCTGTAAAAATTTTATTTGATACAGGGCTAAATATCACAAATACAGCCTGGTATATGGTGATACTAACTCTTGCGAAATTGTTAAAATTAGCCTATTTGTTTGTGCTCATTGTTTGCCAATTTTAATTATATTGCAGCATTCATTTAGTGTAATGATCGGATTTTTTCAATTTAAGCGTATTCGTACCAAACTTATTTTTTGGTTTCTTGTTTTAGGGTTAATACCTTTATTACTGGGAATTGCTATTAACTACCTTCAACGACTTAAAGTAATCAAAGAAATTGGGTACGAAAAGCTAATGTCTATTCGTGATAACAAAGCAGAACAACTTGAATATTGGTTGGGAAACCGTTCGATGGAAATACGGAGTATTGCGCAGAATCAAAAACTTGTCAATGCTGTTTATCAGTTCAAATATGATTTGGGGAAATCTTCCATTGCCATAGTCAATAAAGAAACAATGCATTCTCTTATTGATTATTACCTTTCAACCTACCCGGAGATAATGGATATTCAAATTATAGATTTTGATAATAACCAGCTGACAATTATTGTTGGTGATTCGATTGGCTCACTAAATTCCGAAAGAAAAAAGGCCATTGAAGAAGTTTTGACTTTTGGAGTTATCAATTTTAGCGAAGTGTTCCATATGCAAAACTATCGGGCTTTGGCCATATCAGTTCCCGTTTTTCATTATGCGCCAGGCGAAGCTTCTGAAATAATAGCGGTTATGCAAGCTTTCCTTAATGTAGAAGCTTTTTTTGATACTAAATTGAAAGGGGTGCCCGAATTAGGTAATACTGGGGAAATAATCGTAGTTGATAAAGATGGAGTTGCTTTAACTGATTTAAAAAAAATTCCTTCAGCCCCCTTAAGGTACAAAATAAGTGCACGTCCAGCCATGTTTGCCAGAAGTGGCGAAGAAGGGGTTATTCATGACCGAGATTATACGGGTTCACCTGTCCTGGCTGCCTATACTTTTGTGCGTCATACACGCTGGGGCTTAATTGTTAAACAAGATATAAGTGAAATAAACAAGTCAGTAAGACTTCTTTTGGTGGATTTTGGGGGACTTCTTATTTTCTCCATTATCCTTTTGGTAGCAATGGCTTCTGTGGTGGCTGAATCAATTTCAAGACCGATTATTGCGTTGACTGATCATGCAAGGGATATTCAAAGCGGTGATTACAAGCCCAATCACATGGAATCCAAAGATGAAATAGGAATTTTAGCCCGCTCGTTTAACGAGATGTCGGCCTATATTGAACATCAATTGATGCTACAACAAGGCATGTCAGCTATTTCCGGGGCATTGGTTGGATCTATGTCTATGAACGTCTATTTCAATAGTTTAGTAACCTCATTGGTTGATATATCCAAGGCTGATGGAGTTTTTATATTTGCAAAAGAAATTGATAACCAAATAAATAAGTTTTACATTAAAAAGAAGTGGACCAAAGCAGCAATTGGTGAAATCCCCAAAAAAGGGTGGAAACAAGATGAACTTAACTGGATGATCGCTCAAAATATCAAACATTTTGAAATGTCATCTGATTTACTGAATGAGAGTATTGGAGCTAATGTACTTAGTTCGGCAGTTGTAGATCTTGTGGCTTTGCCTCTTCGTTTAGATAACGAGCTTCTGGCTATTGTTTTGCTGTTTTCTGATGCTTCGTTCAATGACCGTGTTAACGAACTTCTTGAACAGACCTATTCAACCATTAGTATTGGTTATGCAAATGCATTAGCTACTGACCAGCTTTCGGTTATGGCTAATAATTTGTTTGATATCAATCAGCAGTTAGAGAAAAAAACGGAGGAGCTTACTTATCAATCTGAACAACTGAAAAAGTCATCAAGTGAGCTTCAAAGCAGAAATATTCAGCTTGAAATAAAGCAGAAGGAAGTGGAAAGTATTAACCGGATGAAAAGCGAATTTTTGTCGAACATGAGTCATGAATTGCGTACCCCATTGCATGTGATACTAACCCTTTCAGGAGTTATAAAAAAACAAATTCTCGACCAAATAAAAAATCAGGAGGAACTGGAATATTTGGAAGTGATTGAACGTAATGGTAAAGTATTATTAAGGTTAATTAGTGATATTATGGACTTAAGCAGGATCGAAGCTGGTAAAGCCATGCCTGTTATTCGTCCGCTTCCATTGGTTGATTTGCTGCAAAACATCATGTCAAATATTCAGGCTTTAGCCGTTGAGAAAGGTTTGTTATTTACCCTTGAAACTAAAGGTGATATTCCAATTATTACGAGTGATGAGGAAAAACTGTTTCAAGTGTTTCAAAACGTTATTGGTAATGCCATTAAATTCACTGTAAAGGGATCCGTGTCTATACAGGTTTACCTTGATAAGGATGATGTTTTGGTTTCCGTTACGGATACTGGAATCGGAATTCCGCAGGATCAAACCAAAGCGATATTCAATGAATTTGTACAGGTTGATGGTTCCTTTAGTAGAAACTTTGAGGGGACAGGGCTTGGCTTAGCTATTGCACATAAAACTATAATCTTGCTCAAAGGATCTATTTCTGTGCAAAGTGAGCTGGGTAAGGGGACTACTTTTTTTGTTCGTTTACCTGTCAATTATCATGATGAAGGTGAATCGTCTATTCCGTTTAATACATAATGCATTATGCAAATGGTAGATCTAAAAAGAGATAAAGTGTTACAGTGGGTTATGGCCTTGCTGTTGTTTGTTTTTGTATTTGGTTTGACGGGCGTATATTATCGTATTTATAATTTTACTGAGTGGACCAATGAAACCATTGAGCCTTCAACTTATCGTGTAAATGAATATGCTTATCATTTTTCTGATAGTGCTTATGTAATTGACTTTGGAGTTCAGCCCTTGTGGATTCCGGCATCTGTCATTACCCAAGTGATGCGTAGCGATCAGGTGCTGTTGGAAATGCTTGAAAAACAAAATGTTGAGCTGCGTTTTCATCCATTTTTTCAGGGAGCTGATATGATGAGGAGTATAATGGATGGTCAACTCGAAGGAGGCGTAGCAGGCGATATGCCAGTTTTAATGGGAATGAAACATGCGCAACTGGAAGTGGTAGCTCCCATTCAACAAGGGTATACTTCTATTGTCTCAGCAAAGTATAGTTTAATCGAAGACTTGAAAAACAAGAGGATAGGTTGTTCTTACGGCACAAATGCTCATTTTGGTTTTGTGTCGAGTATGTCCCTTCACGGGATTGATGACCAATCCTACGAATTGGTCCCAATGAATATTTATCAAATGATTGAAGCATTGCATCAAGGCGAAATAGATGCGTTTACCGCGTGGGAACCAATTCCGAGCATGGCTGTTCATAAATACAGTGAACAGGTAAGTATTCACAAGACCAACACAATGGGTTTTTTATTTTTTACTCACGAGTTTTGTAATTCAAACCCTGAAGTTGTAAAAATAATTGTTGCTGCTGAATTGAGGGCTTTCAATTGGTTACAGGCAAGTCGAAATAACCTGCTTAAAGGAGTTGAATGGTCATTAATCGAAACCAATCGTTTTTTGGGTAATGGAGAAGTCGAACTTACCAATTATCAATTGTCAACATTGGCAAAAAAGGATCTTTTAGCTAACGCCGATTTACCTCCCTTTAGTAACCAGGATCTTGATTCTGCCGGCTTTATTCAGCAACGGTTTTTATTGTTAAAGCAATTGGGCTTTGTGTCGGATACCATTTCTTGGAGCGAAATAAGGGCTGAATTCAATCAGTTATATTTGCCTGAAATTCAAAAGAATCCTACCAAATACAGGATTTATGATTTTGATTATATACCTTTTACCAACAGTCAAAATATCCAACTTTATGATTAAATTATTATCAATAGACGATCAAAGAGATAACCAAATAACCATTAAAGGAGCACTGAATTCCTATTTTAAAGGAGCTGACTTTTATTTTGCTTTATCTGGTAAAGATGGTATAAAGGTTGCAAAAGAATCTAATCCTGATGTCATTCTTTTAGATATTATGATGCCTGAAATGGATGGGTTTGAAACTTGTCGTATGATTAAGTCTGACAGTAAGTTGAAATATATACCGGTTATTCTTTTGTCGGCCATTGGCAGTAAAACTGAAAATCGAATTAAAGGCATGGAAATGGGGGCGGATGCTGTTATGTCGAAGCCATTTGATCCTGGTGAATTAGCTGCTCAGATAAGGGTTATGCTGCGGATTAAAACTGCCGAAGAAAAACTACGCCAGGAAAATATTAAGCTGGATAAATTGGTTGAAGAAAAGATATCAGAAATTGTTTACCAGGCAACGGTGCTTGAAAGTGTTTCCGATGCGGTTATTTCAGCTGACACTCAATTTATTATCAAAAGTTGGAACGATGCAGCCGAAAAAACATACGGCTGGAGTGAATCGGAAGTTATTGGTAAATCATATAGCGAAGTACTAAGTCCTGTATATCCAAGCCAAACCAGAGAAGAGGTGGTTAAATATTTTAAGACACATGGTAAATATACTGGTGAGGTTATTCATTATCATAAGGATGGATCTGCACTTGCTATTTTGACATCGGTGACACAGCTTTTGGATAAAAACAACCAAAATATTGGTACCGTGGCGCTTAATCGTGACATTACCAAAGAAAAAGCCTCTGAGAAGGAAATCCACAATTTAACAACTCGTTTGGAGTTGGCTGTAAAAGCGGTAGAGCTTGGTATTTGGGAATGGAACCTTGAAACCAATGAATTTAATTGGAATGAAGAATTTGGTACAATGTATGGTATTATTGAACCTGCCCCGCAAGTTCCCCTTGAGATGCTTAAGAAGTATCTTTTCGAGGAAGACTATATTACCACTCAACGACATTTAAGAAACTTAGTTAGTACAGGCGAGAAAATTATACTTGAACACCGAATACACAATCCAATTACTGGTAGCCATACCGTTATTTCTAAGGCAGTTCGTGTAACTGATCACATTGGAAATCCGGTAAAAGTTGTGGGTGTTAGTTATGATATTACGCATCGTCGACAGATGGAAGCCAAGTTGAGACAATCAGAAGAGCGATACCGTTTGCTAATTGAAACGTCGAACGATTTGGTTTGGATAACAGATGTAAATGGTTGTTTTGTATTTTATAACCAGCATGTTGAAGAGGTTACTGGATATGCTTTTGAGCAATATATTGGAAAGTCCTACGAATTTCTCATCCCTGAAAAAAGTAGGGGGTATGTATCGCAGGAGTATCAAAAAGTGCTGGTCGGTCAGAAATCACAAATTGAGATTAACGTAGTTTTTGCTGGAGGAGTCGAACATACCCTTTGGATCAATATGGCTCCCATATATGATAAGGATAAAGTAGTGAGTGTTGCTACTTTTGCTCGTGACATGTCTGATTATTATCTCGCCATGGATGAACTGAAAGTTGCTCTGAATAAGGCCAAGGAATCTGATCGCTTAAAATCAGCTTTTTTAGCCACTATGTCGCATGAACTTCGGACTCCTCTGAACGCAATCATTGGGTTCTCAAGTTTGCTTACCCGGGAAATGGATGCGGATGAATTTCAAAAATTTGCAGATATCATTGGTGATAGCGGACAGCATCTTTTGTCGCTTGTTGAGGAAATATTTGATGTAACATTAATCGAATCCGGTGAGGTCAAAATTAATAAAGAAAGTTTTGATATTACCCCTGTATATGAGAAAGTTAAAGAATTTGGCTTGAAACAGCAATCGTTGTTTAAGCGTGAAAATTTAGAGATTATTTTTGATGACTTATCAAGCATCACTCCATTAATGGTTTATTCGGATAAGCGTCGCTTGCAACAGATTTGGGAATATTTGCTTAAAAATGCTTTTAAATTTACTGAATTGGGTACCATTAAAGTAGGTATTAATCGGGGTTTTGAAAATGATAAACCAACACTACAGTTTTATATTAGTGATACAGGAATTGGTGTTCCGATTGATAAACAAGAGATGATTTTTGAATCTTTCCGTCAGGTCGACGATTCGCATACCAGAAAATATGATGGAGTTGGTCTTGGATTGTCACTGGCAAAAAAGCTAGCTGTTTTGATGGGTGGTAATATTAAATTAATCTCGCAAGAAGGTGTGGGTTCAACGTTTACCTTAACCATACCGGATGCTTCTCATGAAGAGTCTCATGCATTTCCTTCTAAATCGAAAGGAGAAGTATCTTTTAATGGAAAAACAGTTCTCATCGTTGAAGATGATATTGATAGTTTTCATTTATTGGAATTGGTTTTGTTAAGACATGGAGCTAGGCCCGTCTGGGCGCACAATGGCAAAGAAGCTGTGGATTATTGTAAGGAACATGAATTGCCGTGGCTGGTGCTAATGGACCTGAACATGCCCGTTATGAATGGAATTGATGCTACACGACACATTAAAGCTGCTTTTCCTGAATCAATTATCATTGCGCAAACAGCCTTTACCATAAAGGAAGATGTGAATAGGGCTATGGAAGCTGGGTGTGACGATGTCATCTCAAAGCCAATTATGATTAATAAACTGATTCTTTTAATGAATAAATATCAAAAATCAATTAGTGAATTTTAGGGATTATCGATCTTTATTTCAGTTGATTAATAATTTGCTAATCCAAACGAATGTATAATACCATTAAAACCATTGCCGTAATTTATATTTTGCTGTCTGTTAGTTTGATTTCATATTCACAGGAATATGAATCACTCTTGGGTTTCGATCAGTACACCAATCCTGAAATTTTGGTCATTACCAACAGGTTGAGTGATCAGGAAGGTCTTGTTTTTATAAATCAAGTAGATACGATTAATCCTTTAAAAGTTTTTTCTGTAACTTATAACGACAGTAGTTTTTCAGTTGTTCCAACAACCATCAAATCATATATTAATTCACATCAGACTGAGGAATATGTGGTATTTGTGCATGGCGATGGTAAAACATTTCTTCATGCTGCTGTTCGAGGACTTGATATACAAAATACTTATGGTGTTCAGGTTATTGTTTTTGCCTGGCCTTCTCGAAGAGATGATGGGAAAGTGTTTAATAATTTTAGCACTTCACTGGATAATCTAAAGCTTTCCGAAGGACATTTTGTTGATCTGATAGATAGTATGGCCCTTGTTAAAGAATCATGTTGGAAAAATGATCATCAAGTTAAGATGAGTATATTTTTGCATAGCCTTGGAAATGAATACCTTCCTCAATATGTGGCGGGTAAAAAGAATCATTCTCATCCAAAATTATTTAATAATTTGGTGATTAATGCGGCAGCGGTAAACTCCAAGGATCACTATCTATGGGTTGAGAATTTAGATATACAGGAGCAAATCTTTGTTAATAGCAACGCCAAGGACTTAAATTTAAATGGATTACGAATAATTTCAGCTTATAGTTACTTAATGGGGGAATTGCTATTGAAACCTTTGGCTTGTAATGCTACCTATGTTAATTTTAGCGAAGCCATTGGCTTTAAATTACCACCGGGAAGATCTCATACCTACTACATAGGTGAACATGTGACGAAAAGTGAGCATGTCCGAAGCTATTATTCTGATCTATTTCATGGAAAAATGCCCGATTTTAAAAATCCAAGTCTTTTTTTTCTTCGCAGTGATGGGTACGGGTATAATATAATTTATTAATATTCAGCGTTTTTTCGAACGCTAATTGTAAGTCCCACTGTCAGGTCTTAGCAACTGCCATTTTTTATTTAACCCCAATTCATGCGATTTATACTTCTTTCCAGTTTCATCTGTGATAAAAAAACGAAAAGTTCGAAAGCTTAAATCGCCATCTGCTAATAGGGCCTTGAATTTGTCGTAATCAAATTTAAAGTCAACAGTTTCTTCCGCATTAATGACAACCACCGAATCTGATATCAATCCTTCTTTCTGTAAGTCATAATAATTGAACTCTCGTTTTTTATTGATCAACTCAACTGATAGTCCTGTCACGGTAGTTTTTTCTATGGCTTTAGTCTGAATGATAATATGTGTGATGTTGTTTTGAAATTTTTGAATGTACACCGAAAGTATAGTTGAAGGATACAGCTGTCTTGACAACAAAAACTTTCTTGTTTTGACTTTTTTGTACTTATAGGTCATTACGGAAGCTGCAATGAGTACGCCAAAAACAATTAGGGTAATAGTGGTTTCCATGTGATTAATTTAGCGTGTATTGACAATAGGAGCCCTTTCAAAGGGTTGTTTGGGGTCAAATAAATAGCGGTAGGTTATATGGGTTTTATATTTTTTTCCACCAATAAGTTCTACCAGTTTCATCATTGTCGGATTAAAATCACCAATCCAATTCATTTCCAAATCAGTGTATGGAAAGTTTTTTTTTGCAGCATTTTCTGCGAATTTCATGATGAGCCCGGCTTCGATTCCTTTGCCTTGATATTCAGGTATTACGCCAAAAATCAACCCGATAACCCGTGAGCATTTCTTCTGGATTTTGAGTGAATACATCAATCTCATCTGGTTGATGCGGTTTAATTTACCATGAAATTTCCCGATAATCTGGTTGATATCAGGAATCATAATAAAAAAGCCGATGGGTTGTTTATTGCGATAGGCTAGGACAATTAGTCGTTCGTCTACTACTGGTTTTAGTTTCGAGAATAATGATTTAGCTTGGGAGGGCTCAATCGGTTCAACGCCTGGAAAACGTGCCCAAGCTTTATTAAAAACCTCACTGAATTCGTGAGCAATTTGATCTCCATTTTTTAAATGGTAATTCGTAAAGCTAAATTCAGGGTTGCGCTTTAATCTGTCGGCCTTTAGTTTTAAAATCGGGTTTAAAAGTTTGGGATCCAACTTCAGGTGGTAGGTGTATTGATTGAAAAAGTTTCTGAACCCAAAGGTGGTAAATAGACGATTGTAATAAGCGTGGTTATATGGCATATTAAAGATGGGCTGATGAAAACCCTCTTGAAGACAACCCCAAAAATAATCACGATTACCAAAATTTACCGGTCCATCCATGGCCTTTAAACCTTTCTGCTCGAGCCATGTTTTCGCTTGGTTGAAGAGCATGTTCGCAGCCACTTGATCATCTATGCATTCAAAAAAACCAGCTCCTCCTGTCGGCTGTTGCTGACTTGCTGAAGTAAAATCATCATAAAAGGCCGCAATCCGACCGCATGGGTGATTGTCGGGGTCATACAAAATCCATCTACACGCTTCACCAGTGAGAAATCGATTGTTTTTAAGCGGGTTAAAAATATTTTCAATTTCGCTGTTTAGGGGTCTTACCCACATGTTATCATGCTGGTAAATGCTGTCAACAACATCCAGAAACTGCTTCTTTTCACTTGAGCTGGAGACTTCCTTTAGTTGGTATTTTTTCATGCTAATCCTTTAATATCCATGCTTCCTTATAAGCAGGAGCCAGTTGTTGTTTTGCATACATGGCTTCTTTTAAGGTGGTGTATTTTTCAAGATAGACCCTTATTTGGCCTTTTTTATTGAGTATCCCTGATTCTGAAAAATCGTCTTTCTTTATTTTTTTTAGCGCTTCCCGGGCGTCGTGTAAATCAGTGTAACTGCCAAATATCAGGTAGTATACACTTAGGCTTTGTGCAGCTGTCGATTTAATTAATGCTACAGTATCACCATTACATATTTGTGGATCAGGTAGTGCATCTTTTCGTTGTCCGAACCATACAGAAACATAATGTTTGTTCATGCCAACACCACAGCACAACCATTTTTTATTGTTGTACACTTCTTGAGTTAAAATCATGTCCAGTACTTCTTTGGTGTCGGAAAATAAGTTCATAACAGAATCTATACTAACTTCATCGTCGAAGTACGTAACAAATTCATATCCCCGGTACGGATAGGGAGTCAGTTCCTTTGGTTTGTCCCACATGCAATCGGGTTGAGGAACGTAAGCATTAAAACAACATTCCGTCCAGGAGCCCTGATTTGACCAACTCGATAAATTGCAAATAGAGGTGTCGGGGCGATGAGTTAATAGATCATTGACGTGCGTTTTGGCAACAAATGATAAGGAGGCAGAAAGTTGTAGGTCTGGTTTTCCGTATGATTGTCTCAATTGGTTGATCTGATTAAAAAGCTGTTTTTCCTCATTGCTCAGACAAAAGTCGTTGGGCAAGGATTGACTTTGGCAAAATTGAGCCAGCATCAGAAGAAATACAATCAAACCTATTTTAAAAGCACCATGATACATGTAGCGAAGTTTAGGAGGTAAAAATACAAAAAAATGAAGCAATAAGGGGGGGCTACCAATGGAAGTGATGGAAATAGGTTGAACATAGTTGTTTGTAACTTTCTTGTAGGCTGTATGTAATTGGGTGGTCAGTATTTAATGCTTTTTGGTCGATAGATTGTATGGGTAGAATTCCGGGCGAAGTCCCGGTAATAAAGGCCGCATCAATTTGCGATAAAACCGCTTGAGTAACCGGTTCTTCTACAAAAGATAGTTGAAGTGTATTGATTAATTCAATTACTACAGAGCGTGTAACTCCTGGAAGGATCCATTGGATTTCAGGAGTAATTACCAGGTTATCAACAATAAAAAACACATTCGATCGACTGCCTTCGGTAATTAGGCCGTGAGAATTCATTAACAAAGCTTCGTGAAAACCAGTTTTGCTAAGAAAGGAACTGATATCAGTTTTAAACTTATCGTTCCAGCGCTTTATTTCAGGATGTTGTCTTTCAGACTTAAATAGGCCTGTAGGAATCCCTTCGTTATATTGTTTTTGAGAAGGATATAGATGTGGACTTACCCAACATGACCAATGAACAGCATTATTTTGCTGGAGGGCGATTTGGAACCGGATGTTTCCATGACGTAACTTATTGGTTTCTATAAGGCTCCGTAAATTATTTCGAATCATTACTTCTGATGGGGCAGCGGGCATTTTAGCCAACAGCATAGATTGCTCAAATCGAGCAAGGTGTTTCTCCAAAAATAATGGAATACCTTGTTCAACTTTTATGACTTCATACACAACCTCCCCTGCCATGATTCGGTCAGGATTGAAGTCACAGGTGCTTTTTAGGATTTCATCTTCAATGAAGGTGGTCAGTAAGCAACTAATCATGAGTAAATTGATTATTTGCTATTTTTTGTCACGCGAGTTAAAATATTCATTCAGAATGGCTTTGGCTTTTTCAGCCAATTTTGTTTCTACAAATAGCCTTACGGCATCCTCAGGAGAGCCGTCGGCCCATCCCGCGCTAACACTTTCGCTTAAGGAATCGCGACGAATAACACCGATTTCATTTTCTTCCAGCATTTCTTCCAGAAAAAGACTCTCCACCCTTGACCCGGTATAAACCAAACTAATTTCGTCTGACATGGCTGTAATTTTTTAGTTTAACTTGAAATATCAGGTTAAAGATACAATAAATCTGTTCATGAAACCAGTATTCCAAAGCTTTTTTGAAAAGAAATTCTGCTCTAAGCAGTTTTATGACTAGTGAGTTTAATAATGGAAAATACCATAATTACCGCACTAATCATTTGTATGGGAGACAGAATACTGTCGTTAAACAGGTAGTCGAACAGGATCGCTGAAATGGGAAAGAGTAATTCGCTTATAGTAGCTACAATGGCTTTCACACGTCGCAGTCCGTAGTAATAAATAAAGATAGCACCTGATCCTGTGGTTATACCGATGATCGAAAAGTACAACCAATTGATCTGTGTCGTGAACTGAAACTCAGTATATTTTCCAAAAGCGACCACATAGAGTAGTAAAATGACGGACGTAAATCCATACCTGAAAAATGTGGCTGTAACAAAGGTTTGATTTTGAAGGAGCTTTTTCGAAAATACAGTGGAACTACCAAATGAAAAGGCTGCAATTACTGCAAATAAAGCTGCATACAAGGTGTTCTCATCTGAACTGAGTGTGGGTTTTTCAAGTCCAAAAGTTAAAAAATAACTCGCTACTATGGCTAAGGAAGCCCACAAGGCAAAGTTCTTTCCAATTTTTTCCTTAAGTAAAATGGCTGCCAGCAAAATGGCAAAAATTGGTTGTAACTTTTGCAGTAATACAACCACCGAGAGATGTTCGAAATTGACTAAGAACAATGCTTTTACGATAGAAATCGTTCCAATGGCTCCACCAAAAAGAGCTATCAAAAACAACATGATGTAATCTTGACGGACGAAGGTCTTGAGGTTTTTATATTCTTTGAAAAGAAATAAATTCATCAATAAAAAGGGCAATACATGTAGTATAAACACTACCCAACTTACTTCTAAATTGTGTAAGCGTGGGGTGAGTACCACTCCATCGAAACCCCACAATACAGCTGAAAAACTGATGGCAACGGTTCCTTTCAATAACTGGTTGTTTTTAAATCCCATGATTGAATAATGATGCGCAAAAGTAGACAATTCTGCCTGATAACCATCCTGTGGAACGCGATTATATTCCCTGAATAAACTGTTAGCAAAGAAAACCTATGTTAACGAGGTTGTTTTGTACCTTTGGAACAAAAAAACGATGAATTTACGATTAACCAAACAATACTTTGTTGTTGGAGGAGCAGGAAGTGGCTTTGGACGAGCTATTGTTGAAGGTCTGGCTAACGAAGGTGCTCATGTGTTGGCTGTGAGCCGAACCCTTTCCAAGCTAGAATCGTTGGCATTGGCTTATCCCGATCAGGTGGAATGTCTTACTGTGAATTTGATGGAAAATGATACTCATGATCAAATTCTGGAATGGGTGAAAAAGAATGGTGCTTCGGGAATTGTTTTTAATGCAGGAGGACCTCCTGCAGGTGGATTTCAAGAGTTAACCATGAATCAATGGGACGATGCTTATCAACTGGTGTTGAGATGGAAAATTGCCCTAGCTCAAAAGGTGCTTCCTTATTTTATACAAAAGGGTTACGGGCGTTTGCTTTTTATTGAAAGTGTATCGGTAAAACAACCCGTTAAGAATTTGGTATTGAGCAATGCATTGAGAGTCGCTGTAGTGGGAGTTGTTAAGTCTTTATCCCAAGAGGTTGCTGGAGATGGCATTACAGTCAACGTTTTGGCGCCAGGTTATCATCGCACAGCGGCTATGGAACGCCTTTTTGTGAAAAAAAGTGAGGTAGAAGGCATTTCTTCCGAACAGGCTTCCCATGAATTTGAAAAAGAAATTCCTGTTGGAAGTATGGGCAAACCTGAGGAAATGGCATCATTGGCTCTTTGGTTATTATCTCCGATTTCACGCTATGTTACCGGACAAACCCTTTCACACGATGGTGGATTGATTACTGGGATTTTTGGATAAAGCTTTTTATGATTACTTAAGAGGTTGTCGTTTTTGAAACTACTTACCCTCGATCCATTTGATAATTTTTGTGGTGTCAGGACTCACCCATGGATTAACTACGTCTACCAAAATACCATTTTCATCGATGAGGTATTTTTGAAAATTCCACTTAACCGATGAGTTGCTTTTCCCATTTAGATCTTTGTCGGTAAGCCATTGATAAAGAGGTGCCATGTCGTCGCCCTTTACGGATATTTTATCCATCATAGGAAAGGTCACGCCATAGGTAAGTGTGCAGAACGATTTAATTTCTTCACTGCTTCCTGGTTCTTGTTCTTTAAAATTGTTGGCAGGAAAACCAATGATGACAAAGTTTTGGTCTTTGTATTTTTGGTACAAAGCCTCCAGTTGTTCATATTGTGGGGTAAATCCACATTTGGATGCAACATTTACAATCATTACTTTTTTACCTTTTAATTGATTAAAACTGAATGGATTTCCGTCGATGTCAGTTACATCAAATTCGTAAAAGCTACTTTGTGCAGGTAATATTAAAGAAAATAAGGTGATCAGAGCGATTGAGGTCAGGAGTTTTTTCATGGTGTTAAATTTTAGTTCGTTAGTTTTAGTATAGCCGATACTGGGAAATGATCTGACTTTTTTATCCGATATCGTTCAAAATGTTGTGTGTCGAATCCCGAATGCAGAATATAATCGATACGCAAAAACGGAATTGGTCCTGCAAAAGTAGTGCAAATCCCACTTCCTTTTTCAACGAAACTGTCGTTTAACTTTTTTTGTAATTGGTGATATACCCACGAAGAAGGCGTGTCATTAAAATCACCACATAAAATCACAGGGTAATGGGTTTCATCCAGGGTTGTTAAAAGTACTTGAGTTTGTCTCTCGCGCAAAAAAAAGGCAGAAGTCAACTTTTGGTAAATAGCCAAAGATTTGTTTTTCAGCTGTTCCTGATCAGGTTTGGCTACAAAGCCAAGGTCTTCTTTTTCTAGCTTGATGCTTGCCAAATGGATGTTGAAAACACGAACTGTATCTTGGTTGATTAACAAATCGGTATAAATACCAAACGTTCGAGATCCCTGCATTTTGAGTTTCCCACTGTTAACAGCAGGGTATTTCGAGAATATGATTAATCCGGAAAGCAAGTCGTATTTTGGATTATAATAGCTTTCGTAATAATAGGTGCCTGAGTGCAGTTCGTCGCGTGTATCTTTAATATTTTCATAGAGCTTGTTCCCCACGCTTTGGTATTCCTGAAGACAGATAAGGTCGGCTTTTTCGTCAACTAAAAAGGTCAGGATATTCGTTTCTATCTCAGGTTGAGCCTTTTTGAATCCATTTCTGAATTGTTGTACATTGTAGCTGAGGACTTTTATATCGTTGCTATCTGTTTTAACTGATGTTCCAGAAAAGGGAATTTGGAAATTGTCGTTTAAATTACTGATTCCTAGTAAAATGACGATAATAGAAAGGAATGCAAACCAACTTCGGACGAAAAGCCAAAAAAGGATAAAACCTAGGTTGATGAGCATTACAATGGGGTAGAATAATCCAAAAATAGGAATGAAATCGTGTGCCGATGGAGAAGATGTTCCTGCCAACAACGACAATCCCAAGGTAATAATCAGCAATGAGTTTAGAACTGCTGCTACCAAAAGAATAAACTTTTTTAATCTAGTCTTTGGTTTATACCTATTTATATTAGATGATATCAAATGGCTATTAAACGGATTTTAGCTTACTAAAATAAGTGTTATTTACTTTAATACAAAAAAAATGGTGAATCTATTTGGAAATACAATTCCAAATGCTTTTATCAATTCAATATGGATGATACACCTCTCGTGAATTCGTGTACTGATGCAAATTTGGTTCCGCAAGCGTTTAGTTATCTTTCAGCTTGAGCTATTTTATTCAAGTTTTAAGTTCAGTTTTATTTGCGATCTCTTTTTTTTCTTGATCTAGTTTTTTCTTCAAATAGGCTCCGGTATATGATAGTTCGCAGTGAATCAGGTCTTCAGGAACTCCCGAAAACAGCAGTTTACCTCCCTGATCACCGCCCTCTGGGCCAAGATCAATTACCCAATCTGCAGTTTTAATAATTTCGGCATTGTGCTCAATCACAACAATTGAGTGACCAATTTCAATGAGTGCATTTAAGGATAATAGCAGTTTACTGATGTCGTGGATATGTAATCCAGTGGTAGGTTCGTCAAAAACAAACAGGGTAGGGGATTCTGTAGCTCCTTTGGCCAAAAATGAAGCCAGCTTAACCCTTTGTGCTTCTCCACCGCTCAGGGTATTCGACGACTGGCCGAGTCGCAAATAACCCAGCCCGACATCAGCTAATGGCTGTATTTTCTCAATGATTTTTCTCTCAGTAGCGTTTGGCTTTCCTTCTCCATTAAAAAATTCCAATGCCAGATCGACCGTCATATCCAATACATCTGCAATGTGCTTTTCGTGGTATTTTACTTCAAGTACTTCTTCTTTAAAGCGATGACCGTTACAAGCGTCGCATTTGAGAAAGATATCTGCCATGAACTGCATTTCAACCTTGATAACCCCTTCTCCTTCGCATTGGTCGCAACGACCTCCGGGAACATTGAATGAAAAATATCCAGGTTTGTAGCCTCTTAGTTTTGCCAATGATTGACTGGAGAAAAGTGAACGAATTTCATCAAAGGCTTTGAGGTAGGTAGCCGGATTGCTTCGTGAAGATCGGCCAATGGGGTTTTGATCCACATATTCAATGGCCGAAATACGATTGATGTCACCTGACAAATGACTAAAACTACCGGTTTTGTCTCCATAACCACCCAAATGCTTTTTGATGGCAGGAAATAATATTTCTTTAACAAGGGTAGATTTTCCTGATCCGCTTACTCCCGTAACTACTGTGAGTACGTTTAGAGGAATAGAAACATCTATGTTTTTAAGGTTATTTTCGTTAGCTCCATATATTTCGATGAAATTGGTCCAATGTCGTCGTTTGGCGGGAACAGGAATACGCATTCGATGGGTCAGATAACGGGCAGTATAGCTTTTGTCGTCCTGAATAAGTTCGTAAGGTGTTCCCTGAAACACGAGTTCTCCACCATGTTCTCCGGCATCAGGTCCAATATCAATGATTTGATCAGCTTCCAGAATGACATCTTCCTCATGCTCAACAACAATGACGGTGTTTCCTAAATCACGAAGCGCTTTCATGACTTTAATCAATCGACTCGTGTCGCGAGGATGTAGTCCAATACTGGGTTCATCCAAAATATACATGGAACCTACCAAACTACTTCCCAATGAAGTGGCCAAGTTGATTCGTTGTGATTCTCCGCCAGATAAACTGGAGGAAAGTCGATTAAGGGTAAGGTATCCCAAACCTACGTCGATTAAAAAAGTTAGTCGGCCTGTAATTTCGGTTAACAACCTTCTGGCAATTTTCTCTTCGTGTGGAGGTAATTCAATTTGCTTAAAAAACATAAGAGCTTCATCCAGTTGTAGATGGACAATTTCAGAAATTGATTTATTACCCACTTTCACATAGTTGGCATCTGGTCGTAAACGGGTTCCATTGCAGTCGGGACAACTCGTTTTTCCACGGTATCGTGAAAGCATTACCCGGTATTGAATTTTATAGGTCTGCTCCTCAACATGAGCAAAAAAAGCATGAATCCCTTCGAAATACTCATTTCCTGTCCATAGTAGTTCTTTTTGGTCTTGGGTGAGCTGGTAGTATGGTTTGTGGATAGGAAAATCAAATTTGTAGGCGTTTTTAACAAGCTTGTCGAGCCATTCACCCATTTTTTCTCCTTTCCAACAGGCAATAGCCCCATCATATACCGATATACTTTTGTTGGGAATCACCAAATCCACATCAATACCTATAATGCTTCCAAATCCTTCACAACGTTTGCAAGCACCATATGGATTATTAAAAGTGAAAAAATTGACGGAAGGTTCTTCAAAGGTTATTCCGTCCAGTTCAAACTGATTGCTAAAAACAACTTGCTGTTCCTTTTCTTCTTCGGTGAACTGAACCAAACATGAACCATGTCCTTCAAAATAGGCTGTTTGCACAGAGTCGGCTATCCGACCGCTTAAATCAGTATCCTGGTGATCGACTCTTATGCGATCGACAACAAGATTGCAGATGTCTTTTTTGCTTTTGCAAATACCTTTTTGCTGGAGCAACTCTTCTATTTTAATGATCTCACTATTTAACATCACCCTGCTAAACCCTTGTTGAAGTAATATCTGAAGGTGTTGTTCAGGCTTTCTTCCATCTATCATTACCACAGGAGACATAATCATCACCTGGGTTTCAGGTTTTAATCCCAAGACAAATTCGGTAACATCCGTAACGCTGTGACGCTTTACACGTCGTCCTGAAACGGGGGATATGGTTTGGCCGATACGGGCGTATAGCAGCTTGAGATATTCGTAGATTTCAGTTGTAGTTCCAACCGTTGATCTTGGGTTTCTAGACTTCACCTTCTGCTCAATAGCGATGGCCGGTGAAATCCCATGAATGGCGTCCACGTTAGGTTTGTCCATTCTTCCTAAAAATTGTCGAGCATAGGAGCTTAAACTCTCAACATACCTTCGCTGACCTTCAGCATATAAAGTATCGAAAGCCAACGAGGACTTGCCACTTCCTGATAAACCGGTAATGACCACGAGCTTGTTCCTTGGAATAGAAACACTCAGGTTTTTTAAATTGTTTACCCTCGACTTAACAACTTCAATGGGATTTTCTATGTAGGGTGTGCTTTTATTGTCGGACATGAATTGAAAATTGAACGACAAAATTAGCATATTATTTGCTTTTTTAATTTATGTAGCTATATTTGCATAAGATTTAACAATTACTAACCAAAATCTGGAGGATAATTATCGATTAAACTTATACGCTTTTTTGTCACATACTAGAAACAAAAATTGGTATTATGAGTTTAATAGTCGTATCCGAAAACGAGCTAATCAGGAATTATCTGAATGGTGATCACTCCAGTCTTCAAACTTTAATTGAACGTCATCAAAGCAGGTTGTTCTCCTACATTTATTTGTTGGTAAAAGACAAGCAGCTGGCCGATGATATTTTTCAAGACACCTATGTTAAAGTAATTAATACCCTCAAACAAGGCAACTATAAAGATGAAGGGAAGTTTATTCAATGGGTGATGCGCATTGCACACAATTTGGTTATCGATCATTTTCGTAAACAAAAGAAGGTGAACTTTGTGGATAGTCGCAACAATGATTATGATATTTTTGACACTATTCGGTTTACCGATCCTTCCATTGAAGAACAATTGGTAACCCATCAAATTCACAAGGATGTTAAAAAGCTGCTCGATTATCTACCTGAGGAACAACGTGAAGTATTGCATTTAAGGTGTTATGCCGGGCTCAGCTTTAAAGATATTGCAGATCAGACGGATGTAAGCATTAACACCGCTTTGGGTAGAATGAGGTACGCACTGATCAACTTACGTAAAATGATTGCTGACAAACAAATTGTGCTTACTGTTTAGTAGGTAAAATGCGATTAAACTGATATTATATAGTATTCTTTTTTGAAGACAATAATTTTAATGGGGCTTCGTTTTATTTCCATAAACGTTTCATTAAAGCTTGCCTATGATCAAAAATACTACCCTAAAAGATGCTCAAAAACTTCTTTCTTTACCTTCCTCAAAGCTTTTAACAAACACCTGTTTAAGGCCGTCGAGATTAACGATGAAGTTTGTTCTTGGTTACGCAGCGGCACTTGAGATCCTGAAAACCAATGTCATTGGATCTGTCGAAGTGATAAATAATTAATTTCGACGGACAATCTATAAAAGCACTCCTAATAGAGTGCTTTTTTTTTTGCTACTCTGCACACATCTTAAATGAAATACTATTTCCTTCCGTTATCATATCCACAACCCCCATCACAATAAGATCTGAGATCATTTCTTCCAACAGATGTTTTGACAATTGAAGCTGGTTTTTAAGTTCTTGAAAGTTTACTGTAGGGTTTGCTTCTATTCGCATCAATAGTTCCTTTACCTCATTATTGTAGACAATGGTTACCGGGTTCTCGGTTGACATTTTTTTCCACACTTTCATCTGGATGCCATTGGCCAGTACAATTTCATCGTTCACGCGAACAAACACTTTGTACAGACCTTGCATGTCAGGTGCCCTATGAGGTACCTGATTGCTCTTTGGTACAATGACTTCCAACACTTTTCTTCCTTCAAGCGTCCACTCTTTGGTATTGAAAACTACCTCAGGTTGACAGTACATTGTGGCTGCCTGATCGATCATATAGAACTCTTCTTCTGAACGGATACCAGCAATGGATCCATTGTCTTTCACTCCGATAAGTAAAGTACCTCCATCTGTATTAGCAAATGCAACCAGGGAGCGAGCAATTTTCGTTGCATCTGATACTTCAAATTTAAAGTCCAGGTGAACATGCTCTCCTTGCTCAATGAGTGTTTTGATGGGATGTTTTTTATTTCTTAACATGGAAGTGCAAAGGTACAAACCTTAGCCAGAAAAAAATGCCCGTGGCCTTCAAAGATCGTGGTCTTTTGAAAGTCATGGGCAGCATGAGGATGATCAATCCTTAAACTATAAAAACTCAATATTGGTTTTGTCCATTGTTTTTTCGCAATAATGACACGACAGTTTCATGATTCCTTTATGGTCGCTGATGACTTTAAACCGGGTAGGAACTGACTGATTGTTAGTCACACACTTGGGGTTAAAACATTTTACGGTTTTTTCAACAGTAGTTGGAATGCTAATATGTTCCTTTCTAACCACTTCGTAATCCCGTATTTCTATCAAAGTGGCCGAAGGAGCTACCAAGGCAATTTTACTGATGTCTTCTTTCTCAAAAAATTTGTCACTTATTTTAATCAATCCTTTTTTGCCGTGTTTACTGCTTTCGAGGTTGGTACCAAAATATACTTGATGTGTGGTGTTTTCTAGCCCTAAGATTCTGAATACCCTAAAAGTATTTCCAGCTTCAATATGGTCGATCACAGTTCCGTTACTAATGGCCGATACAATCAATTCGGTTCTTTTATTTTTCATGGTTCCTTTTTTTCTTTTGAGTATATATGAAATTTCAATCCCTATTTTAAGCCTAAAATGGCTGCAATTAATGCCTGACGGACGTATACGCCATTGCGGGCTTGCTGAAAATAATATGCTTTTGGATTGTTATCCACGTCTTCAGAAATCTCGTTTACACGTGGTAGTGGATGAAGGATTCGCATATTGTCTTTGGAGTTGGTGAGCATGCTATTCTCCAGTATGTAGGAATTTTTCACCTTTTCATATTCCATGGGGTCGGGGAAGCGTTCGCCTTGTATTCGGGTCATGTATATGATGTCCATGGTATTGATAACCTCATTGATATCGGTATACTGATGGTAATCGAGATTGGCATCTTTAATCCATTTTTTTACAGCACTGGGTAGTTTGAGTGATTCGGGTGAAACCAAATGAAAAGTGGCATTAAATAGTGAAAGTGCTTGAACCAGAGAGTGTACTGTCCGTCCGTATTTCAAGTCGCCAACCAGAGCTATTTGGATATTTTCGAGTGTTCCCTGAGTTTTACGAATTGAATACAAATCGAGCAAGCATTGGGTTGGATGTTGATTGGCGCCATCCCCAGCATTGATGATAGGTACCGGACTCACTTCACTTGCAAAACGTGCACTTCCATCGATGGGGTTTCGCATAACAATTAAATCGGAGTAGTTACTTACGGTTAAAATGGTGTCTTTTAGCGACTCTCCTTTACGTACACTGGAAGTGTCAGCACTGGCAAAACCAATAATACTTCCCCCCATGTATTGAACAGCGCTTTCGAACGACAAACGGGTTCGTGTGGATGGCTCGAAAAACAAGGACGCAATTACATGTTGATCCAATAGCTTTTGACGAACATTTTTTTCAAATTCTTCAGCAATGTCAAGAACCTGTATGATCTCTTCTTTGCTATAATCGGTAATTGAAATGAGGCTTTTGCCTTTGAGATTACTCATAGTGCATGTGATTTGGGGTTGGTGAGTTAAAAAAAAGACGGTCACCAATAAAGGAGACCGTCTTAAAAATATTGTTGGAGGCTTCTGTTACGAAGACCGATACTTTGTGTTTTCTGATACTTTTATAGCTTAATTTTTGCATATCAGGATGCAAATATAAACTCAATTATTATGTGCGAAGCAGAAATAAGAAAGATTATTTTAGGAGTTTTGAACAGGTTTACCAACAACGCATCAACTTAGTAAAACAAAAATTTAGGCTGTATTCTGGCTTGGTAAAAGCAATTGATTTGAAATTAAAAACGTATTAAATCAGTCGGGCTTCTTGGAGGTACAAGTTCATTTCTGACTGTACTTTTTCAGCTTCAGTTTGAGCAGCCTTAGCAAAATCTAAATTTTGTGAGGCAAATATGATCCCTCTTGAAGAGTTAACCAACAATCCACAATGATCGTTCATGGCATTTTTTGCAACTTCTTTTAAGCTACCTCCCTGTGCGCCTATTCCTGGAACCAACAAGAAATGATCAGGAGCAAGGGATCTTATTTCCTTTAACGATTCGCTCTTGGTAGCGCCTACCACAAACATTAATTGATCAGTGGTTCCCCATGTTTGTGCGGTTGTCAGAATGTTTTCAAACAACATTTTACCTGTGGTAGCATCTGTAAGGTATTGAAATTCGTTGGCCGATTTATTGGAGGTTAATGCCAAAACAATGCTCCATTTGTGGATATATTGCATAAAAGAAGCTACTGTATCTTGTCCCATATATGGAGACAAGGTAACAGCATCAAAATGCATGGTTTCGAAAAAAGTTTTGGCGTACATGGCTGATGTGTTTCCTATATCACCTCGCTTGGCATCAGCAATTAAAAACAAGTCAGGATAGTTTTTCTTGATATAGGCAGCTGTTTTTTCAAGTGAAATC
>JBFHGX010000004.1:0-68678 GCA_041582875.1 Bacteroidales bacterium | reverse complement strand
CCTATTTTTGCCCTTGAAAAATCATTGAAATTGACTACTATGTACTATAAAATTCGACCCGGAATAACCTTGTTAATTGGCCTGATGACCCTCGTCACCATAGCACGGGCACAAGTCGCCATCAATACTACCGGTGATGCGGCCCATGCTTCGGCCATGCTTGAAGTAAGTTCAAACAACAAAGGAATACTTATTCCCCGAATGACTACTGCCGAAAGAACGGCCATTGTTAACCCCGCCTCCGGACTTTTGGTTTTTGATACGACTACCAATAGTTTTTGGTATTTCCATGGCACTTCCGCTGAATGGCAACAAATAGGGACGTCAGTGGCAGGAGCAAGTGAGTTGGATGAGTTGAGTGATGTTATTAGTGACGGCAGTAGTTTATTTTTAGGAAGTGGCGTGGGAGTCAATGATGCTGGTTCTAATGCTAATACGGCTATTGGCGTCTTTGCGTTTTACGATAATACAAGTGGAAATTCGAATACTGCCATAGGTTATTCTTCATTAAATCGCAACGCTAGTGGGCAGTGGAATACGGCAACGGGCGCTAATAGTTTAAGAAACAATATAAGTGGGTTAAGAAACACTGCCATTGGTTATTCCGCTATGCGAGGAATCATAACCGGAGCTGATAATACGGCCATTGGAAGTGAAGCGCTTTATACTAATTCTACAGGCATTAATAATATTGCCATAGGTTCGTCTGCAGCCAGGTCATCAACTTCAGGTTTTAAAAATGTTTGTATTGGATCCTTTAGTGATGAAAATAATCAAGAAGGAAGTCAAAATACAATTTTAGGATATATGGCTGGAAGGGGAACAGCATTGCACAGCAAAAGCGGTAGTGTCTTTCTCGGTTATCTGGCTGGTTACAATGAAACTAGTGACAACAAACTTTATATCGAAAATTCGAGTTCTTCAACCCCCCTCATCGGTGGCGATTTTGCCAACGATTCGCTGTTTTTTAATGGTGTGGTGCGCATTACAGGAGGCAACCCCGGAGCCAACAAAGTACTTACCAGCGATGCCAATGGAAATGCCACCTGGGAAGCGAATGATGGTGGGGCTACTTCAATAGATGAGTTAAGTGATGGTATTCAAGATGAGGGTAGCTTGTTTTTAGGTAATGAAGCCGGAGATGTTGATGATGGAAATAATTTTAACACAGGAATAGGGTATAATGCTATGTATTCTAACACAAGTGGAAACTCGAATACAGGGGTTGGTACCTGGGCATTGAGATTTAATACCGTTGGACATAATAACACAGCCTTTGGTATGCGTGCCTCCGAAAGCAATACATCAGGTTCTTTTAATACTTCCATTGGTCGGAGTGCATTAACGGCCAGTCAAACAGGAGACTACAATACTGTCATAGGAAATGAAGTTGCTGCATCGAATACCACAGGTGATTATAATGTATGTATTGGAAGTGGAGCCGATTATTATAATCTAACTGGAAGTAGAAATACCATTGTTGGTTTTGAATCCGGTTATGGATCATATGCTCATGGCAAAACAGGTAATGTATTAATTGGCTTTCAGGCTGGTTATTTCGAAAGCGATGACGATAAACTATACATAGAAAACTCCTCCTCAAATACCCCCCTTATTGGTGGCGATTTTGCCAACGACTCCTTGTTTTTTAACGGTGTGGTGCGTATTACCGGTGGCAATCCCGGAGCCAACAAAGTACTTACCAGCGATGAGCATGGAAATGCAACGTGGGAGGCGAATGATGGCGGTGCCAATTCCATTGATGAGTTGAGCGACGGCAAACGTGATAACTTCAATGGACTATTCTTGGGAAATTGGGCTGGATGGAGTAACCAAAGTTACGGCAATATTGGTATCGGTGATTACGCCTTAAACGATAATACAGGCGGAGAGTACAATACAGCGTTGGGATGTAATTCTTTGGAATTGAATGCCAATGGAAGCAAGAATACGGCGATTGGATATCACTCGCTTACATTAAACCGAATAGGTGATAATAATACGGCTGTGGGTCATGAAACATTAAGTTTTAACGAATCGGGGACAAACAATGTAGGTGTGGGCGTTTTTTCACTGGGTTCTAATTTTAATGGTCACTACAACACCGCCGTCGGGTTCTACTCATTGGCTTTCAACAGTTCGGGACAATACAATACGGCCTTCGGTGGACGTTCGCTTTACTTCAGCAATGGCGAACGCAATACGGCAACTGGTTATGCTGCTCTTTATAACAATAGTTCAGGGAGTTACAACACCGCCATCGGTTATCGCACCATGTATAGCAATACCACCGGAAGTAACAATACGGCACTGGGTTATAACTGTGGCCCCAGTGGCGCCAACTTTTCCAATACCACTGCAGTGGGAAACGAAGCCACCACCACCGCTAGCAACATGGTACGCATAGGTAATGCTTCTGTTACGAGTATAGGCGGCTATGCTGCCTGGACCAATGTGAGCGATCAGCGTTTTAAGAACAATATCCGCGAAGATGTGAGCGGACTGGATTTTATCCTGAAACTTCGTCCGGTGACCTATAACCTTGATGTACAACAACTAAGCAGTTTTCTAGGGGTTGAAAGCCAAAGCACGGATCAACAAGCCATGTCAGAAAAATCTGCCATCCGCCAAAGCGGTTTTATTGCTCAGGAAGTGGAGGAGGTAGCCCAACAATTAGGATACGAATTCAGCGGTATTGATGCACCCAAAAACGAAAATGACCACTACGGTTTGCGTTATGCCGAATTTGTGGTGCCTTTGGTGAAGGCTGTGCAGGAGTTGGCTGCTGAAAACGAGAAACTTAAAATGAAAATTGAAGCACTGGAGAGCAAGTAAAAATCAACAAGGGTATAAGGGTACCGAAAAAAATCTTCCCAACACTTTAATAGAAGTAAAACTAAAGGTAGGAAATTTGGTCATCAGGATGTGCTAAACAATTGTTTAGCACATCCTTCGGGAAGATTTATTTGATGCTTGTGCGCGTATTAGTTGTAGATTTACAGCTATGAATTCCCTCTTCATTTTTCAGTTGGTCATTAGTTTTATCATTTTAGGCAGTTTTATAGCATTTCTTTCTTTTTTAGCTGAAAGATCTGATAGTAGCATTTCAGGATTAATACTTTCCTTCCCATCCACTGCTATGTTAGGATTCTTTTTTTATGGCCTGGACACAGTCGCCTGAAGAAGTCGCAAAAACGGTGCCTTCAACCCTTATTCCTCTTGGCGTTTCTATATTATTTGCTGTGTTTTATGCCCACCTTGCTCATTTTGGAGTGGCATTTATCAAAAATCGTTTTCTACTCATTGTTATAACAATGGTGATTTCTACTGTGATGTGGTTGCTTTTTTCAGTTCCATTGGCCTACTTTAAAATGTCGGACATATTTGTATGAGTAATTGGATATGTGACGCTTGTTGTTGTAGGGCTTTTATTGTTTCGCCATAAAATACCGCATCATCTTCCCCGACAATCTAATTCAAAACTACAGGTATTGGGTAGAGCAGCATTTGTTGGTGCTTTAATTGCTTTTGTGGTGTTTTTAGGTGAGATAGTGAACCCTTTTTGGGGAGGCGTATTGTCAATGTTTCCTGCCGCCTTATTTTCTTCAATGATGGTTATTCAATGGCATTTTGGACCAAAGTGTTTGTTTTCAGTCATTAAATAAGTTCCTATTGGATCCCTATCCATCTTTGTATATGCTCTGGTGGCGATGTTAACATTTCCATTGACAGGATTTATTTGGGGTACTGTTTTGTCCTTTTTAGCCAGTTTTATTACGTCGTTTCTTTTGTCAAAGATATAATAAAGCCCGCCATAACTGCGCATGACGGGCTTCGTACCAAAATTTCCTACCTTTTGGTTTTATTTTTATTGGATAATCACATTTCCATTGGTGGCTACAACAAAGCCTTTATTCATCAATAGAATAATGCTGCTTTCATCATAAACTCCAGCTTCGATGTAAATAAATGATCCGGGACCTGCTACTGTTGCTGCCTCTTCAACAGTTTGAAATGGTCGTTCCTGACTGCCATCACCCCCTGCTGCCGCATTTGAGTTGACATAGATTTTATACACAGGGCCTCCTGTACGGTACATTCCTCTTCCGTGCGTGGCAGCGATAAGGAATTCATCTCCCTGCCAGAATAATTCGCTTACCTCTGTGTTTACAGGGCCTTCATGTCCTGTGCCACCGTAATTTGGGTTCGTTTTTACGCTCCAGTTAACACCTTTGTCTTCTGAGGCGAATACTCCCAGGTCAGTGCCAATATACACCCAGTTGCCATTTGCAGGGTGAACCCTGACTGTATTAACCTGTAGTGCAGGCAAATCGTTTGGTGCAGTACCGCTTCTATTTTCCCATGTTTGTCCGGCATCGGGTGTGTACCAAATATTGTCAGGCTCATATTCACCAAAGGTGACGAAAACCTGATTGGAATTATTGGGATTTATGGCTATATCAGTTACATAGCGATCGGGTAAACCAACTCCGTTAATATCTACTTTATTCCAAATGGCTCCTGTATCACTGGTCATGGCCACTTCTCCGTTTTCATACCCCACCCATATAATGGCAGAATTACCTTTGTCAATATCAATGGCACTGCATTTATAGTAATGACTTGACCCAGGCCATTGACCAATGTCAGCTCTTATCTGAGTCCAGTTGGCTGCATGATCAATGGTTCTGAATATTCTTGAACCACCGGCAACCAGTTTTGCAGGGTTATTGGGATCCATGCTGAAAGGTGAAATGAACAAGCTTCTGAATCTATTTCCGGCATCAGTTATACCGGAATTTGAGTTGACATAGGAATCTCCACCATCGGTACTCTTTTTAATGCCCAAACGAATATATGAACCATAGACAATACTTGGGTTGTTGTAGTTAACAGCAGCATATCCTCCATCTCCTGTTTGCGCCTGATACCAAGCGTTTGGACCGCTCCAAGCTCCGGAGCTTTTATATCGTAATTTATCGTTATCCTGAGCTCCTCCCACAATAATACTCCCATCATCAGATGCAGCTCCTCCAAAGAATTGCGTAATTCCAAGAGAAGAATTAGCCAAATTAGTCCAGCCTGAATTGGTTGAAGCTGTCCAGACATTTTCGGTCATTTGTATACCTCCATCATTTCCAAAATACACAACAGGGTTGGTTGTTTGGTCGTAATCTCGGGCTTCTACAATAAAATGCTGGTCAGCGTGGGCTGAATTGGCATCACCACCATTGTGGTAGTCTTGCCATCGGCTGATTTGGGTTAAAGTGGATCCACCATCAGTCGATCTGAATAAATCAACACCACCCACTATCAATCTTGAACTATTCTGAGGATTTACCCAGATAGTGTTGTCGTACCATCCTTGTCCGGGAGCGCCTCCAAAATAGTTGGTTCCTGTATTTCTACGTGTCCAGGTAGTTCCATTATCATCTGATCGCCATATTTCGCCCAAATTTCTATCCATGGAAACATAAATACGGTTGGCATTTGAAGGACAGAAAGTGACTTCACACCTGCCACCGTCCCCAGGTAATTTATTGGCAGCGCCTGTTGTTTGCTCAGCCCAGGTTTCGCCATAGTCCAGAGAAAGATATACTTCACTTTTGGTACCTACGATGATCTCGTTGTGGTTTATTGTGCTAATTCTGATGTCAGTTGGGTCGCTTCCTGTGTTTAGTTTTATGTCCCAACTTACGCCACTATCGGTTGTCTTATATACATTATTGGCATTGGTAACGGCATAAATTATACCAGCACTGTCTGGGTTGGGATGTGCAGCTAGTCGGTTAACGTATTTAAAATCATCATTATTTGTGCTTGGTAGCTGAGTCCAGGTAACTCCAGCGTCGACACTTTTAAAAATTCCTGCACCAGGTAGGGCATCGGAGTTTCCAAAACCTTCTCCTGTAGCAGCATACATCACGGTTGTTGTTGAGGGGTCAAAGACCAATGAACTAATGGAAAGTGATGGAAGAAAATCATTTACGGGTGTCCATGTAGCGCCTCCGTTCACTGTTTTCCAGATTCCTCCTGAAGCGGATCCGACCCAAATGATATCTGAATTGGTTCTGGATGGAAGGATGGTTCTTATTCGACCGCCAATATTGGTTGGCCCCAACCAATCCCATTCCCATAATCCGGCATCTTTGGTTTGATTGGCCATTTTGTCTACATGTTGTTTTGCCTTTATCAGGCCATCCATTGGAATATTTCCGTTTGCATCTTCTCTTGACATACGTCTGTATTTCAAATATTCAGCAGCATGAGTGGCCTTGTCGTTTTTTTCAACCGGCTCAGTCCTGGTGATAAAAAATACGGTTCCCATCAATAAAACCAATACCAATAAGATTGTTACTTTTTTCATCATAACATTATTGAAGACTAACCAATACCAAAACAAGACCTTTTCCCGACTCAAGCGAAGTCATGGCTTTCCCAATAATAGCTCCTTGCGCTTTATTGTAATTGGTCACCTTCATGGCATGTCCGGCCACATTGGAGGTGGTGAGCATGTCGCCAATCTCTATTGGGGTTGTGGAGGCATCTGCCATACAGTAAACTCTTCCTGAGAGGGCTATTAAATGTTCTCCATCGGCAATGGTACCCTTCTGACTCATGATTAGTCCAGGGTTTATTTCATTGGCGCCACTTACGATACCTGCTACTTTTTTGTCGAAGGCAGTTGTAGTTATTTTCAGTTGACCCGGATTGTTTTCGTCAATGGAAACGACCATTCCTTTTTCGATGACTCCGTAATCAGTTAGCTCAAAAAACTCCGACAAATCGCTTCCTCCCGTTATTTGGAGCTCATTGGTAATAATTCTACCATCTCCATTGTATGATCCATCAATTTCGATAGTTGTGGTTAAGCCATCAGCGCTAAAAAATTTCATCTGACCTGCATCAGTGGTGCCACTTTCTGACGGATCAATTTCGATGGTCTTGTTACCGTTGGAATTGTAAAACTCCATCATACCTGAATTGTCCAGACTCCATTCTTCATTACCTCCGTTGGGGCCAAAGGCTTTCAGGAATTTTCCTGTTCCGGTTTGCTTTAGCACAACCGTGGCATCGGTTCCGGCAGTTTGAAAATATCCGGCAATTCCACCGGTGCTGGTATTATCAGAATAAATGGTGGCATTGCTAATACCAATACCTTGTCCGGAAAAGGAGGAGGTGCCTATATTTCCTGTTGAAACCACAACCAAGGGATCTGTAGGATTGATGGTTCCGATGCCTACATTTCCGGAGCGTTTGATGGTGAGCAAGGGATCGGTGATTGTCGCGTCACTCTTTCCATAAAAATATAAGTTGTTGTCGCCTCCATCATATTTTATCGACATTCCATAGGTGTTGTCGTCATCTTCACCAAACAGGATCTCTGAATCGTCGCCTGAGGCTGATTCGTTGGGTGTAAGCAGCAGTGATGCCAAAGTGGATGAACCCATAATGTGCAGGTTGCTTGCAGGGTTTTTCGTCCCAATTCCAACATCACCCAGAAAACCCAACTGCATCAGAGCAAAATCGCCGTAAATAAGAGGATTGGCAGTATTTGAATTTTGAATGTAAAGCTTATTGTTTCCGGTTTCGGAATAACCTGCCTGATGGCCAATAAAAATATTTCCAGACTTGCTGTTAGCAGAGCCCACATACCCTGCCATATACCCCAGGATGGTATTGCTGGAGCCTGTTTGGTTATAATAATCTGCATAATATCCCAAAACGGTATTGTTGGAACCGGTGGTGTTCGACATGAGCGCCCTCGTACCCAAGGCAGTATTGTTCTGTCCCGTGGAATTAAAATACATGGATGACAATCCAACAGAGACATTGTAACTTCCTGTGGTAGATACAAGAGCAAATGATCCAAGACCTGTATTTCCATTGCCGGCCAGATTGGAAGCTAAGGCACTTCTACCCACTGCCACATTTTGAACTCCGGTGGCGGTAGCATAGCCGGCACTGTTTCCAACGAACACATTATCATTGCTGGTAAAATCGTCACTAAATCCTGCGTTTTCACCAATAAGAATAGATCCGCCGGTATTTAAAAATTCCAAGCGCCCGCCTTCCATGCGCCAAAAATTTGTTCCGAAAGTATTGAAATTTATGTAATCCGGATCGGTACCCTCTTCCACATCGATATAAGTATCATTATCAGCATCAGTAATTTTGCTTAAAACGCCTGATCTTACGTAAACAAACTCAGAACCACTCCAGAAAAATAGTAAATTGGCTGTTTTATCGAATACAACCATACCTTCATGTGTAGCATCAAGTTTCGCGGCAAGCGTATTTCTTTGGATGGTGGTCATCCTTGGGATAAGCAAACCTGTTGTATCCGATTTAATATCCAGAATAGTGTGGGTAGCAGGTAGCGATCCGTCGTAACTGATGCCTACTTGGGCATAAGAGAAGATCGTGATGATGGAAAAGAGAAAGAGAAAAAAGACTCTCATGGTATAATTGTTTTTAGTATTAACAGATTCAAAAGTATGCATATCAGTACTTCACGGTGTTTTAAAATACGCAAATGGCGGAGATGGGTTTGTAGTTGGTATCATGGCAAGTTTATCTGGTAATTTCCTATTTTCCCGCCGAATACCGCATTATCCGAGGTCCCTTACCGCTTACCACGCCAAAATCCTGACCGAGGAAAAACACACTGCTAAGGCCATATTTGGAGCGGGTATCAATCAGTGGCTCCCAATTGTGTCCACCATCGGTAGTGCGGTAAACCTTGGCTTCAAAATCGTTGCTCCAATTGCCCACAGTGGCATAACCTTCGTCGGTGCTGGTAAATTGTACGGAGCTGAATGGAGGTGTTCCGGTTAGGTCCACTTTGGTCCAGCTTTGGCCTCCGTTGTCTGACATCACCACGATGGCATTGTTGTTTTCTTCACCTACAATCCACACATGGTTATGGTCGGGCATGTGGGCATCGTGGAGCCGGGCATTGCTTGTAACCACATCGAATTCGCCACCCTGCCAGGAAACACCTCCATCTGTGGTGGTCATAAAATAGGAGGTGTTAGGTTCGTCTTCGTTGTAAATATCATATAAAAAACCGCTGTTACCGTTCATGATGATTTTGGGTGGGGTTCCATATTCATTGGGGTAAGGTACTTCAAAATATCCAGTTGGTGTATGGAAAGCCATTTCGGCACGGTATATCCTGAAATGATAAGGAATGCCGGTATCTTTGCCCACGGCCACAATTTCGCCATCGTTGTTGGAGGCCAGACCAAAAATGTTTTTCCACTGAAAGGTGGGTTGACTAAACTGACCATAAGTGAGTTCGGACAAGGTGGCTCCACCATCTGTGGTTCCCATTACTTTATTTAGTGCATTCAGAAAAACTCCTTCTCCCTGATCGTTGTACATCATTACTTGTAGCAATCCTGTAGACGAAGCATAGGTTTCGTTCCAACTGATGCCGGCATCCTGTGTGGTAAGAATTTTGCCGACACCCGGGCCATTTACCGTCATCCAGCCCTTGGTAGCGTTGACAAAGAAGAGGTCGTTGGCGTCGGTGTTCTCATTCAAACCTATGGCCGACAGGTCGATGGGTTCCCAAACGGGATTTACCAGATTGATTGAAACATTGTCGTGGGCAATTTCTACGCCTTCCTTTTTGGCACCTACGTAAATAATGTGGCCAAATTCTGGAAATCCGGCAGTGTTCCAGGTATATTCAAAGGGAGCCTCCGTGTCTACAAATACGGTGTTGTAATCGATAATAAATTCTACTTCATCGGGAGTTTCTCCGGTAAATGAGGTGGTAATTTCTACTTCATCTCCCACCAAAAAAGATTGGTCCTCGATGGGGGTAGCTATGTAAATATAATTTCCAAAGGGCTCATCTACCAAGTGTAACAAGGTGTCCTGAAAGAAACAAAAGTCTTTACTCCAATTTTCGCTGAAGCCAATCAAATCTATTTTAACCCCAACGCTTGCCTGTGCACCAACCAGAAAGGTCAAATCCCAGTTTTGGGTGCCGGTATGCAATAGACCACTTACATGGCTGCATCCGGTAACATTGGCAAAAGGACCCGCTACGCCGTAGAGCAGCAGGGCAATTTCAGGCCCAACATGGGCGGTAAACTGAGCACCTGCATCCAGGTTTGGAGCCACAAAGTCGCTGTGGTAGGTTTTTTCGGCTATTTCATTCCATCCGTTGTCATCGGTGTAGGATGTGCCCAACCGGCCTGTGAAATTTTCGCTGGCCGAAGCTGAATATACCGCTACGATGGCACCATCCATTTCCACGAAAAGCTCAATTTGAGGTACAAACACCACCGGTACGGGGCCCACCATGAACGTCCAAGGAGTGAAATAAAATTTGGCCAGAGAAACTCTTTCCTGTATTCCGGCTCCGGCTAGCGATACACAGCTGATGGAAGCACTTTGGTTGATTTCTACACCCGACTCAAATTTTTCGACTATCGGCATGGGGGGCAAGGCCAGCCAATCGAAATCCCAGTCGAAGTTAAAGAAGAATTCAATATCCAGATCCGTGTGACCCGAAATGGTAATTTTACCGTTTTCGTTTTCAAACACCTTGTCGTAGTCGAAGGAAAAAACGGTGAAGTCGGTGTTTTTGAGGTTTTGTAAACGCACCCCTTCGGCCAGTTGGTACGATCTCACATGTCCCATGGAAATTTTGCCCGTGTTGAAGTTGATGCTACCTTTGTTCACGGCCTCGGTAAGGGTGGCTTGTCCGGTATTGATAACAACTTCACCATCCTTGGTATTGCTGATGGCCGTTACTTTTCGCAAATAACCGTTGGGAGCCAAAGCAGAGGCGCTGTCAACCATAATATCGCCTACCTGAAGTCCGGCAATCATCTCGCTGCTTCCGTTCACGGTGAGGGTATAGTTGATGGTATCGATGGCTGTGATCATCTTGCGGGTTTGTTGATCGATCACACGGGTGTTTTTGGCCACGATGATATCACCTGATGGAGTTGGTTCCGGTTCGGGATCGGCGGGGGTGTTTTTTTTACAACCAATAGTGGATAAAACTGACAAAATCGTGAGGAGCAAGATGGTTTTTTTCATTTGATTGATTTTTGATTGTTATGGATACCTCCGTAGCGAAAAATGTTAGGTGTGAATATGGTAATATCAAAGTTCTGTGATGGTATATTCTATTTCAGCGCCATGCAATTGACCAAAATCCAGTGTGGCATGCCCATAAAAATAGGCGGTTATAAAATAGAATCTGCTGCTGTTATCGATGGTTGAATAACTAATCGTAATGTCGTTAAATTGAGTTACATCAAAATGGTCGCCACTTACCGTGTAAGATGCCATCATATCTGATGATATAGATAGTTCATCTTTTTTTCTGAATGAAACCGTAATACCTTCTCCATTATTTCGATAAAAGATACTAAAACGTGTAACCACTGCCCCGTCGGGTAAGTTTACCGGAGCCATAATAGTGGCAGCACCATTTCCATCATCAGAATCCAGATGCCAATAACCATTGTCATCATGAATCATTTTGTCGCCATCTTGGTTGGTAAATAGGCTAAACGCTGCTGATGGAATCTTTAAAATTTTCGTTTTGGCCGAGGCATAGCTATAATCGCCGGTAACAACTACATCTCCGCCGGCCGTTAAATCATTGGTGGCTGCAATATCGGTGGTTGAAGTGATGGCACCTACCACATCCAGGGTACCGTTAATTTCAAGTTGATTTGTTGAAAAATCACCATAAATAAGGGGATTGGCAATGCTGGAATTGTCGATGTACAATTTGTTGCTTCCGGTTTCGTTGTACCCGGCATAGCGGCCAATAAATACGTTACCCGATCCTAATGCCTTATAACCTGCACGACTTCCTATGGCAGTATTTTCGTTACCACTTACATTGGAATAAAGGGCTTTGTATCCGTAGGCTGTGTTTTCATCTCCAGTTTGATTTAAGAATAGGGCGCCAAAGCTAAAAGCGCTATTGTAAGTACCTGAAGTTGTAGAGTATAATGCATTTAGCCCGAAGGATGCGTTATAATTTCCGGTAGAAATCTGGTAAGAAGCCTTGTAACCAAAAGCCGTATTTCCTTCTGCCGTGGTATTGTTGGTTAGTGCAAAAACTCCGGCACTTGTGTTTTGAATTCCTGTTGTGTTGCTGTGCAGTGAGTAGGCTCCAAAAGCTGAATTTCCACTTCCTATAGTGTTTGATTTGAGCGCTTCCATTCCTACAGCTGAATTTTGTGATCCCAAAGTGTTGGCAAACAAAGTTTGTGACCCTACCGCCGTATTTTCAATGCTTTCGGCTTCAAGTGAAGAACCTGTTCCGTTATAATACAAGGATTGATAACCGATGGCGGTCAAACTACTTTTTGTGGAGGTTCTGTTTAATGCATCCTTACCAATGGCTGTATTATAATTACCTGTGGTATTGTTTATAAGCGCATCCCTACCCATGGCGGTATTGTATCCTCCGGAAGTATTTTGCCCGAGCGCCTTGAATCCAAATGCTGAATTGTTGTGTCCATTGGAAAACTCAAGAGTTTTATAACCCATGGCAGTATTGTACATCCCTGTTGTATTTGTCTTAAAAGCCTCATCACCCAAAGCAGTGTTGTAATTAAGTCCATCGTCAACTGTACCCACCTGGTCGCCAATAAAAATGCTTGACCCGTCCCAAATAGCATCACTTAAGTCGTTTAGTTGGGAAGCATAGATCGTTGGTGTTTCCCAGGTGGCATCACCATCGGCATCGGAGGTAAGAACTTTGCCGCTTCCGGGCGAGCCCCCTGTTATTTTTATGGTTCCGTTTATGTCCACTTGATTGGTTGAAAAATCGCCACCGATAAGGGGCATGGAAGTGGCAGAGTTATCAATAAATAGTTTGTTGTCGCTGGTGTTTGATTTACCTGCTTCGAAACCGAGAAAAACACATCCATTGGTGCTATTTCCATAAGTTCCTTTTCCGGCGTTAACACCTATAGCTGTATTGCTGCTTCCGATTGAGTTATACATCATGGCATAAGCACCAATACTTATGTTGCTACTGCCGCTAGTATTGTATTGGCCGGTATACACCCCCAAAGCCACATTGTCATCGCCTGAAGTGTTTGAGTAAAGGGAGTTAATTCCAACTGCAGTATTATCAGTACCGGAACTATTTGTGTAAAGTGATTTTGCTCCTATAGCAGTATTATCACTTGCATTGTAGTTTTTATAAAGAGATCTATATCCAATGGCTGTATTGTCTTCCCCCCATTCATTGGTAAATAGCGTACTTGACCCAACGGCAGTGTTTCGATTGGAATAACTATATGGATATGCTCCTGAATAATAATTATTGTATAAGGCTGAATCGCCAATAGCAACCAAATCGGAACCATTATAATTTCTACTCAATGCCGTATTACCTATTGCCACATTTCTTTTACCTCCAATATTATCTCTTGAGGCATCTATCCCGATGGCGACATTGTAATTATTTCCGACATCCGCTAAACCGGCATCTGTACCAAGGAAAACACTTTCTTCATCAGCTTTACCATCCGCCAAACCATCAATGCCAAGAGTACTCCCATTCATTATTTCAACCCAGCCTGCCTGAGAATTATCGTAATACCAAAAACTTTCTGTGGTGAGGTCGTAAACCAGCAGACCGCTTTGGGTGGTGCCGATGAGGTTGCGCTCAGCAGAGGTAACACGTGGCACCAAGAAACCTTTAGTGGTGCTCTGCAAATCAAGGATGGCTGACGGATCGGGGCTGTCGCCGGTGGTGTTGATGGCCACCTGAGCGGTTAGTGAGCTTGTTGTCAGGAGTAAAAAGGCTACAAAAAGTAGTGATTTTTTCATTTTTGAAAGGATTAGGTTAATCTATATGAATTTAAAAACCCCTGACCCCTTCCCGCGAAGAGCGGGATGGAGCTGACCAAATTTCCTACCTTTGATTTTATTATAATTATTTAAGGGGTTTTCTTTCATGCTTAATTAATGGTGATGAACTTTGTAATATATTGACCATCCACCTCTATCTCGATGCGGTATTTCCCTTTGGCGGAATGAATATCCATATTAATGAAGTTAGTTTGTCTAAAAGTGGTTCGTGTCAAGGGACTAATTTTATTTTCTTTTTGCCACACTTCTACAAATCCAGACTCTACAATTTGATTGAATGCGATAAAAATCATGTGACCTACGATATTTACTATACATTGGTTCATCGTTTAGTAATTTTCGACAAACCTAGGTCGAATTGTAAAAAGTGATTTATACTGATGGTGAGCAAAGGGTATGCATGCAGTTTAATTGTGGTAGGCATAAGGTAGGCATTTCCAAATTTTAATTTTGTTATAATTTGATAAACAATCAAATAAAAGTAGCGCTATGTTTTTTGGTAAAATGCCTTAGCCATAGACTTGGTGTATATGGCCCAATTGGTACAGGAGGGTTTTTTTTGACTGAAAATGAGCTAAAAAGTTATGGTTGCCTACCAAAAATGAGACATACGATTAATATTTACCACCATTTTTCATTGGAGGTTGCCATTATATTTTAATCAGAAATAGGTGGTTGATGTAAAATCATGGTATCATTGAGTGTGATCTCTACGCAAAGTGATTTTGAGAACCTGTTTCTTACATCAGGACAGCAAATTGTTTATAGTCAATATCCTAACACGGGTTATGAGAAAATCAGTTGTGAGGGAGAGATTTTAATGGCAAATTGTCCTGAAAGTAATCACTTGAGCTATTTGATATCTTATTTCGAAAAATAATGCAGCGTAATATCAAACACCAACACTTCTTTCCCATAGGCTTGATCCGAAGGAATAATCAATTTGATTTTACCTCCGGTACCAATCAATGGAATTCCCTCTTGCCATCCGGTGATGAGTTGATTGAGTTTAAAAGTAATAAAACTACCATCGTCGATTGGATCATCATTCAGGGTGTAGCCATTGTAGGTTACTGTAACTGATGAATTAAGGTTGGGGTGGGTGTTGCCTCCGGGAACACTAATAACGTAATAAAGCCCAGAGTCAGTAAATTCTCCATTGAGTTGATTTTTCTGAACATAAGCTTCAATTAAACCAGGATCAATCTCGCTCTGCGGAGTATCTTTTTTGCATGATGCGCTAACAGCGAGCATGAAGATGATCATAGATATATACAAAATACTGTTCTTCAACTCCTTTTTATTCATGATTTTTCTATTTAAACATGTGCAAATCTAAAATATTTGATCTGATAGAAGGTCTTTTGCAAACCAGTTTTTTTCGATTGCGATATTTAAGTGTATATTTGCTAAGAGTGTATCTATTAATTAACCAAAATGTAGCGCTATGAAAAAACTTTTAATTCCACTTGTATTTTTATTTCTGTATGCTTGTAGTCCCTTAACCGTTACCAGCGACTGGGATAAGTCCACGAATTTTGATAGCTTTACCAGCTATAGTCTTTATCCCTGGGATAAACACAACGACTCCATCGTAAATCCTTTTCAAAAGGAAAGATTAATTGCGGCCATGAAAGATCAAATGAATATTCGAGGATATGAATTTAAGGAAGAAGGTGGCGACCTGGTGGTTTCCTTATACATCACGCTGAAAAATCAAACGGGCTATAATTCATACACTGATCACTATGGTATGTATGGCCCTGGTTGGGGATATGGTGTTCCTTGGGGATTTTATGGTGGTGCTTATGGTGGATTTGGTGGCATGTCGACAACTACCGTGACTCCCTACAACTATACTGAAGGTACTTTTGTTGTGGATGTGTTTAATGCAAAGGACAAAAAACTGGCTTGGCAGGCTGTTGGAGCAGGAGTTGTAAACGAAAATCCTCAAAAAACCACCAGCAATATTCCCAAAGGAATGGCTAAAATGTTTGCGTCATTTCCAAAGAAGCCAATCAGTAAAAAATAGCCAATTCAAGATCTGTTATGAAGAAATTACTTTTGCCTCTTCTTGTACTGTTTCTGTTTTCTTGTAGTTCGTTACAGGTGACCAATAACTATGATAAAGAGGTTAATTTTAAAGCGTTTAAAACTTTCAGCTTGTATCCATGGGATAAACATAATGATAGTGTTATTAATGATTACGATAAACAAACCATCATCAACGCTGTTAAAAGCGAGATGACCCGAAGGGGATATGAATATGTTGAAAAGAATGGAGAACTTATTGTTTCTATGTTTGTTATTTTGAAAAATGAAACTGAATATCAATCTTATACCAATCATTATGGCGGTTATGCCGGTTATGGTGGTGGTTGGGGTTATTATGGTTCTCCGTGGGCATATGGATATGGATGGGGACCTGGATATAGTACGACAACTGTGACTAGTCGTGATTATGTTCAAGGTTCTCTACTCATTGATATCTTCGAGCTTAAAGAAAAGAAGTTAATCTGGCAAGGAGTGGGTACAGGCGAAGTGGATGACAACCTGGCAACGCGCGATCGCAATCTTCCCAGGAGTATCTCACATATCTTTAGAAGATATCCGATCCCTAAGAAGTAGTTTTTGCTCATACTAAAGACTAACCTCATCGGTAAACCATTTTGGTTTATGGATGAGGTTTTTTTTATTGCCACAAAGGCACCAAAGCACAAAGGCTTCAAGAAGGGTTTTCGTTATGGTCTTTAGATTGGTGTTTCTTAGAGTCTTAGAGACTTGGTGGCTGGAAGCGGGAGCCTATTTTTATGCCACAAAGGTACCAGAGTACAAAGGGATCACAAAGGACTGTTGCTGTTGTGTGCAGCTTTGTTCTTCATAGAGTTTTGGTAGTAAAACAAAAACCTCACCTCCAGCTCCTTAATGGAGTCGAAGGTGAGGTGTAATGTATTTGATTCTTCGATTAACTATTTTAGTCCTCTGTTTTTCAAAAGTGCATCCACCGAAGGATCTTGTCCTCTAAAGTCACGGTATAGTTGCTCGTGATCTGAAGTTCCACTTTTGGCTAGGATGTTCTTCCTGAAACTATCAGCTGTCTCCTGATCGAATATGCCATGTTCTTCAAAGGCTTCATATGCATCATTGTCCAGAACGGCAGACCATAAATAGCTATAATAACCAGACTCATATCCTCCAATGATATGGGTAAAATATGTACTGCGGTAGCGAGGCTCAATTTCTTCGATTAAACCCAATTGATTCAAGTAGTTTGCTTCAAATTTTTCAATGTCGATGGCTCCAGTATCCGAAAGGGTATGATAGGAAATGTCTAAAAGAGAAGCTGCCAGGTATTCCACATTGTTAAAGCCCTGATTAAAAAAGCGGCTATTGTTGATTTTTTCGATGAGTGCATCAGGAATGGGTTCTCCTGTTTGGTAATGAACAGCGTACATTTTCAATACCTCACGTTCAGTGGCCCAATGTTCCAAAATTTGTGAAGGAAGTTCAACAAAATCAGTTGGTATAAATGTAACAGGATAGGTGTTTTTAGCAAAAAGTCCATCCAAAGCATGTCCCAGTTCATGGAATAGTGTTTCTACTTCATCAAAATTAATTAATGAAGGCATGTCGCCGGAAGGCCTAGTAAAATTATAAACAACCGTTACCACAGGATGAATTTCTTCACCATCAGGCAATACCTGATGAACACGGTATTCGCCTTGCCATGCACCGCCCTGTTTGCTTTCACGAGGGAAGAAATCCATATACATAACGCCCAAATAGCTTCCATCGCGATCAGTTACCTCATATGCCTGTGCGTCGGGATGTGGAAGCGGAATGTTTTCAATGGCACTAAATGTAAGTCCGTAAAGTTTGTTGATTACTGTAAAGGCACCGTCACGTACATTTTCCAATTTAAAATATGGGCGTAACTCACTATCGTCAAGATCGTATTTTTGTTTACGCAGCTTTTCGGCATAATACCACCAATCCCAACTTTGGAGCTTAAATTTACCACCTTCATTATCAATAATTTGTTGCATTTGTGTAACTTCCTTGTTTGCTACCGGGATGGCAGCATCCCAAACCTGTGTGAGCAGACTCATTACATTGGCAGGATTTTTAGCCATTCGTTCTTCCAACACATAGTCGGAATACGTGGGATAGCCAAGCAGTTGGGCTTTTCGGATCCGTAAATTAATGATTTCAGAAAGCAGGGCTTTGTTATCCAGTTCGTTGTTGTTGTTTCCGCGGTTGAGATAAGCCTTATATATTTTTTCGCGTAAGTTGCGGTTTTCAGCATATTGCAAAAAGGGAATCATACTTGGTTTCTGAGTGGTAAATACCCATTTTCCGGTCATACTGAATTCGTCAGCAGTTTGAGCAGCCATGCTAATGACTGATTCGGGCAAACCGGCCAGATCAGCTTTGTTGTCGATGACCAACTTAAACGAATTGTTTTCGTCGAGCACATGCTGGTCGAATTTTAAAGTTGCTGTGGACAGTTTTTGGTTGATGTCCATCAACTCCGCTTTTTGTTCTGGTGACAAGTTTGCGCCACTGCGGACAAATCCTTTGTATACATTTTCCAACAAAAAGGCCTGTTGCTGTGTGAGGTTTGATTTTTCGGAACTTTCATAAACAGCTTTCACTCTTTTGAAAAGTTCCGGGTTTAGGCTGATGTTGTCACTATGTTCTGAGAGTTTAGGTGAGATCTCTTCGGCCAGTTTTTGCAATTCAGGGTTGGTATTGGCACTCATTTGTCCGAAAAAGATTCCTGCAGTTCTGCCCAACAATTCACCACTATAGGCCATAGGCTCGAGGGTGTTTTTAAAGGTAGGCGCTTCAGTTTGTTCAGTAATGGCTGCTATTTCTTGGTTGTGAATCAGCATAGCTTCTTCAAAAGCCGGAATATAATCGCCAGTAACGATCTGATTGAATGGGGGTACACCAAAAGGCGTATTGAAAGTTTCCAGTAGCGGATTTGCTCTGGAATCTTGTTCTTTTTTTTCGTTCTGGTTACACGAAGTCATGGTAATCATTACAATTAGGGTAATTAATAAATATAATTTTCTCATTTCAAATTGGTTTTAATTGCGAGCAAAGGTATAAACAATTGAATTGAAAGTCCTTGTTAAAATTTGCTTGTTACCATTTTTTGAATGAATAAAAAATAGCATATTTCAACGTTGTTAATATTGGTATAAAAATCTCTATGTTTGCAAAACGTTCTTAACAATTCATTTATCAAGAAAGGTGGAGGGTAAGGCCCGTTGAAACCTTAGCAACCCTGATGGTAATACATCAGTAGGTGCTAATTCCTGCTTCATTTTCATGAAGAAAGATAAATCACACTGCTATTTTCAATTGTTTTTGTGTATAGCCCGTCGATGTAGTTTATACAGGTGTTTTCCGGCTTTCTTGATTTTAATAAAAATTAAAAAGTCGGCCATGAAAACACATTTTGAAACTTTAGCTATTCGTACACAACTGGCAGTCAGTCAGTTTAAAGAACATTCTGCCCCCATTTATCTTACATCCAGTTATGCTTTCGATTCTGCTGAGGAAGGAGCTGAAATATTTGCCAATCAACGCGATGGCTATTATTATTCACGTGTAGCCAATCCCAATTCAGATGAGTTCGCCGAAAAAATGGCATTGCTCGAAGGAGCTGAATCCGGCATTTCAACAGCAACCGGAATGGCTGCGATATTTTCTGTTTTTGGTGCCTTGCTAAAAACAGGAGACCATTTGTTGGCCTCTTCTTCTATTTTTGGAAGTTCACGTCATTTGATCGAAAATATTCTTCCTAATTGGGGAATTGAGCATGAATTTGTAGGGATTAAAGATATGCGAGCATGGACAAATGCTTTTCATCCCAACACTAAAATGGTTTTTGTTGAAACTCCGGCCAATCCCACTTTGGATTTGATCGATTTGAAATACTTGGCTGAATTGTGCCACCAAAAGGGAGCCATATTGGTGGTGGACAACTGTTTTGCAACTCCCTATTTGCAGCAACCTTTGTCTTTTGGAGCCGACCTTGTGGTGCATTCGGCTACCAAATATATCGATGGACAAGGTCGTGTACTTGGGGGTGTTATTGTGGGTTCAAAGACGAAAATAGAGATCTGTGCTCAGTTTATTCAAAAATCAGGACCATCACTTTCACCTTTTAACGCCTGGTTGTTATCAAAAAGTTTGGAAACGCTTGCCGTTCGTATGGATCGCCATTGTAGTAATGCCCTGAGCTTGGCAAAATATCTCGAAGAGCATCCTGATATTGAAAAAGTTGTTTATCCACATTTGCCTTCTTTTGAGCAATATGAACTGGCTAAAAAGCAGATGAAGCAGGGAGGAGGCCTGGTTTCCTGTGTTGTAAAAGGTGGGCTTGATCGAGGGCGGAAGTTTCTAAATGCGCTTGAACTACATTCTATCACTGCCAATTTGGGCGACACGCGAAGCATTGCAACTCATCCCGCAAGTACTACGCACAGTAAAGTAGCTCCAGAGGTGCAATTGAGTTTGGGAATAACGCCGGGTATGTTGCGGTTTTCTGTTGGACTGGAACATATTGACGACATCATATCTGATATTGAACAAGCATTAAAAAATAGTAGGCTATGAATCTCTTAAAAACATTAACCCTGGAAGAGCCTTTTGAGTTGGAATCAGGAAATATTATAAATAATCCAACCATTGCCTATCATACCTATGGAAATTTTAATCCAAATAGGGACAATGTAATATGGGTATTTCATGCATTAACTGCCAACTCAGATGTGGTAGATTGGTGGCCGAGTTTGGTAGGATCTGGTAAAACTATTAGTCCTGATAAACATTTTATTGTTTGTGCCAATGTGTTGGGATCGGTATATGGAACTACCGGACCCCGGAGTAAAAATATCCATACAGGAGAACCCTTTGGGATGACTTTTCCGCAATTTACTGTCCGTGATGTGGTACAACTGCATTTGAGATTAGTTGAAAAATTAAACATTACACAGATTAAGATGGTTATAGGTGGTTCCTTTGGCGGTTTTCAGGCCTTGGAATTTTCTCTGATGTACAAAGGAAACATCAGTCGTCTGACGCTAATTGCCACCTCTGTCAAAGAAACTGCTTGGAGTATCGCCATTCACGAAAGTCAACGACTAGCACTCTTGGCCGATCAAACCTTGTATGAAAATAAGTCTGATTCAGGAAATTCCGGTTTAAAAGCTGCCCGTGCTATTGGTTTACTCACCTACCGCACATATGAGGCTTATGTGGATTTGCAAACTGATGAGGATGAGCGAATAGAAAATTTTAAAGCAGCTTCCTATATTCAATATCAAGGCGACAAGTTGGTCAATCGATTTCATGCCCATAGTTATTGGTTTTTAACCAAATGTCTCGATAGTCATAATATCGGACGTGATCGAGGGGGAGTAGTTAAAGTGCTTGAAAGTATAACTATTCCTTCAATGGTGATTTCATTGAGCACCGATAGACTTGTCCCGCCTTCAGAGCAAAAATTCATGGCTGATCACATGAGATATGCTGAATACCATGTTGTTCATTCCGAGTATGGTCATGATGGCTTTCTAATAGAAGGAGACCAGATTGCTCAAGTTATTTTACCTTATGTATAATCTTAAACATTTTTTCTATGAAAATTTTAAAATTTGGCGGTAAATCTCTTTCCAATGGATTGGGAATCCAAAATAGTTTGTCCATTATTACCAAAGAGAGTAACCATCCCATCATGGTGGTTGTTTCAGCCAGAGGTAAAGCCACTGACGAGCTTGAAAACTTATTGGAGTTGGCAGCTAGTGGTCTTTCGTATCAGGAAGCGCTTCGGCAATTTATTCAATATCAATCTGATGTTTGCAGTAAAATATCTTTGCAAAATGAACTTGAAGCATTGCGTCAAATACTTAATGCGGTTGGCCTTTTAGGTGAATATAGTACCTCTGTTAAAGATAGAGTTTTAGCATTTGGAGAATTGATTAGCGCTCAAACAGTGGTACATTTGTTACGTCAAAAGGGATTAAACGCCGTTTTTGTAGATGCACGTGAACTTATCAAAACAACAGGAGATGAGCCATTTAAGGTGCTACACCAAAAGTCTGAAACGAGAGTAAAGGAATTATTTAAAAAATTACCCATTGGTGCTATTCCGGTTGTTACCGGGTTTATTGCCAGTAATTTACAAGGCGTTACTACCACACTTGGACGAAATGGAAGCAATTATACTGCCACACTCTTGGCTCAGTATTGTAATGCTGCTGAAGTTCAAAACTGGACTGATATTGACGGAATTTACACGGCGGATCCTGCTTTGGTGAAATCAGCAAAACGAATTTCAAGTTTAACTTATCGTGAAGCTAATGAACTGGCCAATTTTGGTGCCAATATTTTGCATGCCAAAACCATCTTTCCGTTAATAGAGAAGAAAATTCCCATTCGAATTCTAAACACATTCAAGCCTGAATTGCCTGGTACAACTGTAAACGATTTGGGAGCAGGTAAAGGAATAAAGGCAGTCTCACTTATTAAAGATGTTTCTCTTGTCAGCATTGAAGGTAGAGGGTTGATGGGAAAAGTGGGCATTGATGCCAGAATATTTTCCGCGTTGAGCCGTAAGTCGATTAGCGTACGTATGATTTCTCAGGCATCTTCTGAGCGAGGGATTGGGTTCATTGTAAATCAAAGAGATGCCCTTTTGGCCAAAGAAACCCTTGAAAAGGAGTTCTCATTTGAAATCAATCATAACGACGTTTCGAAAGTGGATGTGAATTCTGATTTGGCTATCGTGGCAATTATCGGCAGACATAATTTTGCCCTGGAAAAAGCCATCGCCGGATTAAGAAAGAACAGAATTTGGATGTATCTGATCAATAATTCAATAAATGGCGAGCACATTTCATTGGTGGTTTCGAATAATGATTTGAAAAAAGCTGTAAATGTAGTTCACAACCATGTGTTTGGAGTGAACAAGATATTGAATGTACTTGCCTTTGGCAAGGGAACGGTAGGCGGCACTCTAATCGATCAGGTGTTGGAAACCAGAGAAGAAATTATTGAAAAACGCAATTTGAAATTAAACATTGTTGGAGTTGTTGATTCACAGCATTTTCTTTTTCAGCCTGATGGGGTTGATGTTAATTGGCGCAATGAGTTGGCTAAAAGTGAGGTGAATGTATCTAATAATGAAATAATTAAGCGCATTCATGAAAGTGGACTTGAAAATTTAGTAATTGTGGATAATACGGCGTCAAGTACAGTAGTTTACTCCTATTTCGAATTCGTGAAAAACGGATTCGACATCATCGCTTCCAACAAATTGGGTAATTCTATGGATTACACTTTTTATCAAAATTTGCGTACAGAACTGAATAAAAAGGGTAAATCGTTTTTATACGAGACCAATGTGGGTGCTGGATTACCATTAATTGACACCCTTCGGTTGTTGCATTTGTCTGGCGAGGAAATCGAAAAAATTAAGGGTGTTTTTAGCGGTTCATTAAGTTATATTTTCAATCATTTCTCGTTAAGAAAGGACTCTTTTTCAAATATTTTAAATCAAGCGAAAACCAAGGGGTTTACTGAACCAGATCCACGAGAAGATTTATCGGGCAATGATGTTGCACGCAAGTTGTTGATTTTGGCTCGTGAAATTGGAATGCAGAAAGAGTTCTCGGATGTTCAAATTGCCAATTTAATTCCGGATGAGATGTTGAGTATTCAAACTTGGGAGGATTTCGAAAAGCAATTCCCTCAATTAGATCAACACTATAGTTCTTTATTGGAAAAATTGCCGAGTGATAAAGTATTCAGGTATTTAGGTGAGCTTTCTGTGGATGGACATTTAAGAGTTGAATTGAAACAGGTGGCCGCACATTCTCCCCTGGGTAACGTTACCGGATCTGATTCAATATTCGAAATATACACCAAAGGTTATGGGGATAATCCCATCGTCATACAGGGTGCCGGTGCCGGTGCACAGGTGACTGCCCGAGGGGTTTATGCTGATTTGCTTAGAGTTGGAAGCAGGATTTGAGGAAGAAAGAAGAAAGACAATTCGTTTCCTTTCTTCTTTTATCAGAATAGATTTATTTAAACGTTTGTAAATCTTGCAATCGTTTATAGGTACCTTCTAATTTAAGCAATTCATCGTGGGTGCCGCGTTCCACAATTTCACCTTTTTTAAGTACGATAATTTCATCGGCATGCTGAATGGTCGATAATCTATGGGCAATGACTACAGTTGTGCGGTCCTTCATAACATTAAACAAAGCGTTTTGCACCAGTTTTTCCGATTCGGTATCCAATGAAGAAGTAGCTTCATCGAGAATGAGTACCGGCGGATTAGCCAATACAGCTCTGGCAATGCTCAAACGCTGTCGCTGACCACCTGAAAGTTTAACTCCACGATCTCCAATATTGGTGTCGTATCCGTTTTCTGATTCCAAGATGAATTCGTGTGCGTTGGCTACTTTGGCAGCATGAATAACTTCTTCTTCGGTAACATTTTTCCGTCCGAAAGCGATGTTATTGAAGATGCTATCATTAAACAAAATGCTTTCTTGTGAAACAATTCCCATCAATCCCCGTGTGTCATCAATGCGCAGGTCTTTGATGTTTATTCCGTCGATCATCAGGCTGCCTTCTGCAACATCATAAAATCGGGGAAGCAAATCAACCATGGTGGATTTTCCACCTCCTGATTCACCTACTAAGGCAATCATTTTTCCTTTTTCAATCTTTAAATTGACATCTTTTAGGATGTATTCATTATCGTATTTAAAGAAGACATGCTGGTATTCTATGCATTTTTCGAATCCTTTAACAGAAATGGCGTTTGGTTTTTCTTCAATAATTTCTTCAGCATCCAATACTTCAAAAATACGCTCGGCAGAAGCAATTCCTTTTTGGATGTTGTAGTATCCTTGTGCAAAGGTTTTGGCCGGAGGTATAATTTGCGAAAAAACAACAATGTAGGTAATAAAGTCGGCAGCCTGAATGGTAGGACTATCGGCGAGCACCATTTGTCCACCAAACCACAATACAACAATGATGACTACTGAAGAAAGAAATTCGCTCATGGGCGAAGAAAGGTCGCGACGACGGTAAATCCAGATGAGTAATTTGGAAAAATCTTCGTTTTGATCGGTGAATTTTTTCTTGGAGTAATTGATGGCGTTAAATGCCTTAATGATACGCAAGCCCGAAATGGTTTCCTCGATGTTGGAGAGTAAGCCGGCAAATTTAGTTTGGCCAATTTTCGATTGCTTGCGCAGACTTTTTCCAATCTGACCGATAATTATCCCCGTAATGGGTAAAATAACCATCACAAAAAGGGTGAGTTGCGGACTCATGCTCAATAAAAACGCTACGTAGGCAATAATGGTGATGGGGTCGCGAATCAGCATTTCCAATGAATTCATGATCGAAAATTCAACCTCCTGAACATCCGTGGTCACACGCGCAATGATGTCTCCCTTTTTATTTTTCGAGAAAAATGACAAAGGTAAGATAAGCAGTTTGTTATAAATGGCATTGCGAATACCTTTGATGGCACCAATACGAACATTGGCCATAAAATACATCGACAAAAAACGGGTTAAGTTGCGCAGAAAGAAAGACGACATCAATACAATACAAATGTATACAAGCGCTGTTATTTTTCCATTGGAGACAATTATACTACTGATTTGGTAGTTGAGATAATTTAACAACGATTTGGTATTAAAAACCAGTTCAGGTTTTGTAGTTACCAAGTCATCAATACCGAAAAGCAGGTTTAAAAAGGGAATAAGTAAGGCAAATGAAAACAGTGAAAAAACAATGGTGAGCAGGTTGAACAGTACATTTAATCCAGCATAAGGTAGCTCAGGTTTTACATAGGCCAGTATTCGATAAAACTTCTTCATGTGTTTTTTTATTATTTATTAGATTACCTGTTTTATGTCGTTTAAATAGTGATAATGCGCTGAATAATTATCGTCAATATTTGATAATTTTTCGATTTACTGCTATTTTATGAAACATAAAAACAAGGTAACTCCAGCATCCGATTTTAATCCATTTTGCGGGCTCAAAGGTACGTAAACTCACTTAACATTAAACCTTTTCAGGGACGAGCTTTTTTACGACAGCTATGGGACATTTAAAAACCCTTATCTTTGAAAAATAATTTTAGTTTTCATTACATGATCGAAGGGCTAACGGAGATAAACAGATCGAAAAATACTCAACAATTTTCCATTGTAATTCCAACATGGAATAGTTTGGAATACTTAAAGTTGTGTATTGTTGGATTACGCAAAAACTCTCATTTTAATAATCAAATTATCGTTTTTATAAACGATGGAAGCGATGGTACGATTGACTGGTTGCAAGAGCAAGCCGATATCGATTATGTTCATGCCAATAAAAACATGGGCGTGTGCTTTGCAGTAAATGCTTGTCGGTCGCTGGTTCGTCACGATTATATGATTTATATGAATGATGATATGATTCCTTGTCCTGATTGGGATTTGCATCTGGCCAATGAGATTAAACAGTTGGATACCGATTATTTTTATTTGTCGGCCACCCTCATCGAGCCTAAACAATTAAACAACCCCAACTATGTGGCCATTGTACATGATTTTGGAACTTCACCAGAAAATTTCCAGGAGGAAGCTCTGTTGAGTACTTATCAGTCTCTGGAAAAGGAGGACTGGAAAGGAAGTTCGTGGCCGCCCAGTGTAGTACACACAAAAATTTGGGATGTCATTGGCGGTTTTAGTATTGAGTTTTCTCCAGGCATGTACAGCGACCCCGACTTTGCCATGAAGCTATGGTCAATTGGGGTGCGCATCTTTAAAGGAATTGGAAAAAGTAAGGTGTATCATTTTGGATCGCGATCGACCAAGCGCATCCGCAAAAACAAAGGAAGTCGGATGTTTTTAAATAAATGGGGAATGACATCGCGTACTTTTTATAGCGAAGTGCTTCAATTGGGTAAACCATGGATAGGACCATATCCACAAGAAGTCCCGTTGACATTTGTGCCCAAAACACGCAATAAGTTAAAGAAATTGATAAATTCGCTGGACTGAAACTGATATTTTGGAAAAACTACTTCCCTGGTTAGTCATTGTAAATCCGCATGCCGGAGGATCGAAAGCCAAAGATGATTGGCCCAAGATTAAGCAATTACTTACAGATGAAGGGTTTTATTATGATGTGCATTTCTCAGAATATCCCCATCATGCTATTTCATTAGTTAAACAATTGATAGAGGAAAGCGGTTATTCGCAGGTAATTGCTGTAGGTGGTGATGGTACACTTAATGAAGTGGTTAATGGCATTTTTCAGCAACAAAGAATCAATCCGAAGGAGATCACACTTGGGTTGATCACCATTGGGACAGGAAACGATTGGGGACGCATGTATCACATGCCCAAAAACTATAAAAAGCAGGTGAAAATCTTGAAGAAGGGGCATGTCTTTCTTCAGGATATAGGCAAAGTTAGGTATTTGCATGATAAAGAAGAGAATAACCGTTTTTTTGTCAATATTGCAGGCATGGGTTTCGATGCTTTGGTAGCCAAAAAGACCAATTTACTCAAACAAAAGGGGTCCGGAGGACCACTTTCTTACCTCTATAGTCTGGTTACAGGTTTGTTTCAGTTTCACCCAGTGCATCTTGAAATAAATAGTCCGGGAAAAAAACTCTTTTCCGGAAAAATATTCAGCATCAGCATTGGCATTTGCAGTTACAATGGTGGAGGAATGAAACAACTTCCCAATGCCATACCCAATGATGGGCTTTTCGATGTCACCATCATCAAGAAAGCTTCTAAAAGCAAGGTTCTACGTAATATTCACAAGGTATACGATGGGTCTTTTATTCATTTAGATATTGTGGAAACCTATACGGGAAGGGAGTTCACCATTACGTCATCACCAAATCACAAGGCCTTTTTAGAAACGGATGGAGAATCATTGGGGCATTCCCCTTTGCATTTTGAGGTGGAACCCTCTGCCCTAGCGTTGATTGTAAGTAAAAAGATGAAAAAGCATTTTGCTAAGAATGGCTGATGTCTAAAGCATCAATTTGTGCTGTCATTAGTCTTACCTTTGCACCTCATGAATAATTTTGATGTCATAGTTGTGGGTGCCGGTCCTGCCGGATTGTTGGCCGCTGGTCGCGCTGCCGAAAAGGGTTGTCGTGTGCTGGTTCTAGAGAAAATGCGCCAAGAAGGTCGCAAATTACTCATCACAGGAAAGGGTCGATGTAATATTACCAATGCAGCTCCAATTGGCGAGTTCATTACCCATGTGTATCCCAATGGGCGTTTTTTGCGCAACGCTTTCTCTCAATATTTTTCGAAGGATATTATTGATTTATTGCAACGCTATGGTGTTGAATCCACATTAGAAAGGGGAGGTCGTTATTTTCCGGCGAGTAATAGTTCTGCTGATGTGCTTAAGGCTTTATTGTCTTGGATGAAAGAACTCAAGGTTGAGATCAGGTGTGGTTTTAGAGTAGAAAAGTTGCTCATTGAGGAAAAACAACTGGTTGGCCTTCGTGCCAATGGTGAAAATTTTAATGCATCTCAAATAATTTTGGCCACCGGCGGAAAATCTTATTCGGCAACAGGTTCCAATGGTGAAGGATATGAGTTGGCTCGTGGTGCGGGTCATACCATTGAAAAAGTTTTGCCGGCATTGGTTCCATTGGAAACCGAAGGAGGTATGGCACGAAAACTTCAAGGACTCAATCTTAGAAATGTGCAGGCCACGGTGTGGGTAAATGGAAAGAAAGCCGGTCAAGATTTTGGTGAGATGATTTTTACCCATTTTGGCTTATCTGGACCCATTATTCTGACCTTGAGTCGAATTGTGGTGCAGGAGCTGCAAAACAATAGCAAGGTTGAAATTTCCATCGACCTCAAGCCTGCTCTTGACGATCAAAAACTTGATAATCGGTTGATTCGCGATTTGAACGAGCATGGCAAAAAAAAGCTGGGCAATATTTTTCAATTCTGGTTGCCCTCTTCCATGGTACCTGTTTTTATTGAGTTGCTAAAAATTGATCCTGAAAAAGAATGTCATCAGGTATCCGCCAAAGAGCGTAAACAAATTCGACAGCTACTAAAAAACCTGCCTTTCAAGGTTTCACATCATCGTTCATTTAAGGAAGCCATTATTACTTCAGGGGGGGTGTCTACCAACGAAATTTCGCCTAAGACCATGGAATCCAAATTACAGAAGGGGTTATTTTTTGCAGGCGAAATGATTGATCTTGATGCTGAAACCGGAGGTTTTAATTTGCAGATTGCCTATTCTACCGGATGGCTTGCAGGAAATTCGTGTAAAGTATAAGGGCCTTTTTCATTAATTCTTAGGTTTAGGTTTTTAACTTTTTAAACCAGCATTATTTATCGAAAATCCGCTACGAGTTGAAATTATCGCTAACTTTGATTCGTTTTCTTATTCGATCATTTTTATTGAGCCGGGTATTATAAACAAACCCTCAATCAGATACCTAAATTGTATTTTAACATGATTAAAAAGACCATTTTTTTTTGCGCAACGCTCTTCTTGTTAAGCTCCTGCATAACAGATAAATGTGACGATAATAAGTATTTGGAAGCGGATGCTATTGCTGTTCTTGATGGTATGAGTAGCTCAATTGGGGAGCTATATGCCTGTAGTTTTACGCTTCAGGTATATTCGGAGCTTATTATGGACTCAACGGGAGTTGAGGTCTATAAGGGGATTTCTGATGTTTATATGCAGGATTCCAATAAGTTGTATATTTACACCACTAGTAATAAAGGAGATCGTGGTTATTGGTACGACGGGGATAGGTTGGCATGGTTTAATTACGATCAAAATGTTTTTGATACCTTACCTGCTCCCGAAACGATTATGCAAACGATAAATGCTGCACACGATAATTATGGCATTGATTTTCCCGCAGCAGATTTTTTCTATCCCACTTTTACGGATGACATTATTAATCATTTTGATTCTGTTTTTTATTTGGGTGCACAAAAAATTGATGGAGAGGATATTTCGCAGGTGTTGGCCGTAAATGATAATATGAAGGTTAACTTTTGGATTGCCAATAATGGTAAGCAGCGATATCCTGTAAGTTTTTCTATTTTACGCAATGAATTGGGGAATGACCTGCAATATGAAGGTGATTTTTCAAATTGGATGTTTAATCCGGCATTGCCTGATAACTTGTTTGAGTTTAGTCCTCCCGAAGATGCCACCAGAATGACGATTCAACCCCTTAAAAAGTAGCAACATGAGTATGATTTATAAGATAGTAATAGTTGTTTTTGTCATTTTATTGGCATTTTCAATGGAAACAAAAGCCCAAAGGATGGGGCATGCCCAACCTTCCCGAGGAGGAAGTAGTGGTGGTGGTCGGACTCAATCAATCAATGGAGGTCATCGCACTGCACCAAGTCGTCCTGCAACCACGAATAACCGATCGACGCAAGTCAGACCCAAGCAAACCGACCGTTCTGCTCAAAGTGCCAATCGATCACGCGAAATCAACAGAAACAACGGTAGCGGAAGTACGACAAGGTCGCGGGTTGATAATGGCAATACACGCAATAGGGACAATGGGAATAACCGAAGAACCAATGTGAATGTGAATAATCGCCGTACCAATGTAAATGTGAATGTTAACCGTAACGTGCACATCAACAGTAATCACTACAACCGTTATTACAATGGGCATCGCGGATATTATCCTTATCATTATCACCCTTATCGTCCGTACCATTATGGACCTTACTGGCATCCTGTTGGGTTTTTTGTTGCTGCGGTGGCTACTACAGCTATTATTGTTTCGTTAAACAATCAGAAATACTATTATGATCAGGGAGTATATTATGCGCCATCTTCTGGTGGTTATACTGTAGTTCAGGCACCGGTGAATATTACGGTCGTAAATATTCCTTCTAATTTTGAGTCTGTCACCATTAACGATGATGCCTATTACTATTTTGGAGGTACGTTTTATGTTAAGAGTGATTCAGGTTATACTGTTATCAAGGCTCCTGACGGTGCTGTGGTTTCAAAAATTCCTGAGGGGGCAGAAGAAATCGAAATTGACGATAAAAATTACGTGGTGTACAATGATGTATACTATCAACCCCTTTTGGAAAATGGCGCTAATGTATACCAAGTGGTAGATATGGTGCCTGTCGAATGATGATTTAGTATTTGAAGAAAGGATGCCGAATAATGCTCTTCACACAAACTGAAAATTGAATATCTGTTTTTTTTGATTTGTTTAAATTGAATATTTTTTGGGTTGTTTTATATCATTGATAGTGGTGTGTCTCCTTACTCATCGAAAAAATCTATAAGATATTATATGTCTTAGGCGAATCACTTATGTTTCTGTTAAATAGGTTTGTAGGGTTGGTCTAATAGTTTTTAATTGTCTTAAGATTATTTGGTAACGGAGTTAAATTAGGAAAATCGGATTAAAAGGTTATATTGTTGCCTTTACTAATAATAAAAAAGGAGAAATTGATGATTGTAACAAAAATGTTTAACCCAACTAACAAGCCAGGAATTATTGAGAGAGGTAATATTATTAAATTTCTTTACGATAATCTGGAACAATATGGTGACCCAAAAGAGGACATTCAAAAATGTATGGAATATGCGCTAAAAGAGACTCCGTCATTTGGTGGATTTGTTTTGGTTTCTTATGATGAAAAGTCGGCTATTTCTGGCGTTGTTATAGTTAATCAGACGGGTATGAAAGACTACATTCCGGAGAATATTCTTGTTTATATAGCAACAAGAAGTGATATGCGTGGCAAAGGTATTGGTAAAAAGCTTATGGAAGAAACCATTAGCATGTCGAATGGGAACATTGCTTTGCATGTGGAGCCTGATAACCCAGCACGTTTTCTATACGAGAAGGTTGGTTTTAGTAGTAAATATATCGAAATGAGGTTAAAAAAATAACGCAAAATGGCTATAATTACGCTCGAAGCGAGCAAACTAAAAGCGAATTTCGATTATTTGAATACTCTTTTTCATAATTATGATATTCAATGGTCTGTGGTATCAAAATTACTTAGTGGGAACAAGATGTACTTAACTGAACTGTTGAAATTAGATATCAAGCAGATATGTGACTCAAGAGTATCCAATTTGAAAATGGTTAAGTCGATCAATCCTCAGGTTGAAACCATTTATATCAAGCCTCCTGCCAAGCGATCCATTGCTCCCATTGTAAGGTATGCTGATATCAGCATGAATACAGAGATCAAGACCATACAATGGTTGTCCGAGGAAGCTCAAAAACAGAATAAGGTTCATAAAATAATCATCATGATTGAGCTCGGAGAACTCCGGGAAGGTGTGATGGGAGATGAGTTTATGAACTTTTACGAGCAGGTTTTTAAACTTAAAAATATTTCTGTGGTTGGTATTGGTAGTAACCTTTCGTGTTTATATGGGGTGTTACCCAATCACGATAAACTCATCCAGCTGAGCTTGTACGAGCAACTGGTAGAGGCGCGATTTAATCGCCAAATACCCTATGTGTCAGGGGGTTCGTCGGTTACGATACCCCTTTTGTTGCAGAACCTTTTACCTAAGGGGGTCAATCATTTTAGAGTAGGAGAAACCTTATTTTTAGGTACAGATGTATACAACGATGTTCCCTTAGAACATATGCAAAGCGATGTTTTTAGGTTGTACTCCGAAATCATTGAACTTATTGAAAAACCCATGATGCCCACGGGTGAAACAGCTACCAATGTGGATGGATTGTCGTTTGAAATCATCGAAGAATTGGTGGGCAAAACCACCTATCGTGCCATCATCGATATCGGTCTGTTAGATGTAGATCGAAAACATATTGAACCAGTCGATGATGAAATTAGTTTTCTTGGAGCTAGTTCAGATATGCTGGTGATTGATTTGGGTGAAAACCATAAAGGTTATAAAGTAGGCGACTTAATTGAGTTCACAATGTCTTATATGGGAGTGCTGAGGATTATTAACTCCAAATATATTGATAAGAAAGTGAGATAGAGGAAACCGGAGACGTAAGCCTGAACCAGAAAAACGTAAGCCTGAAGTGAAGTTTTAAAATATGAATAAATAAAAAAACCCGGATCAATCGTCCGGGTTTTTTTGTTGGTTTTTTTTATTGGAGCACAGCTCCTTCTTCTACCTGAAGGACTTCTTTGGTATCCTCACGGAAAATAAATGCTACCACATGGCAATTCTCAGGAACCCATTCATCTACAAAACTCAAGGTATATTCGTTGGTGTAGGATTGTCCGTTAGTCACAGCATCTCCGATATTTAGCGCTTCACCCCAAGTACCATTAATAGTTTTTCTTAACATGTTCATATGCACATAATTGGTGTCAATGGGCACATCGCCTGCTTCAGGGCTATTGTTTTTCTGAGGTGCAATAATGCTATCCTGGGTAAGACAAACCAAAAGATGAAAATTGCCTTCTAAATCACTTAGAAACTTGCTATCAATTTTGGTTTCAAGTAGTTTTGCATCGGCATTATAGGCGTTGGCTATGGTAATTTTGGCCACTGCAGTTTGTTCTAATTGAGGTGCGATGGTTGTACTCCAGTTTCCTGGTGTAATGACATAGCTATCATTAACCTGAATGCGGTCGACCAACCCATTGGGATTTCCCTGAGCACCGTTACCAAAGAAAGTATCCCATTCCTCACCAGCCACTGTCCTAAAATCATCATCAAACAAGGGATTTGTTACAGAAGGACGTGCAAAATACCCGGCATGTACGCTTATTATCACAACTTTGTGATTAAATAGAGTTTCTAATTCATGAGCTGTTAATGCAGCACCGGGGCAGTTAACGCATTCGTGGCCCGTATAATCTTCCAGCAGCACTTTTTTGTCGGAGCCACTGTCGACGATGGTTTTGTTAAATGGAGGATCTACCTTGTCGCAACTTTGAAAAAGAATAGCGACAGAAAAAATGAGCAAGCTTAAATATTTAAATTTCATGATGATATGCTTTAAAAACTACTTGAAAGGGTAATTGAAAATCCGTTGGATGCGGGTACCTGACGACAAACTCCACCTACACAAACTACGCCTTCGCGCTGACGGCCGTAGGTTACAGCAACACGGGTGGTTTGAAAGGTATAACCGAATGAACCTGTGTAATAATGTAAGCGGTCAGATTCGATATCATTGCCGTAATTATATTGATCAGCAACAGAAAAGAACCAATGCGGAGATATGGTATATTCGAGCAAAAGAGCGGCCCAGTCTTGTTTATCCTCTTTGGTCCACAGGCCCTGCAACTCCCATCTTAGCGCTTTATTTGATGCGAATTTATAAGTCATGTCAACTATAGCAATATTGGCAAATACATTGGGTTCTCCGGTATGTCCCAAAACCACATCCTGGTTATATTGTTGGTTAATATAGGTAAAAATACCCTTCAGTTTCTTGTTGAATTTTTTGTTTATTTCCACCGTCAAGTCGCGATTAAAAATGACAGAATCAAATTTGAAAAATTCGCTGGTGTAGCCCATGGAGGCAGGCATATTGTATACCGGAATTCCATCCACGATTAAGCTGTCGTTAGCCACTTGCCGACTGATATCGTTAATTTGAGAATAGTTGATAGAAATACCCATTCCATATTTCCCTCCCAGCTTGGTCTTTTTTGGAATCTTGTAATTCACCTGTAACTGAAAACCAATTTCGCCATTGGGCTGCGTAGCATAGGGATACATAGCAGCTAGCATATAGGTGTGGTCTTCGGTTAATGCCGGAAGATAATTGATGTCGAGTGCGTTACCTGTTACAGCCTGGTCACTCTTGTAACTCATGTTATCATAGCGTTTAAACATGGCAAATACACCCAGACCTTTGGTTGAATAACTACCTGTAAAAATAAACCCCTGTCCATTTTTATAAATGTAGTTGTTGATGGCCGAGGGATCGTTAATCTTGTAGGCATATTCTGAAGTAAAGTTAAACTTACCCATGCCTATATTGAACCTGCCGGCAAAAGCACCTACATTTTTTGGCATATAAAACTGTGGGTTTAAATCGGCCTGATACTTGCTTACAGCACTTCCGCCCAGGGTAAGTTTCAATTTTGAATCAGCTAAAGAGGCAAACACATCATTAAAATTAAGTTCGGCATCGAAACCTTTTACAATTCCGCGTCCGTTTTTCTCCCATTTGGTCCAATAGAAACGCTGAGTTCCGTAGACCCCCTTAAAAATCAAACCTTTAATGGGTTCAGCGATGATACGAACACCATTTATTGAGTTGTCGTAACCCAAAGTCCACTCTTGGTAGGTGCGCAAAACCAAGCCATTACCAAATTGCTCGTAAAAATTACCTACAGTAAAACTAAATTTTCCTGTATTGTAGGTTGCCCACATGTAAGGAAATCCTTGTCCTTCTAGTCGTGAATCAAAACCTGCAATGGGAGGAAGGTAGGCTTCATACCTGAACCCGGCTGAAAAATCGCCCAAGGTGTATATAATATCCGCAAAAGCGTTAAAGCCAAAATTATTGCCATTGATGAGTGAGTCGGTAATACCCAGGTCGGTGTCCGATTGATAGAACATTCCATCTGTTTCGAAACTACCATGCACCTCCGATTTGGTCAGGAAATCCTGTGCTTTTGCAGCAATTGAAAAAACGAAAAATGCAGTTATTATGACCAGTAATTTTTTCATGTGAAAAGTTGTGTTTTGGTGAACAAACAGTTCCAGGTTATTCATTAATATTTTCGCCGGCGGCAATTTTTTCTACAAGCTCAAATATTTCATCTTCAAGACCTTCGTAGTATGAAGTGTGCTGATAAACCACTTCTCCTTTTCCGTTCAGGATAAAGGTGTGAGGGATCATATTTACACTCATGGCACGTTTAAAGTCGCCATTAGGATCGAGGAGTACTTCCATTGGCCAGCCTTTGCCACTTACAAAAGGCATTACCTTCGCGGTAGAACGTGCATCATCAATAGAAACGGCATAAATTTTTACTCCGGTGGATTCTTGCCATTCTTCATAATTTTCGGCGTAAGCAGACATTTCCTGTTTACAGGGTTTGCACCACAAAGCCCAAAAACTGATGATAATGGGTTTGCCATCGTTGGAGATATCTTGTGTGTTAAATGAACTTCCGTCAAGTGTTTTAATAGTTACTGAAGGTAGTGTATTACCGGTGTTTGCATCTTGAGCCATCATGACCACTCCAAACATGACCATCATGGCCAGAATAATTCCTTTTTTCATAGTGTTAGTATTATTATTTAGCATTTCCTCCAAAGACAACCTCTGGATTCAATATGTTGCATTTTTTTAAATCAGATAAACCTCCAATAGTTTTACCTGTCCTGAAAGGGGTTTAAGTATCAGATGGTCAAATATGGCCGGGACTAAAACAGCCTCTCCAATTCCCAGAGGTATTGATTGGTCGTCCCATTTCAATTCGCAACGACCTTCCACTCCAATGTATATGACAAACGAATCCATTAGCTCTAGGTTTTTTTTCAACATTTGGTTGAATTGAACCAGGTTGGTGGTGAACTGAGGACAATTAACTACGGAGGCCGTTCCATTTTCAACGGGTCGATAATCGGTTTTATATTTGTCAACCAATCCAAAATCAATGGCTTCGAGGGCTTCTTTGGTGTGCAATTCGCGTGCCACACCTTGCTCATCTTTTCTGTCCCAGTCGTAAATGCGATAGGTGGTGTCCGAAGTTTGCTGAATTTCAGCTAGTAAGGTTCCTGGCCCGATGGCATGTACGCGACCGGCAGGCATAAAAAACACATCTCCTGTTGCAACACTTTCGAAATTCATGAGCTCTTTGATGGTACCATTATTAAGATGATCGAGATAGGTTTGCTGATCTGTTTTTTTGTTAAAACCACTAATGAGTTGAGCGTTGGGTTTGGCGCCCATGATGTACCACATTTCAGTTTTTCCTTTGCCAATATTGCGTTTGGCTGCCAAATCATCATCAGGATGTACCTGAATGGAGAGCCAATCTGCTGCATCGATAAATTTGATCAGAAGTGGAAATTCAAGGCCAAAACGCTCGTAATTATCTTCACCTACCAAATCGCTCATATAAACTTCTACCAATTCATTTAATTCGTTGCCGGCCAAAAACCCGTTTTCAACTAGGGTTGGATTACCCTCTACTCCAGATATTACCCACGCTTCGCCACAGTTTTCGAGCGTGCCATATTCCATTCCCAGCTTGGTTTTAAGCTGTTGTCCGCCCCAAATCTTCTCCTTGAATACGGGCTTAAATTTTAATGGATACAATTCATTCATGCTACAAAGGTTTTGAGCAAAAATAGTGAAAACCCTTTAGGGAAGTGCCTAAAGTGAACTAAAGTTGGAAGTCTGAAGTTTGAAGACAGAAAATGTACGCGAACTTTTACTTTCAAGTACTTAAGGCACTTTTAGCTATCCCTATGTTTTCCGTTAAAAATAACGGTTTGTTTTCTAATGGATTCCTCGTGCATCAGGCTGAGTAAATTTCGTAGGAAATTCTCTTCAAGGCCTAAATGGGTTCCAATGGCCAATCGATCTTCGATAATTCCAGCCCATCGTTTCATTTGTAGGATAGTGATGTCGTTTTGGTTTTTGTATTCACCAATTTCATCGATGATTTCCATCCGTTTAGCTAAAATTTGTAACATTTCTCCATCCAGTTTATCTATCTCAGTACGAAGTTCTTCTAGTTTATTCTGGAAATTAATGTCTCCACGTTTTTCGCGGATGACCAACTGCTGAATGAGAATTTCTAAATCGGAAGGCGTAATTTGTTGTGCTGCATCTGTTAAGGCCTTGTCGGGATCGAAGTGACTTTCGATCATGAGTCCGTCCATTTCCAAATCAAGCGCTTTTTGAGCGATGGACTGAAGCAAGTCGCGGCGACCACAAATATGACTGGGGTCAACAATAATGGGCAGATCCGGTATTAATCTTTTTAATTCAATAGGGATTTCCCACATGGGAGCATTTCTGTAAATTGATTTCTCAAAATAATGAAATCCACGGTGAATGGCTATTATTTTATGAATCCCCATGGCATGGATACGTTCGATGGCTCCCAGCCAGAGTTTTAAATCAGGAGAAATGGGGTTTTTTACCATCACAGGAATATCCACTCCACGTAAGGCATCAGCGATGGCTTGTACCGAAAAAGGATTGACCACCGTACGTGCACCCAACCAGAGTATGTCCACATCATGTTTTAAGGCCAATTCTACATGAGAAGCGTCTGCTACTTCAACAGCTGTTTTTAATCCGGTTTCTTTTTTAATTTGCGTTAACCAAGGCAATCCTTTTTCACCAATTCCACTAAATTCTCCCGGACGGGTTCTGGGTTTCCATAATCCGGCACGAAATACCTGAACCTTACTATTTTGAGCAATGGAACGAGCTGTTCTTAGCATTTGAAATTCGCTTTCAGCACTGCATGGGCCTGCAATTATCAGCGGTTTGCCATCGGTGTTTAGCCATTGGGTCAGCGGGGTCGGAAGTAAGTTGATGCTCATGGCGCAAAAATAGCTAATTTTTGTGGTGTACAACGGGAGCCGATGTAGAGCGCCATATATCCGGTAGTGCTAATTGTAAATGGTTTATAGATAGCAAGATTAGATAGTAAAGCCTGCATAAAATCATAGCGTTAAATCAAAAAATGATTAATTTTGAAGGAAACTATCTCAAAATGAAAAAGTATTTAATTTCTTTGGTTATGGCGGCTTTTATTCTGAACGCCTGCCAACAAAATAGCCAACAAGCTACACAAAAAGCCTCTGAAGAGGTGGTTGTTACTCAACAGGACAAGGATTTACTTGCTCAGGCACAGCTGTTTTTTAAACCATTGCCCACAGAAGCAATAAATCCTGAGAATCTGATTACTGAAGTTAAGGTTCAGTTGGGTAAACAGCTGTATTTCGACAATCGTTTGTCAAAAGAAGGAACGCAAAGTTGCAATACCTGTCATAACCTGGCTACAGCCGGTGTCGATAATTTACCCACTTCGCCTGGTGACAATGGCATTCCGGGAACCCGTAATTCGCCTACTACTTTCAATGCAGCTTTTCGCACGGCTCAGTTTTGGGATGGCCGAAATAAAGATGTGGAAGAACAGGCTGGTGGGCCGGTTTTAAATCCTGCGGAAATGGGCATGGCTTCTGAACAAGAAGTGGTAGCTCGTTTGGAGGAAGTGCCCATGTATCAAAAAATGTTTGCTGAGGCTTTTCCTGAAGACGCTAACCCCATCACTTATGCTAACATGCGCAAAGCCATTGGTGCTTTTGAGCGCATCCTTATTACTCCTTCACGATTTGATGAATACCTTGGCGGGAATATAATGGCTTTAAATCCACCTGAACGTCAGGGACTTAAAACCTTTATCGATCAAGGATGTATTGCTTGTCATATGGGGCCTTTGCTTGGTGGAAATATGATGCAAAAGTTTGGTTTGTTTGGTGATTACCATGAAGTTATTAATGCTCAGCTTGATGACCACGGTAAATTTGAAGAAACCAAAAATGAAGCAGACAAAGGGATGTTTTTTGTGCCAGGATTACGCAATGTGGAAAAAACGGCTCCCTATTTTCATAATGGGGGAATTGCTGATTTAAAGGAATCCATTAAAATTATGGGTAAGTTGCAGTTGAGTAAAGACCTGTCCGATGAGCAGGTGGATGAAATGGCTTCGTTTTTTACTGCTCTTTCGGGAGATGTTCCTGAAGAAGTTAAGCAGGCACCTGTTGCCAATTGACCTTCAGCAATTCAAAGCATTGCAATTAAAAAAGGGATGTTCCATTTGGAACATCCCTTTTTTAATATGTTTATGTGAATCAACTATTTTGCTGTTTCTTTCACGCGGATATCTCCCAGTAACACATCCCAAAAACCAATCAAACGACCACCTATTTGAGTTTCTTTTCGGGTGACGTATACCGTGATATCTTTTTTGGTCGTATCTTGATAAACAAGACGACCTTCCGCATCGTATCCACTGAATTTTTGGAATATGGTGATAACACCTACATATGTTCCATCGGGTTGACGCTGTAAATCGCTTACATATTCAATATTATACCATTCAATATCTACCTTGTTGTAGTTGAGACGCATCAAACGTTCAAAATATTTTCGAACGGTATAGTAGTTAATTTCTTGTTTAGTAAGGGACGAAACACCCATTTCGCTGCCCTGCATAAACAACTCTTCAGCGCGGTCGATTACCCGATTGGCTTCACTCCAAGGAGTTTCTTTATCACCAATAATGCTGATATATTTACTTAAGTCGCGTACTTTTTCCAAGGCAAGGCTATCGATGGCCAATTTACGTTCAGGACTGAGTTCTTGTGCTATGGCAGAGGAAAATCCCATGGCCATAATAAAGGAGAATAATATGGTGAGCTTTTTCATTGGGATCTATTTTTTAATGAGTTCGAGTTCTGTAATTTTACCTTGGTTGTTATATTTTACGCTTTCAACACGGAAGGCGTTTTTCTTTTTATCCTTCAGGTAATTTAGGAACATAGAGATGGTTGAAGGACGATCGTAGTCGTTAAACCCACCTGCCTGACTGATGATGATTAATACAGGAACATCAGGAGTAGCATACTGTTGAAGGGTTTGTGATATTTTGGCATTGGCCATGTCAACACTGTTGGCGTTGGCAACAGCATCAAGGCTGTTTTCGATGGGAGCATATTTAGATGCTTCAGCCGCAAGCCGTTCTTCTTCTGCTTTACGCAGTCGTTCTTCTTCTCTTTTACGTTCAAGTTCAGCACGCTTACTAGCCACGGTTGATTCCGCTTTTTCCAGTAAATCAATGACCGCAGGGTCATCGATGTTGTATGATTTAATTACCTCCATGCGTTTATCTTGCTCATCAAGTGTCCAAGAAGAAGTGCCATCAATGATCGCGTTTAGGTCAGTTTTAGCCTGTTCTACTTTGGCTGCATATTCAGCTGCTGCTTGTTGACGGGCAAGCTTTTTTTTGCTTGTACAAGAGGTTGAACCGCCGACGATCAGTAAACTCATCAAAGCGATTAACAAAAGCCCTGATGTTTTTTTAATTAATTGGTTCATGTGATTGATTGTGGTTTTAGTGAAGTACTTTTGTGATTTATTACCTTGCAAAAATATTTAAAAATTAACGCGAAACTTTGTTGATTTATATTCATGAGCAAATATTATACCATACCGATTTTTATTCCCGAGCTGGCTTGCCCCTTTCAATGTGTATTTTGTAATCAACGCAAAATTAGTGGTCATATTTCAATTCCAACTCATCCAGAAGTCATAAAAATTGTTAACGACCATTTGGCTTCTTTTAAGCAAAAAGACAGGATTGTCGATATTGCTTTTTTTGGTGGCAATTTTACCGGAATTCCACTTCAGGAGCAAGAAGCGTACCTTAAATTGGTGCAACCTTACTTACATTCAGGCGCCATTCAGGGTATTAGGTTAAGTACTCGTCCTGACTATATTAACGCAGAAATCCTTGATTTATTGGAACAATATCGGGTCACCACTATTGAGCTTGGTGCACAGTCGATGGATGATGAAGTTTTGAAGAAATCACAACGTGGTCATACCTCTAAACAAGTGGAGGATGCTTCCCGATTAATTTTAGGCCGAGGTTTTAAGCTTGGTCTTCAAATGATGGTAGGGTTGCCTGGCGATTCGCTTGAAAGCTCTTTGATGACTGCCCAAAAGATTGTGAATTTGGGAGCGGATTGTACCCGTATTTATCCAACCTTAGTAATTAAAGATACTGCATTGCATCAGTGGTATACAAAAGGTAAATTTGTTGCATTAACTTTAAAAACGGCCGTTGAATGGGTGTCTCAACTTTTGCCTGTTTTTGAACAGGGTGGTGTAAAGGTTATCCGTACGGGATTGCATCCTTCCGAGGGGTTGGAAAAGGGTAAGGATTTGATTGCCGGTCCGTACCATCCTCAGTTTAAGGAGTTGGTTTTATCTGCTATCTGGCTCAGAAATTTATTACCACTGGTGAGTGAGCTCCATGAACAACATGTAGTACTCGAAATCCCTGTTGGGCAGAAAAACTATGCCATAGGTTTTGCTGGGCAAAACCGAAACGAGTTATTAAAGAAAGTAAAATCGGTTATATTTATTGAAAGTAGTTTATTGAATGGTCGCGAGGTGCGGGTGAAAGTTTCTGATTAAAGCACCAGCTTTTTGCGCTCAAAAAGCAATAGCCAAAAAACACCAATGGATATAGCCGAATCGGCTACGTTAAAAATGGGTCGAAAAAAAATAAAACGTCCATCACCACTAAACACCCATGAAGGCACCCATGAAGGCACATCTGCCTGAACCAGGTTCACAATGGGAAAATAGAACATGTCAACAACACGCCCATGTAAAAAGGAGGCGTATCCCTGACCTTCACTCGCAAAGGTAGCCACCGTGTGATATGAACTTTGGGTAAAGATTAACCCATAAACAGCACTGTCGATGATGTTGCCTAAAGCTCCTGCAAATATCATGGCCAGACTAAATACAAGCCCTCCGTGATTTTTTTTCTTCGAAATAATAATCAAATAAATACCAATAGCGATAACGGCGAGAATTCTGAAAACACTCAATGCAAGTTTGCCCCATTCACCTCCGAACTGCATACCAAAGGCCATGCCGTTGTTCTCGGTAAAATATAAGTTAAACCATGACCCTATCATAGGAATTTCTTCCCCCAGGGTCATGTTGAGTTTTATCCAAAACTTTAAGGCCTGATCAAGAATCAGAACAATAAAGATAATAAAGGCTGCTTTTTTCAAATCAAATGGGTAGTTTTATAACCTTCCTACTAATTGATAGGATCATTGGAAGCCTGTTTATTTTTGGCATCAATGCTTAAGGTTGCATGAGGCACGGCACGCAGACGTTCCTTGCTGATTAGATTTCCAGTAGCTCGACATATACCGTATGATTTGTTGTCAATGCGAATCAAAGCGTTTTCAAGGTTAGAAATAAACCTTTCTTGACGAGCGGCCAAACGGCTGTTTTCTTCTTTTGATAACACTTGTTGACCTTCCTCCAATACCTTGAAAGTCGGTGAAGTGTCATTGATGTCGTGATCACTTTGATTGCTATATGCTTCTGTCAACAAAACAAGGTCTTCTTTGGCGTTGTTTAATTTTCTCAGAATTATTTCTCTGAATTCCTCCAGCTCTTCATCCGAATATCTGGTTTTTTTCTTTTCTTCTGTCATCTTTTCGTTCATATCCTTCGGTTTTAATCCATCATAACGCAGAATTTCCCCCATTTTATGGGGAGCAATTCTATTTTGGCGAGTAAAGATAGCAAATATTTTGATTTATTCCTTATCTATGTCAAATGCTGTCATTATTCCGTCAATTAATTCAACTTCGCTCAAATTCTGGTTTTCGCCGGATGCTGTAAACTGCAACGTAGCCAAAGTTTCTGAGCAAATATATTCTTCAAACGCGCAAAATGCGTTGTCAGTATGTTCACTATTTGCCACTTTTAAAACAATGCGATCGGTTACTTCAAATCCTTTTTCTTTCCTCAGGTTTTGAACCCTGTTAACCAGCTCACGTGCAAGGCCTTCGTTCTGTAGATCTGGACTTATGGTAATGTCAAGTGCTACGGTAACATTTCCCTCTGTAACAACACTCCAGCCAGGAATGTCTTCTGTTACTATTTCCACATCATCGGTAGTAATAGATAACAATTGTCCATTCACAGTTAAGTCGATTTTACCTTCCAATTCGAGCTTTTTGATGCCGTCCTGATCTAACTGTTGTATTTGGACCGCCAGAGCTTTCATCAATTTTCCAAACTTTGGTCCAAGGGCTTTGAAATTAGCCTTTATTTTTTTTACCAATACATCAGAGTCTTCCGGAAGGTATTCAATCTCTTTCACATTAACTTCCGATAAGATTAATGCCTCAATGGCTTGAACCTGATTTTTGAATTTTTCGTTCAACACCGGAATCATAATTTTTGCCAATGGCTGACGAACACGCAGATTGGTTTTTTTCCGCAACGACAAAACCATGCTCGAAATTTGCTGAGCCAATTGCATGCGTTCTTCCAAATCCTTGTCGATGGCCTCCATATGAGCTACAGGGAAATCAGAGAGGTGCACCGACTCCAAATCAAATCTTCCCGATACGTTATTCAAGTCCATGAACAGCTTGTCGGCAAAGAAAGGCGCAATAGGAGCACTCAGCTGAGCCACCACTTCCAGTACTTTATATAAAGTTTGGTAAGCTTCAATTTTGTCTTTGGTGTAACTACCTTTCCAGAAACGGCGACGCGACAATCTCACATACCAATTGCTTAAGTGCTCAGTTACAAAATCCTGAATGGCACGCCCAGCTTTGGTGGGTTCGTAGCTGGCCAATGATTCGTCAACGTTTAATATGAGGGAGTTAAGTTCCGATAATATCCAACGGTCAAGCTCACTGCGGTCAGTTAAGGGGATTTCCTCTTCGCTGTAGGTAAATCCATCGATGTTGGCGTACAAGGCAAAAAAGTTGTAGGTATTGTATAGGGTTCCAAAAAATTTGCGTCGTACTTCATCAATTCCGGCTAGGTCGAAGCGCAGATTGTCCCATGGTTGAGAATTTGTGATCATATACCAACGCGTAGCGTCAGGGCCATATTGATTGATGGTTGTAAAAGGATCAACTGCGTTGCCCAATCGTTTGGACATTTTGTTGCCGTTTTTATCGAGCACCAATCCGTTGGACACTACATTTTTATATGCTACTGAGTCGAATAGCATGGTGGCAATGGCGTGTAAGGTAAAAAACCACCCTCTGGTTTGGTCTACCCCTTCAGCGATGAAGTCTGCCGGGAAATTATTCTCAAAAAATTCCTTGTTTTCAAAAGGATAGTGGTATTGGGCATAAGGCATAGCACCTGAGTCGAACCAAACATCGATCAGGCTGCTTTCGCGAAACATTTTTTGTCCGGTTTCGGAAACCAATACAATATTATCAACATACGGACGGTGAAAATCAAAAGTTTCATAGTTTTCTTTTGACATATTTCCGGGTTCGAAATCCGCCATGGGGTTTTCGGTCATTATGCCCGCTGCAACCGATTTTTCAATTTCTGCTTTAAGTTCAGCAGCTGAACCCAATGCAATTTTCTCAGTGCGGTCTTCGGTAACCCAGATAGGTAGAGGAACACCCCAGAAACGTGAGCGACTCAGGTTCCAGTCCTGCAGATTTTCGAGCCAGTTACCAAAACGACCTTCGCCGGTAGATTTGGGTTTCCACTGAATGGTTTTGTTAAGGCTGATCATTCGGTCTTTCAAGCTGGTCGTTTTTACAAACCAGCTGTCAAGTGGGTAATATAAAATTGGTTTGTCGGTACGCCAGCAATGGGGGTAGCTGTGCACATGTTTTTCGATGCGGAAAGCCAAGTTTTCTTTTTTCAACTTAACCGCTAAATCCACATCTAGTGTAGTGTCATCTTTTCCGAGCGATTCGTCGTAGTCGTTTTTAACAAAACGCCCGGCATATTCGCTGTACTGTTGCACATCCACAAATTGTTTTACAAATTCCGTATCAAGGGCTTCAGGTGTATAAAACCTACCTGTTAAATCAACCATCGGACGGCGTTCACCGTTGATGTCAATTAATATGAGGGGTTCAATTCCAGTAGCCTTGGCCACACGATCGTCATCGGCACCAAAAGTTGGTGCGATGTGAACTATTCCGGTACCATCTTCTGTAGTTACAAAATCACCCGGGATAATCTCAAAGGCTTTGCCATTGGGTTTAATCCAGGGAAAAAGTTGCTCATAGGAAGTTCCCGTGAGTTCAAAACCTTTGTATTCGCCCAAAACCTTAAAGGGGACTTTTTTATCTCCGGTTTTGTATTCCTCGAAATCAAGTGCTGCATTTTGAGGATTAAAGTAGGCTGACATTCTTTCTTTGGCCAGGATAACCGTTATAGGACTTCCTGTATACGGATTAAAAGTAGCAATCTTTACATAATCGATGTTATCGCCAACAGCCAAAGCTGTGTTTGAAGGAAGTGTCCAGGGTGTGGTTGTCCAGGCAATAAAATACAAATCACCTTCCACCTGATCGAACAATTTTTCGGAAGCGCTTTTGCGGATAACCTTAAATTGAGCCACAATGGTGGTATCGCTCACATCGCGATAGCAACCTGGTTGATTGAGCTCGTGGGTACTGAGTCCGGTTCCAGCAGCTGGTGAATAGGGTTGTATGGTGTATCCTTTGTACATCAGGTCTTTTTCGTGCAATTGTTTTAGTAGATACCAAACCGACTCGATATATTTATTATCGAAGGTGATGTAAGGGTTGTCCAGATCGACCCAGTAACCAATGCGTTTGGTAAGGTCGTCCCATAAGTCTTTGTATTTCAGCACCTCTTTTCGGCAGGCTTTGTTGTAATCCTCTACGCTGATTTTTTTGCCGATATCTTCTTTGGTGATGCCCAAGGTTTTTTCTACACTAATTTCAACGGGCAACCCGTGAGTATCCCAACCTGCTTTGCGTTGTACGTATTTTCCTTTCAGGGTTTGGTAACGACAAAACAAATCTTTGATGGTTCGGGCCATAACATGATGGATTCCAGGCACGCCATTGGCAGATGGAGGACCTTCGTAAAATACATAGTGGTTGTTTGCCTCCCGATTGGATAAGCTTTTTTCGAAGATATGGTTTGCATCCCAAAAAGCCCTAACCTCCTCAGCCAATTGAGGCAAGTTAAGCTGGTTGTATTCGGTATATTTTTTCGACATTGATATTTTGAATTAGCAGATTTTAAAATTAATCGGCAAAATTAAGAAAAAACCCGGATGAAAAATTGGATTATTGGATTGATAAGTTGGAAATAAGGGGTTTGAGAAAAACACGCCAGGAACTCAACCTGAACTCCTGGCGCCCGACCCTAAGATATGTGTAATAATGCTATTCCGGCACTTGATAAATGTGTGCACCGTTGCGATAGCCCGAAAGATCTTTGTACCAGTCGGGATAAAGACCACCGGTAGATTCGGCCCAATCGCCAAAATGCAAATACCCACTGGTAATCTCCGATTTTTCGTTGGTGTAATCGTAAGATTGGGAAATGTTTATAGCCCATGGAAGATTGTTAGCGGTTTTGTAATAGCGTCCTGTGGCCGGATTACTATCATCGTCGACAGTACTAAAATATGCTGCATCAGCAAGTGAAGTAGGCATGTAATCAGGAAGATGGACTTCTTTTCCACGTATGCCATTGACGAAGATAAACGGATTGAAATGAACCAGATCTATATCAGCTATTTCGTATATTCCGGGAGTGAAAACCAGATTTACTTCTACCGTGTCCGGTTCAACATAGGGAGCTCCCTCTTCTACATTCACAAAACCAGTGGCTGATTGTAGGATGTTTTTGGCATTGTCAAATACGATAACAGTTGGTATTTCTTGTCCAAGTTCAAGTCCGTTTTCAGCTATGGTCACGACATCACCTTCAATAATATATCCGGTGACTAAAAGGTGATTGGTCTGAATTTGATCATTGGAAAACTGGAAGCCGTATCCGTTGCTGAATCCGGCTCCAATGGCACGAACCACTGTCTTTGATATTACATCGCTTACCTTGTTGGAAGCGTTTGTGATAATTTCAAAGCTGTAATCAACCACCAAATCGTTGAAATCGTAGTCGCCCCGGCCGGGCCATAAATCTTCAAAGGCCAAACTGCCGTATCCGGCAGCAGGGAAATTATTGACAAATGCCCTGCCGGCATCATTGGGAAAATCGTCATCTGCATCCTGAATGCCATCCCCATCACTATCGTTGGCAGCAGTTTGGTTGTTATATGCAGCCTGAATTTCGGTTTGGTTGAGTGCGGTATTGAAAAACTTAACTTCGTCAATCAAGCCATTAAAAAACTTTTGCCCTCCGTTATCAGAGCCAATAGATGTATTTCGATTATTGACATGGAGCAGTCCTGTTACGCTTTGGCTATTACTCAACTGACCATTTACATAAAGTTTCAACTTAGCACCATCATACGTAATGGCCAAATGATACCATTCGTTTAATAAAGGTCTGCCGCCCGGACTTTCAATAGCTACAGAGGAACCACTGGCCAATCTTATATGCCCTTTCCATCCTCCCCATTTAGTGCCACCAAGTCCATGCCCATCCCAGTCGCCTTTTTGAGCAATTTTAGCCTCCTTATATTCAAGCGAGTTCGCCCAGGCCATGATGGTCAGTTGTTCAGTAAAGTTTAAGGAGGCGTTATTAGGAATGGTTACATATTCATCAGTTCCGTTAAAAGAGAGGCAGTTGCCAGAAACGCCGGATGTCCAACTTGGATTAACAGCAGTTCCGTTATTGTTTCCTTGAACATCAGGGACAAGTGTTCCTCCAAATTCGTTCATGGGCCACCAGGAAACCAAGTTTCCATCTCCGGTATCGGGATTGGGAGTGGTGGTGTACATCGTGTTAATTTCGTCGATGGTGATGGCCCGGTTATAAATAGCCACCTCATCCATGAGTCCGTCAATGAATCGGTAGGAAGACTGATTTCCAATATGTAATTCAGTAACACGGCTGTTAAGGTTTCCTGATTGTTCACTGCTCTTCATTAATTGGTTGTCGATGAATAATTTCATGGATTCTCCATCGTAGGTTGCCGCAATAAAATGCCAGTCGGTGTCCAAAATACGGTCGCTCCAATTGGTTACAATGGAATGATAGGTAGGATTGTAAATGGCAAATGATACTTTTCCGTTACCATCGATGTAAACAATATACTTGGTGTTATGAAACAAAAAGCAACCGGCGTTAGCGATTTCATTCATCTTAAACCAAAAGGTAAGGCTAATTTCATCTCCTGTTAGGTTTAAACCTTCGTTGGCCGGAATGGTTACTCCTCCATCAATGGCATTGAAATTTAGTCCGCTGTGGCTGATGCCGGATGTCCAATCGGCTCCATTGATGGTGCCGTTGAAATCACCTTGAGCATCCGAAGCAAGTGTTCCGTTGTTTTCGTCCAAGTGCCACAAGGCTACCAGTCCATCTGTTGGTAAATCAGCTTGCTGTTGAAGAGATTTTGTTGAGGTTTCGTTCAGGTTTACCTGAATGGATGTGCCCGATATGGGTATTTGAAGTCCATTCACCAAAACCATTTCAACTGTTTTGGGTAGATTGACGTCCACCTGATAGGTTTCAGTGAGTTGTCCGAAAAAGCCCTTGTGATATACAATGTCTCCATCCAATGACCTTATTGATATTACTTTAGCCTGATCTGTTGTAATAGTAAAATGAATATTCTGTGCTGTATTCCAATCAAAATTATCAGTTACAATCAAATTTTCTACCTTTTTCACATCCTCTTCGGTTGAGGTGATCTGTTTTTTGCATCCGAACACCAATAGAGAAACAAAAATCAACAAAATACCCAGCTTTTTCATGATCAATTCTTTGGAATAAAAGTACAATTTTATGTATTATTATACAAAGTAAGTGCCAGATTATAATAAAATGAGGTTCAGTAAATTAAAGTAAATCGGGTTTTGTATATGTCTCAAATTTGGAAAAATTGTCCTATTTTTGGCGGAGATGTCAGCAACAGTTTTCTACTAATTGTTGGCAAATATGTAACAATAGTTAGAGTGAATAGTATGCCCATTTTACTGCGGATTTTTACATTTTTACCAATTAAATTCTCGAGCAAATCGCTCTTTTTATTATTGTTGATTTTATTTTGGATTGGACACAGCAATACAATTTCGAGTCAAGAATCTCATGAATTTAATATATCCTATATTTCACCACGACCTTTCGCAAAATATGTAAATCCACATAGTTGCATTGCTTTTCGACCTGACAAAATAACCAATCAGGGTTGGGTTTTAGAAAAAACTCACATTAAGGTTAAAGGCTCCCAAAGTGGTGATATTGATGGTAGTTTATATTTCGCCAATGACCAACTTACCTGCTTTTTTCTTCCTGTCCAACCTTTTGTGCCTGGTGAACAGGTGTTGGTGAACATATATTCTGATGATAGTCTGACAGTATTTGAGTTTGAGTTTTCCGTTTCGAGTACCTCAAAGACTTTTCAAATTCAGGTGCTTAATGAGGTGTTTGAAAGTGAATTACCCATTGTTTCCGATCATTTAAAAAATCAGCCAATAAAGGATTTGCCATTCGGTTTGCCAGATATTACCATTACGCACGAAAATGACCCGGCACCCGGCTATTTTTTTCTGGGAACCATCAGCAACAAAAGTCGTTCAAACGAGTTTATTGCCATTTACGATAACTATGCTCAACCGGTTTTTTATCGTGAGCTATTGGGCAATACGCCTTCTGATTTTAAATTGCAGATGAACGGAAACCTGAGTTATCATGGACGTACCAATTGGGAATTTTACGAATTGAATCCTTTTTTTGAAATTATTGATACCATCAGGGCTGGAAATGGGATGCTGGCCGACAACCACGAGTTGCTCATCCTTGAAAACAACCATAAATATTTGCTTGTTCATGACCCGCAGTTGATTGATATGAGTTTAATCGTCCCCGGAGGGAATCCAATGGCCACGGTGATTGGATTGATTGTTCAGGAACTGGATGAAAACAACAATGTTGTTTTTCAATGGCGCAGTTGGGACCATTTTGAGATTACTGATGCTGCCGACCGAATTAACCTTACTGGAAGTATTATTGATTATGTTCATGGAAACAGCGTTGAACTCGATACAGATAGCACCATGATTATTTCATGCCGAAATATGGATGAAGTGACGCGCATTAATCGCATTACAGGTGAAATTATTTGGAGATTGGGGGGTAAAAGAAATCAGTTTGAGTTTGATGATTCTTTACAAATGTTTTGTCATCAGCACGATGCACGAATTGTTTTTGGAAATGGGAATCTGAGCGTGTTTGATAATGGAAATTGTCATGATCCGCAATATTCGAGCGCAGCTGAATATTTGTTAGATACAGATGCCATGACAGCCACCTTGGTAAATCGGTTGAGAAGTACACCGGATATTTTTGGTAGTTTTATGGGGAATGCCCAAAGGCTCGAAAATGGGAGAACAGTCGTGGGTTGGGGCAGTGGAATCCCCAGCATTACTGAATTTGACGAATCTGGTGAAATAGCCTTACAATTTTCATTCAACAACATCAATTACAGGGCTTTTAAGTTCGACTGGCAGTCGCCCGTCTTTACTGCCAATGTAGACACCCTCGTTTTTGATACCATACCTCCCAACGACTCATTAACGACTCAACTCAGCCTTGTCAATCATTTTCATAGAGAAATGGTGATCAATGAAGTGTTTTTTCAAGCAAGCGGATTTCAATTGTTGGATGAGCTACCTGTTCAAATCGCCGCAGGGGAGGAGTTTTTATTTACTATTCAATTTAAACCAACGGAGGAGGGAGAATACCGCAACGTAGTTACACTTTGCGAGGATATCAATACAGATGAACTAAAGCAACGGGTTTCGCATCAGGTTTTTCTTAATGGATATTCCGAAATGCCAAGCAACGTTTTGGATCTTGATGGCACCTCATCCTTAAAGGTATTTCCAAATCCTTTTGTTAATGAGATCAACCTTCAAAGCGATCAGTCGAATATTCAGGAAATGATCATTTATAATGGCATGGGAATCCGGGTGTTTCAAAAGCAAGTAAATGCCACCTCTAAACTTAGTTTTGTGACGGATTTGCCTGATGGTTTTTATTTCATTTTGATAAAAACAGAAGATAATCAGGTGTATCGAACACATTTAATACGGACTTCGGACACATATTAGTTCCTGTGGTGTTGATGATTCACTACTTTTGCAAAAAATTATTCGACCCCGATGAAAAAACTTAATCAATATTTACCCTTACTATTTGCCATATTATTAATTATTGGAGTTTGGGTGGGTACCATGATTCCTAAAAATGGTAGTCCTGAAGGTTTGCTTTTTCCTACAGGTAGCTCACACTACAACAAGGTAGGCGATATTTTAGACTACATTGTTCGTGATTATGTGGATACGGTTCAGCTTGAAACCCTGCAAACCGATGCAATTAGGGGAATGCTCGAAGATCTTGATCCACATTCGGCTTATATTACCTCCGAAGAATTCCATCAGGTTAACGATCCATTGTTAGGAAGTTTTGAAGGAATAGGTATTTCGTTTCGCATAGAAAAAGACAGCATTACCGTTATCAATCCTATTCCTGGCGGACCCTCCGAAAAAGTTGGGTTAATGGCTGGCGATCGCATTGTGATGGTGGATGATTCGTTAATCGCTGGAAATGGTGTTAACAACAACATCGCCATGCGAAAACTGAAAGGAAAAAAGGGCACTAAAGTAAAAATTAGTGTATTTCGTAGGGGAGTGCCCAAACTCATTGATTTTACTGTTACCCGCGATGTGATTCCTACTTATAGTTTAGATGTGGCTTATATGGTTAACCCAACCATTGGCTATGTCAAGCTCAACACCTTTTCAGCCACCACTTTCGAAGAGTTTAACCTAGCTGTTGATCGTTTACGTAGTGAGGGGATGCAAAAACTTATTCTCGATTTGCGTGGAAACCCCGGTGGTTATTTGCAAGCGGCTATTGATATTGCTGATGAATTTTTAAAGGATGGTGAGCTTATTGTTTATACCGAAGGAAAAAACAGAAAGAAACGTTTTGCCTATGCTACCAAGTCTGGAAAGCTTGAAAACAGTGATGTAGCCATTTTGATTGATGAAGGATCGGCCTCGGCCAGCGAAATTGTAAGCGGTGCTTTGCAGGACAACGATAAAGGCATCATTATCGGACGAAGATCTTTTGGAAAGGGATTGGTTCAGGAACAAATGAGTTTGCCTGATGGTTCAGCTTTGCGTCTTACGGTGGCCCGATATTATACCCCAACAGGTCGTTGTATCCAAAAGCCTTATTCCAAGGATGAAGATTTTGAGGATTATTATTCTGAAGCTTTTCATCGATACACTACTGGAGAGATGTTAAATGCCGATAGTGTTCAACTGAACGATAGTTTGAAATATGTAACTCCCTTAGGGAAGATTGTATACGGTGGAGGAGGTATCATGCCCGATATTTATGTGCCGTTGATTACAGATTCTGTACACACCTATTACAATTTGCTTGCTAACAAGGGGCTGCTCTTCACCTTTGCCTTTGATTATACGGACAAGCATCGCCCTGAGCTAAATCAATACACCGATTTTGAGAGTTTTAACAAAGGCTTTAATATGACCGATGCAATATATCGCGATTTGGTAGCCTATGCTGAAGAGAAAGGAATTGAGGAAAAACCTGAGCAGATTGCGTTATCAAAGGAAAAGATTAAAACGTTATTCAAAGCCTATATTGGGAGAAACGTGCTGGATGAAAAGGGCTTCTATCCTATTTTTCATCAGATAGACACCACCTTTAATAGGGCTGTGTACGAACTTAAGTAGCAGCCGAAAACAGGTTTGTTTTTAGCGCAACCATTTATCCAGGGCAGTTTTTAACTGCTCCATGGTAAAGGGTTTTGTAATAAAATCTACCATACCCGCATTCAAGCAATCTTCTTTAACATTTCCCATTACATTGGCTGTCATAGCAATAATTCTGGGTGATTGTTGATGATTTCTTAAGCAGTGAGCAAGTATGGCTTTTGTCGCTTCTATTCCGTCCATTTCAGGCATTTGAATATCCATAAACACCAGATCGTAACATTTGTTTTTACATGCATCCAATGCTTCTTTTCCATTGGGGGCGATATCGCTTTTTACGCCAAGGGCTTTGAGTAAGTTAAAAGCAATTTTCTGATTGATCAGGTTGTCCTCCGCAATGAGGACTGCAAATTCATCATATTGTTTACTTTCCGATGGTTCAGATTTCTTGTTGGCATACTCCAACTTTTTCAAAAATGCCGGCTCGGGAGCTTTTGTTGTGCGAATAGTAAAGCTAAAAGTGGAACCTTTGTTGACTTCTGATTCCACCCATATAACTCCATGCATCAAATTTACCAGTTGTTTTGAGATGGCAAGGCCCAGTCCGGTTCCGTCAAACTGTCTGGCCGAAGTAGAGTCGATTTGAGAAAATGATTTAAACAACAAATTGAACTTTTCTTTTGGTATTCCGATACCGGTGTCAGTAACGGAAAATAAAAGTATCAGATGATCCAAAGCCTCTTTTTTGATGCGAATGGATAAGGTTATTGTGCCTGAATCGGTAAATTTGATGGCATTTCCCACTAAATTGACTAAAATCTGCTTTAAGCGATTCGAATCGCCAATTAAATATGGGTATAAGTTTTCGCCCTTTTTCAGGATCAACTGAAGGTCTTTTTTGGCAGCCATGTTGGAAAAGAGCGAAAAAACTTCTTGTACTGTTTTTAATATGTCAAAAGGCTGGTTTTCAATTTGTAATTTTCCGTTTTCAATTTTTGAAAAGTCCAGAATATCGTTGATTATGGTTAATAGATTGTCGCTGCTGGTGTGAATGGTTTCAACATATTCTGATTGTTCTTTGGTAAGTGGAGTCCGTCGAAGCAGGCTCGTCATGCCAATAACGCCATTCATTGGGGTTCGTATTTCGTGGCTCATTGTAGCTAAAAAATCAGCTTTAGCTTTCGCTCCCATTTTAGCTTTTACGGTAGCTAATTTAAAGTATGCCGCAAAACGGTAGGATAGTATGAGTGATTGAAAAAAGAAAAATAAAACATAGCCGACAAAGTAAATGTATGGATGTATTCCCATGTAGCCTAAATAGTTAAGAATCTGCATGGAAAAGACCAGCGACACAAAAAAGATGCTAATTACGGCAAAAACTGCTCCTTCGCGTTTGTGAATGGCTGCCAAAAGAAAAACCCAAATCCCATAAAGGATGTAAAAAACCAGAAAAACCAAATAAGGTTTTAATAGGGCTGTAAATATCACTGGTGGAAGAAATAAACTTATTAGTACAAGGGTTGATGAGGTTACTTTCAGAATCATGGCTGGAATTTTACCTGTTTCTTTGGGGTAAACCGATTGCATAAATAGCATAAACAAAAACGGACTCAGAAACAGGCTGATATATTCTAGTCTTACGGTCAGGTACCACGATAAGTGGGGAAAGATGGTGTGTAAGTAGTATTCTCCGGTTCCAATGATTCTGTAACTGTACACGATGCAAAACAGTGAAAAATAGAGGATGGCTTTATTTTTCCGGCCAAATAAAAAGAGCCCCATAAAAAAGAGCCCTCCCATGATAAGTGCCCCGGTGAGCAGTAAATCAGCGCCAAGTAATGTTTGTTGTTCTTGTAATAAATCATCAGCAATTCCCAGTTCCGGAGCAATGGCCAGCCCTCCTTTGCTATGATCGAAATTTGATATTTGAAGTACGAATTCCAGGGTGTCATCATTTGCAGCAAAGGGTTTGGTGACTGTCATCCACTTGGGAATTGATTCATCATCGTTTATTCCAACCCTCCCTTTTTGTGCCATAAGGGTGTCGTTTAACCAGAGCCGGTATGCTGTGTAAAAATCATGTAAATGCAGGGCCATGATTTTTTTGGCTTTTTGTGGCATCACAACCGTAAGCTTATAGGTGGCATATCCAAACTTGGAATAGTTGTGTCCGGTCTTAGGTAAGTCGGTCCATATATGTGGAAAATGGTGGTATTCAGGTGAAATTTCGGTGGGAAATTGGGCTGGAGCAATAAGGGTGTCCCAATAGAATTCCCATTCACCTGTTAACTTAATCGTTCCGTCATGCTCGAAATTCCAATCTGAAATATCCAAAATACCATGTTGGGCGATGGGCGGGTTGTTGTTTTGTCCCTGCACACTTGAAATGGTAAACAGCAATACAAACATGGTCAGAGCTTGTTTTAATCGACGACTTATGTGATGACCTGCTGTTAACATGATTGGAGCTTTGGGGTTAATTAATACAAATTTAGTTAAATACTCTCATGCAGGATAAACTTGTCAAACATAAATGTTTTAATTGGTGGTTATTGCCGTCGAAGCAGTACTTTTCCTGAAAGGCTTTTGTAAACTTTATATGAAATGCCTATTCAATTTACAAAGTTTAAAAATTTGATTTAGCCTTCTTTTTATTACTTTCGCCCTTGACCAAAATAAAATTAGATGAAGCAATATTTCAACCTGTTGTTTTCCATTGCTACCGGATTATTGTTGGCGATTTCCTGGCCTGAGAATGGGTTTACGCCATTGTTGTTTGTCGCCTTTGTGCCTTTGCTATTTGTACAGCAACGATTGGGTGATTCAGGAAAGAGAGGGGTGTTTTTATATGCCTGGCTGGCTTTTTTTATTTGGAATGTGCTCACTACCTGGTGGGTTTGGAATAGTACCGAATGGGGTTCGCTTGCAGCATTTGCATTGAACTCGTTGTTTATGGCCTTTTTTTTCTATGTTTTTCACCTGTCGAAAAGGAAATTATTTAATAATCAACGAGGACATTACATCCTTGTTTTTTATTGGGTAACCTTCGAGTTTTTGCACATGAACTGGGACTTAACCTGGTCGTGGTTAAACCTGGGAAATGCATTTGCAATACATCCTTCATGGATACAATGGTACGATATAACAGGCGCTTTGGGAGGAACAATTTGGGTGTTGGTCATCAATATATTAACCTTTCAATTGCTGAATGGTTATCTGGAAAAACAACCCAAATCTCGACTGATGTTGATTGGTAGTATATTGGTTATTAGTTTTTTGATCCCTTTATTGTATTCCATGATTACTTATCATCAATATGATGAAAACGGCAATCCAATAAACGTGGTGGTGGTTCAGCCCAATACTGATCCATATAACGAACAATATGTGCTACCGCCTGATTCGCTGGTATCGCGTTATATATTTTTAGCCAAAGAAAAAATGACAGAAAGTACAGACTATGTTGTTTTTCCAGAGTCGGCATTGCAGGAAGATATTTGGGAAGAATCATTGCAGTATTCAACGAACCTGAATCGGTTGAAATCATTTTTAAGTGATTATCCGCGCGCCTCCATTATTACGGGAGCAACTACCTACCGCAATATTTTGCCAGATGAACCAAGAACCAATGCTGCGCGTAAATTCAGATCACGACCTGGAAGTTATTATGCCTACAACACAGCTTTTTTCATTGAAAGTGAAGGGTTATTGCAGGTTCATCATAAATCGAAACTGACACCGGGAGCGGAGATTATGCCCTCGTGGGGAATTTTGAAACCTATTGAGGCCTTGGCTATTGATTTGGGAGGTACGGTTGGAACCCTTAAAAAAGATGATCGCCCCAATATCTTTAAACGATCAAATCCTGACCTGAATGCAAGTCCTGTTATTTGTTACGAATCGGTTTACGGAGAATTTGTTGCGCAATCGGTGAGACTGGGAGCTAGTATCGTTGTTGTAATTACCAATGATGGCTGGTGGGGCGAAACTCCAGGTTACCGACAGCACTTACTTTTTTCGGTGCTTCGCGCCATTGAAACCCGCCGGGATGTTGCCCGATCGGCCAATACAGGGGTATCAGCATTTATTAATCAACGAGGAGATATCCTTGAACGTACTCCCTATTGGAAACCTGCCGTGATAGCACAGACGCTGAGAGCCAACAACGAGATGACTTATTATGTAATGAATGGAGACTATTTGGGGAGGGTGGCTGGTTATATCAGTGCGCTGATCTTTCTGGTTTCATTTACCCAAGGATTCTTGGGTAAACGTAAGAGCTACAGTTAAGCTTTTTCAGCTATTCTTTTTCGTAGTAAATGGTTATTTTTCCCAATGGTGTTTTTGATTCTGAAATGATAGTTCCATCATTAAAAGTCCCTAAAACACTGGGAATTCCATTCATTCCATTAAAAAAGTATGTAACCGATTTGGTTTCCGAATTGTATTTCCAATGGGCTTCGTGGGTGTCGTTTTTCGAAATAATGGTCATAATACTGTCGTTAATCATTCTGAAGTACATCTGCTTTTGCATCTCCACTACCTGACTAATCATGTCAGGTGTTGTTCTGTTGGCGTCAAAATCAGTTTCAACTTTTTGAGCTTTCCATGTGCCAATCAATTTGCTCTCAGGGGTTGATGAGCACGCCATAAACAGGGTGGCTGTAGTTGTAAAGATGAGTGAAATAATGAAAAAACGTTTCATGGTTTTGAAATTTAGCCTGCAAATGTACAACCTAAATGGGTTTTCAAGAAATTATCTTAAGTATGTTTAACAAAATTATTTTTTTGTCTACTCCTGATTTGTAACAGGTTCGTTCTTGGCCGAAAATTTACTGTAACCTATTTTTAATGCGGGGATTAAAAAATAAATAGAAGAAGACATGTTGGGAATAATGAAGGAGCATATTGAAGCGATGGCCGCAATGAGTACAAAAATAAGGGTTCTTACTTTTCCATTTTTTATTTCATTTGGTTTTAGTTTTCTAATTAGCAATGCGCTGTGCGCGATGACATATTTCCAATTAAACATATACACGAAACCAATAAACAACATGTTTAGGTTGAAGTAAAGGTTGCTCATCCAATCGTTTGGAAAGGCACTTTTTAAGCTAGTGGTGTATGGAACCAGACAAATGAAAATCAGTGAAAAAATATTGATCCAGATATGCTGTTTATTGGTTTTTGCCAACAGCCTGAATTGCCGGTGATTGATGGTCCAGAATATGGCCAGTAACAAAAAGCTGATCAGGTAATTTAACAGTTGATTGCTTTGGGCAAGAATGGAGTTATGCAACCGGCTACCTTCGTTGAGGGAGTTGATTTCGGGGATGTCGATAGCCAGTACCAGGATTGTCATGGCAATGGCAAAAACGCCATCAGTTAATGCCTCAAGTCGGGATAGTTTATATTCACTTTCTTTCATTGGTTGTGATTGTACATCAGTGTATTTCTTCAGGTTCCTCTTTGGTTTCTTCGAAGGTGATGCTGTCTCTAACTATCCTTATTTCCCCATACGAGTATTCTTCTCCTAAAATATCCCGAGCTTCGCTGAGGTTGATGGGGCCACATTCGTTAAATAGTTCCTGAATGACGGAAATTTTTTCTTTTTCGACCAAATCCTCTATTTCAACTTCTCCTGATTTTACAAATTTAGCCAAATGCCCTTCGATGGTGGAAATGGCCAAACCGCGTTCTTTGGCAATTTCTTCAATGGACATGTTTTTTTTCCAAAGTTCCATTGTGGTTTCATAGGTCGATATTTTTATGACGATTTCTTCCTCAGGTTCTTCCTCCGGGATGGTCTGACTTAATTCTTCAGGAATATCTTCCAAAAGGAGATCCAAAATTATCTGACCGTATTGTTCGATTTTCTTTTTTCCGAAACCTTTCACTTTTTTGAGTTGCCAAAGGGTTGTGGGCATTACATTTGACAATTCGATCATCGTTTTTCCTGGCAATACTATGTAAACGGGAACGTTTTTCTCTTTGGCCAATTGATCGCGCCACTGTTTAAGCTTAGCATATACCTGTGGTCTTTTGGTTTCGGTGATAAGATTGGCAGCTGTTTTTTTGCCAGATTTTTTCTTTTCCGGAGCCAGAATTGCAGCCTTGGCACGTTCTGATAAATAGTCTTTCATAATAAAGCCAGACCTACAGGCTTCAAGACATCCTTTTTTGTAGTAAGCTTCTTCCAGTATACGGGTTAATTGATCTGATACACTCTTTTTAACTTGTCGGTTATCTATGTCAATATCCAGGTTGCCAATTATGGCCAGTAACTTACCTGATAGATGATCTGAAAAATACGCTGCTCCTTTTTTGATGCGGTCCTGAAGTAATGAATGGTGTTCGGGGTTGCTTGTATCGGAAAGCATCCGTTTGAGTTGTTGTTGAAACGTACCTGAAACATCTGTCACATTTTTCTTTAGTTCATCATTCATCACATTCATGGCTGCCAAAAAACCTTCTCGCAGTGACGATGAATTTTCGCGCAAAATTTTTAAAAACACCCAAAGGCTGATTTGTAAATTATCAAAGGAGAACAAATCCAAAATTAATTGTTCCTCAAAGAGTTGTTTTTGTTTTTCGAGCTGCTTTTCGTCGGGTTGGTTGTTTTCGATGTCGGTCGAAAATTGATCTACCGAACTATCGTGCTTTACACTTTCTGTTCGGATAGGTGTGCTCAAAACCATGCCTTCCAGAGTTTTGCATCGGCTTAAAGCCACATAAACCTGACCATGTGCAAAAGCGGCTTCAGCATCAATAATCGCTTTTTCGAAGGTGAGTCCCTGACTTTTATGGATGGTAATGGCCCAGGCCAGTTTGAGTGGAATTTGTTTGAAAGTCCCCTCAATACTTTCGTTGATTTCCTTCGATTCGTCGTTGAGCGTATATTTGATGTTGTTCCACTCCAATGCGGAAACACTGATGGTATCTTCGTCGCCCTCACACTGAATGGTTACGGTTTCTTTATCGAGGTCAACAACACGACCAATTTTGCCATTGTAGTAACTTTTTAATGGCGACGGATCGTTTTTAACAAACATTACCTGCGCACCTACTTTTAAAATAAGCTCTTCATCGGTGGGGTAGATATATTCAGGAAAATTCCCAACAATTATAGCCTTGAATTTTTGTCGTTGACTTTTTAGAAGAGATAATCTGGAATCGTTTATTTGGTGTGCTTTGTTGTTGTGTGTGGTGAGTGTTATGTAGCCATCATGATCTTTAAAGTTTGGAAGATGCCTTTTGTTGAGTTCTTCGATGGTTTGGTCGGTGAGTTTGTTGCCACGCACCTGATTGAGCAATGCAATAAAATGATCGTCGCTTTGGCGGAATACCTTTGTGAGTTCAATACCAATGAACTGAGTCTGTGTGAGGGCTTTGCTGCTGAAAAAATACGGAGTTTGGTAATATTTCTGCAATAAAGTCCATTCATCGTCTTTTACGACCGGGGATAGCTGTCGCAGATCGCCAATCATCAACAATTGAACTCCTCCAAAGGGTACTTTAGAGCGCCTGAATCTGCGCAAAGTAGCATCAATGCCATCAAGCATATCTGAACGAACCATGCTGATTTCGTCGATAACTAGTAAATCCAGGCTTCGAATAATGTTGATTTTTTGGCGACTGAATCGTTGAGCAGAACCATTTTTAACTGGGTTTTGATCGCCTGTATTTTCAATGGTTTGATATCCGGGCAGGTAGGGTCCGAAAGCCAATTGAAAAAAGGAGTGAATGGTTACTCCTGAAGCATTGATGGCTGCCACACCGGTGGGAGCTACCACCACCATCCGCTTGAGCGAATTTTTGCGTATTTCGTGTAAAAAGGTGGTTTTACCTGTACCGGCTTTTCCGGTCAGGAAAATATTTTTGCCTGTATATTCCACAAAATCGTAGGCAAGCTTAAGCTGAGTTGTGTTTTGAAAGTTCATTAGCAGGTTATTTTATTGGCCTGTAAAATTAGTAAAAACATGCTTTAAAATTGTTGATTAGCCCCTAAAGATAAACGTTTAAATTAATCCACCAATAGGTTGCATCCCCGAATATCGCTGTTGTCGAAGCGGCCTAACACCTCGAAACTCCCATTGTGATGCATTTTACCTACATCTTGTGTTTGGATAAAAGAGCAAGAGTATATGTTGGCCAAATCGATGATGTTGATGCCTCCACTTTTATTTTCGGATAGGAGAGTGAAAGGGTCGTTGGTGTCGCGAATCAGGACTTTCATCCATGGAGGTGTGATAAATAGTCCGTTGCCCTTTGAATATGCTTGCGAAAGCAGTTCTGTCATTCCATATTCTGAATAAATCTGTTCAACGCCAAAGCCTATTTTCAATTGTTGATGTAACTCCTGGCGCACCATTTCCTTTCGTTTTCCTTTCATTCCACCGGTTTCCATCACCATGAGTTCGGGAAAATTCAATGGGAATTGCTCAGCCATATCGAGCAAGGCATAGGTCACTCCAAGCAAAATGGTGGGTTTCTTTGATTCCTTCAGATGCGCTAGCAAACCAGCTAATTTTTTATAGTCGTGTAAAAAAAAACCGCTATCGGGTTGTTGGCTTTGTTTGATAAGCTCATCGGCCATCAGCACAAGCGATGAGCCTTCGCGTTCCAGATAAGAAGGGAGCAAAGCCAAAATGGTGTATTCTTTTATGGATCCGAAAAAATACTGAAATGCTTGGGTAAAACTTTGAACGTAAAGGTCTGTAGATTTAATGTGATGTCGACTTGTGGTCGTTCCGGTCGTTCCGCTGGAGGTAAAAACCACTTCAGGATTAAAATGGCCGGTTACTACCTGATGTGTTTTAAAGAAGTCAATGGGCATGAATGGAATATCGCGGTAATGCCCAATGGAAACAGGCGATTTGCCCAAAAAATCAACAAACTGGCCATAAACGGTATTGTTTTTGTGTTGAAACCGAAATAATTCAAGGCATAGTTCGTTAAAGCTTTGTTCGTTGTGTGGCTTAAAAAGTTGGCCGATCAAGGACGTTGGATTTGGCATAGTTGTACACTGGTGTTTTAATGGAAACGGAAGCACATCCATTCCATCCATTGTTGTACTTTTACTGATTCATTCAAATAATGATGAAATACTTGACAAAAATACTATTTCTTCTGCTGACAAGCCTGGTGGTTTTTTGGGGTTGTCGTAAGTTCGAGGAATTCCCGAATATTCCTGCGGTGACCTATAATAATTTTGTTGTATTGTTGAATCCATCCACCGGCATCACTGAAAGGGGGGTGTTGGTTTTTGATTATACGGATGGCGATGGTGATTTGGGTTTGGGCACTCGCGATACATTGCCTCCTTACGACCGGAATAGTGAATATTACTATAATTTAATAATTAAGTATTTCGAAAAGCAAAATGGGACTTTCGTCGAAGTGCCCTTGTTATCTTGGAATGCCGACTCAGCCCGATTTGATACGCTCACTTTTAATTCACGATTCCCAGTTCTGACTCCAGAAAGTGGTAATCAGGCTATTAAGGGTACTTTTGAAGATACTTTGTTTATTTACAATCCGCTTTCGGATTATGATACCATCAAGTTTGAAGCCTATATTTACGATCGTGCACTTAATCAAAGTAATATAATTAGTACCAGTGAGATTGTCAGGATACAGTAGTGGATACTAATTATTAGTGTAACACAATAATCTTTTTTTGTAACCAACGATCAGCGCTTTTTATCAAGAGCATGTATGTTCCATTGGACAAGTCAGCTGTTGAAATGATAAAGTCCCCTTGTTGAGGCATGGAAATTAACCCTTTTGTGAAGATTCTACCTTGTAGGTCTGTTATCTGGAATTCATCACCATTCATATTGTTTTCGAAATGAATGGTTAAAAGTTGATTGGCGGGGTTTGGAAATACCTGAATACCGTTTTCCTGTGAAAGTTCTTCTAGTCCGGTAGGTGTTCTGTTAATTTGAATATCAAGTAAATAGGTGCCTGTTTCTCCTAAGAAGTAGGGCGCCACCAGAAAATATAACTCACCTCCGTTTCGCATGGTAATATATCCCGACATCAAATCGTCGTAGGCATTCGACCACATGAAGTTGGTTTTGTACGACCACAAAACGTCATTGGTATAGATTTGTCCATTGCCGCTGTTGTATGCATCATGTGCCCGAGCCAAAATGGTATAATCGTAACCCGATGGAAGAGTCAAATGGTAATAGTCATAGTCGTTTCCCACATGCGAGTTCGATCCGGTAGTATATACCGATGCGGTATTCCCTGAGAAATTAACAGGTAATGATGAAGCATTGTTCACATTGTCATTGCTCTCATAGATGTCTGGTTGGTATCCTTGTGTTTTAACAATGACTTGAATAGGGTTGGGATAGTTGGTTGATCCTGCCAACTCCCAACTTCCTCCAGTTGGCTTATGTTGTAAGGCCAGCAAATAAGTTCCTGGTTCCACATTGATATAGTTATTGGCGAATTCCACGTCATCATAGTAATAGCCCGGTGCTAAATCAGCGCCGTTCAGGGTTTCGATGGTGTATTCATATGATCCATCAAGGTTGTAGAGTGAAACATCAAACATACCATAATAGGTTGTTGAACCATTGTTTAGGATGTCCACAAATACGCTGCAAGATTCTCCTTTTGTAAGTGTAGTGCCTTCGAGAATATTAAAATGGGAGTACATTTCAATATTGCTGGTGTTTCCAACACTAAATGAAATCATGTTGGTATAGTCGCCATTGGCCACCTGAACCCATTCCCCTCCCGAAGGGCGATAAAAAATACCGATATAGTAGCTTCCTGGCAAAACCGTTGTTAAACCGGATGTTGAAAAAGTAAGGCCATTGGTATAATGTTGATTACTTCCCAACTGCATTCCGGTAAGGGTTTCAATCCATTCTATTGCATTTAGGCTTAGGTCAAAAACCACAGCAGTAAAGTCCCCATTAAAATTTCCGGTGCCAAAATTGGCGATATCGGTATGTACGGAAAAAGCTTCGCCGTAAGCAATGGGGTTGGGTGAAGCATTTACCACATCATAAAGTGCAAGATTATAGCTTGTAGTTGCTGTATACGGGACAACACCTATCAACGCCTGATGGCCACTATTGTATCCACCTGTTCCTCCACCTGTCCCGGTGCCGCCCGGATCCAAGGCGTCGATGCTGAAATATCCATCATAGTATCCGCTCCATCCCCAATTGAAATGAAAATAGTTGGATGCGTTGTATCCATCGCAAACAAAGGCATGCCCTCCTCCTGAGCCAAAACCAGCATACAATACAGGGCGATGTGCATCCAGCTCTCCTCTAATCAGGGTTATCCATTGTGAAGTGGAATATCCGTTATCGCGTTTTTCGCCATGCAACGAACTGCTGTACCCAAAATAGTTTTTTAAGGCGCTTTCGGCACAAATGGGGTCATCATCCTCAACTACCCAGGCTCCACTGCTTTGCGGACTATAGTTCATGTCGACGGCCACACCGCAATGATACATTAAGGTGGCAACGGCATTGTTTGAAGAGTTTACCGAGTTGGGCATGGAAGACCAATTGTATGTTGTGCTGCCGAAATTGACTGAAAGGGTACCGTAGGTGGGATGATTGTATGAATGCATGCCTGTACCTTGCACGGGGTGATTCCAGAATTTCATTACCTGAGCCATGGCTGTTGCCACACATCCGGTTACGGAACCTCCTGGGCAAAGCGAATTGTAGTAAGGACTTTGATCCCAGGTAGTTGATAGCAATGGGTTTACAGAATTGCTCTCACGTGAAATAGGATTTAATTGGTTGTTTATCAGTTTGTTCCATTGGGCGATGGTGGTTTCACTGGCCGTGATTTGGTGTTCAATGGCTTGGATAATTTGTTGTTGATAACCTTGAATCCATTTCCGTAAGTTATCGGGTAGATGGGTCGTTGAGTAGGATCCTTGTGTGGAATATCCTAATATGGGCCAAGCCACATCGTCACCCGAAACCAAAACAAACCCTTGTTGTTCACCCATCGAGAATACATAGACCAAAGGAATTTCATTGAGTTGATCAGGTGCAAAGTCGCTGCTATGGCTGGTGGCGAAGGTGAAAATCAGTTGTGGGTCTGATCCATGTTCTTGTGAGGTAACCCAATGTAAAAAGTTGCGGGCTACGGTTTTTGCATCAGCAATATCTACTTGTTTGGCCATGGAAATCGAAATAATTCCAAGTAAAAAGAGTAATAAGGTAGCTGTCCGTTTCATGACAAATTATTTTAGTTCAACTTTGTCCCATAAAGCTAAGATAAAAAACAAAGGAAATCAAGCAGTTTGAATATTCGCTGGAGTTGGATGATTTTTTGAATACTTCCTTTGAATATCTCATTTTGTGTGGATTAAGCATTTCAAATCAATTATTTGAATAAAATGAAAGTCACACCCCTTTTCCACAACCCCTTTTGCCCTACCTTTGTGTTTCATTGTTCAGCGGCCATTTTCAGATGTATATCAAGGACTATTCAAGAAGAAAGTATGTTATCATTGGAGTTTTTATTCTGATGGCTATATTGTTTATTTTCCGACTTTTCTTTCTTCAGATTATCGACAACAGTTATAAGATTACTGCCGATAATATTGTCCTGCGTAATATCAGGGAATATCCTCCGCGGGGACGAATATATGACCGAAACAATAAGTTACTTGTTTATAACGAGGCAGCCTATGATTTGATGGTTATTCCGCGGCAAGTAAAAAATTTGGATACTCTGGCTTTTTGCCGATTGATTGATATGGATATGGCCACTTTTGTTGCACAAATTAAAAAAGCCAAAAGATATTCTTACTACAAACCATCTGTTTTTGTCAAGCAAATCTCCAAAAAGGATATGGGGCAAATAGAGGAGAAATTGTTTTTGTTTGATGGTTTTTATACTCAAACCCGGACATTACGTCATTATACACTTCCCTCAGCAGGTCATTTGCTGGGGAGTATTGGTGAAGTTAACCCTTCGGATATCAAAAAAGACCGGTTTTATAAAGCTGGTGATTACATTGGTAAATCAGGAATTGAAAGGTATTACGAGAAATATCTGCGAGGTGAAAGTGGTATGACCATCGTGGAAGTTGATGTCCACAACCGGGTAAAAGGGAGTTTTCAGGATGGAAAATTTGATACCTTAGCTGTTGCCGGAAAGGATTTAACCCTTTCAATTGATGGAGAATTGCAGTGGTATGGCGAGCAACTTATGCAGAATAAAAAGGGCAGTGTGGTGGCTATAGATCCCGCAACGGGCGAAATCCTTGCTTTGGTGAGCAGTCCTGCTTACGATCCTAACTTACTTGTGGGTCGTGAGCGATCGAAAAACTATACGCGTTTATTGAACGATTCCCTTAAGCCGCTAATAAACCGGGCTACGATGGGGACTTATCCTCCTGGATCAACTTTTAAAATGGTGAATGCACTCATTGCCCTCCAAGAGGGTGTTATCAGTACGAATACCCAATTTACCTGTCAGGGAAAATTATCAGTTCCCATTCGATGTACACATGATCATCAAACTCCGCTCAAACTCGCTATGGCTATTCAGCAATCATGCAATCCTTTTTTTTGGAATACCTTCAATGCCATTTTAAATAATCCACATTTTGGAAATTCACACCGCGGTTACCAAAGTTGGTATAACGATGTGGTGAGCTTTGGTTTTGGTAAGGGGTTTCATACTGATATTCCTTATGAAGCAGATGGGAATATTCCTTCGATGGAATATTATGATAAACTTTATCGTGGAAGTTGGAATGCGTTGACTGTAAGATCGTTGAGTATTGGGCAGGGAGAAATATTGATTACTCCCATTCAATTGGCCAATTTGAGTGTGATTATTGCGAATCAGGGTTTTTTTTACCCCCCTCATCTTTTAAAAGGTCTGCCTGGATTGGACACTCTCCTGACCGAGTTTAGTACATTGAAAAATACGCGGATTGATCAGCATCATTTTGAAATTGTTCGTGAGTCGATGCTCGATGTGTTTGAAGCCGATCATGGTACTGCACGAATGTACCAACTCGATAGTATCCGTCAATGCGGTAAAACCGGAACAGTCCAAAATCCGCATGGTGATGACCACAGTTTGTTTATTGCTTTTGCTCCCATGGACAACCCGCAAATTGCTTTGGCTGTGATTGTTGAGAATTCGGGATTCGGTTCAACTTGGGCAGCACCCATTGCCAGTTTAATGATTGAAAAATATCTTAAGGGAAGTACTAAACGGGTTGCTCTGGAAAAGAAAATGATGGAGGGTAATTTACTCTCTCCCACGGGTAATGTTAAAAAGACACATTAGCGCGTATGAGAAACCGAGAAAAAACCATCAGTAACATAGATTGGCTCACCATTTCATTGTATTTGGTGTTGATGTTTATGGGGTGGCTGAGCATTTTTACCGCTTCGGCTGGAGATGAAATTGCTGGTGTATTTGATTTTAATGAACGCTACGGAAAGCAAATGATGTGGATAGCTATGGCTATTGGATTAGCTATTCTTGTATTAATTGTAGATGCAAAATTTTTCAGCACGTTTTCTTTTTGGATTTATCTGGCCATGGCGGGAGTGCTTATAGGAGTTTTGCTCTTTGGAAGTACAGTGGCCGGATCAAAATCATGGTTTAAAATTGGAGGATTTGCCATTCAGCCTGCCGAATTTGCCAAGTTTGCCACCGCTTTGGCGTTGGCGCGATTTTTAAGTGCTTTAAATACGGATATTTCTCAGCTCCGAACCAAGCTGATTGCGGTCGGGATATTGTTTGTTCCGGCAGCTTTGATATTGCTCCAAAACGACACCGGTTCAGCGCTAGTGTATTTTTCGTTTGTTTTGGTTTTGTTTAGAGAAGGATTCTCAGGGTTAATTATTGTGCTTGGCGTTGTTATGGCGGTTCTTTTTGTGTTGACTTTGATTTTAGGAGAGATTTGGGTCATTGGTGGTATTGCTGTTCTCACAATTCTAACTCTAGCGATAAGACGAAAGTGGCGCAAGCAGATCAAACTTATTCTGAGCATATTCATTATGGCCTCTGCCTTTGTCTTTAGTGTGCACTATGCTTTCGAAAATGTACTGGAACCTCATCAAAAAAAACGGATTAATGTACTTTTAGGTATTGAACAAGATTTGCGAGGCGCAGGATACAATGTAAATCAATCAAAAATTGCTATCGGTTCAGGAGGACTTACTGGCAAAGGATTTCGTAATGGAGTGCTTACCCGATATCATTTTGTACCTGAGCAGAGTACAGATTTTATTTTTTGTACCGTAGGCGAAGAGTGGGGGTTTATAGGTACTTCGGTGGTGGTATTATTGTTCCTGATGTTATTGATT